>JAGUVT010000020.1 GCA_020062745.1 Deltaproteobacteria bacterium
CTGGCCGGAACCTTCCTGTTTCGTCTGGCCGGTCTGATCACCGGGCTGCCCGCCGGTTTTCTGGTACATTGCCGCCGTCAGCTCATAAAGAGGTCCGGTTACGGCTTCCATCTTCTCTTTGATGAGCTGGATATTGTCGCCCTTTAAGGTTTCTTTCAGTTCGCCGACGGCCTTTTCGAGCCGCTCGACCATGCCGGGATCAGCGTTATCCTTTATCTCTTTAAGGGTTTTTTCGGCTTGATAGGCCATACTGTCGGCCTGGTTGCGAATCTCTACTTCTTCCTTTCGCTTTTTATCTTCTTCAGCACATTTTTCGGCCTCCTTGACCATACGCTCGACTTCCTCTTCAGTAAGGTTGGTAGAAGCAGTAATGGTCATGCTCTGAGCTTTGCCCGTACCAAGGTCTTTAGCCGATACATTGACAATACCGTTTGCGTCGATGTCAAATTTAACTTCAATCTGCGGCACACCTCTGGGCGCCGGTGGAATGCCGGTCAACTGGAACCGTCCCAGAGTCTTGTTGTCTGCTGCCATAGGCCTCTCACCCTGCAACACATGAATATCCACCGTGGTCTGGCCGTCAGCGGCAGTGGAAAAGATCTGGCTTTTAGAAGTCGGAATGGTGGTATTCCGCTCGATCAGCCTGGTACAGACACTGCCCAGGGTTTCAATCCCGAGAGACAGCGGCGTAACATCCAAAAGCACGACATCTTTTACCTCGCCGGCCAGCACCCCGGCCTGAATGGCCGCCCCGACGGCCACACACTCGTCAGGGTTGATGCCCTTATGGGGCTCCTTATCTAAAAACCTGCGGATAGCCTCTTGCACCGAAGGCATCCGGGTAGCTCCTCCTACCAGCAATACCTTATCAATATTTTTCGGCTGCAAGCCGGAATCAGATAAAGCCTGACGAGTCGGTCCCATTGTCTTTTCTACCAGGTCAGCCGTAAGCTCTTCAAATTTCGCCCTGGTCATGGTCATATCCAGGTGCTTGGGGCCATCGGCATCAGCTGAAATAAAGGGTAAATTAATACTGGCAGTAAGCACACCGGAAAGCTCGATCTTGGCCTTCTCCGCTGCTTCTTTCAAGCGTTGCATGGCCATCCGGTCTTTGCGCAGATCAATACCGGTTTCTTTTTTGAACTCATCCGCCAGGTAATCCATAACCCGCTGGTCGAAATCATCCCCCCCCAAACGGTTGTTACCACTGGTGGACTTAACCTCAAACACACCATCGCCCAATTCCAGTATGGACACGTCAAAGGTGCCCCCACCCAGGTCAAAAACCAGGATGGTCTGACCCTCTTCTTTATCCAACCCGTAGGCCAGGGCTGCCGCCGTAGGCTCATTAATAATTCTGAGCACTTCCAGCCCGGCAATCTTTCCGGCATCCTTGGTGGCCTGGCGCTGCGCATCGCTGAAATAAGCAGGTACGGTAATGACTGCTTTTTCCACTTTCTCACCCAGGTAAGCCTCCGCATCAGTCTTTAACTTTTGTAAGATCATGGCCGAAATCTCTTGCGGGGTATAATTTTTACCGTCAACAGTTACTTTATAGTCTGAACCCATCTGGCGCTTGATGGAACTAACCGTGCGATCCGGGTTGCTTACCGCCTGACGTTTGGCTACCTGCCCTACCAGCCGCTCGCCGGTTTTGGAAAAACCAACTACCGAAGGAGTGGTTCTGGACCCTTCGGCGTTAGGAATAACTACTGCCTCCCCACCTTCCATCACCGCCACACAGGAGTTGGTAGTACCCAAATCAATTCCAATCACCTTAGCCATTCTATTCGACCTCCTGCTCAGTTATCTCCAGCTTCTTCGCAATCTTAACCAAAACCGGCCGGATTACCTTATCCTTCAGGCAATAACCCCGCCTTAATTCTGCGAGCACCGTATTTTCCGGGTAATCAGCGCTTTCCTCTTGAATTACTGCTTCATGCCTGGCCGGATCAAACTGCTCGCCAACCGCCGGTATGGGAGACAGTCCTTCCGCTCTCAACACGTCTTGAAACTGCCTGTAGATCATCTCTATACCGGCTTTAAAATCTTCCACTGATTCACCCCCGGCTTCTAAAGCCCGCTCGAAATTATCCAGCACCGGCAGGAGAGCTACCACCAGATGCTCTGCCGCGTACTTCCATAAATTTTCTTTTTCCTGCCTGGCTCGCCGCCGGAAATTTTCAAAGTCGGCCTGAAGCCGGATCAGGCGGTTATAGTATTCTTCTGCCAGCGCCGCTGGATCGGGCTGTGCTTCTGCTTCCACTTCCGCTTCCAGCACGGTCTCAACTAAATCTGTTTTCATTCCGGCATCAGCTTCCACTTCCGTAAGCTTTTGACCGGCTGTTTCTCCCTTTGCTGAAATATCCTTTTCCGCCAATTCATCACTTGTTTCCTTACCTTCCAAATCTATATTACCCAAAGCAAGTTCACCTCCACTCCAAAAAACTATGCCTGCCCGGTATCCTGACCAAACATTACTTTTTCTTCCCGTTTTTTGATAATGGTGTCTATGCGCAGGATCGCTTCCGCTACTTCACCGGCTGCCTTAAGCGCATAAGCCTTTACCGGCGCCGGGTCAATAATACCCAACTCATACATATCGGCCACCTGGCCGGTATCACAATCAACCGCCAGGGAATAACTGCCGGTTTCTGCCTGAACAGCGTTAACATCACCAAGCTTCTCTAACGGATTAAAGCCGGCATTGGCTACAATTTGGGCCATCGGCCGTTTCAACGATTCTACCACGCAGTCTACTCCGTAAGCCGCCATGCCTCGTGTGCTTTCCCGCACCTTCTCTACCTCCCGGGCCGCAGCCAGTTCCAGGGAGCCGCCACCAGCGACTACTCCCCCTCTCACCGCAGCCTGCACTGAGGCAGCGGCATCTCTGGCAATGCGCTCCCTTTCTCCCACCACCTCGGCCGTAGCCGCTCCCACCAACACAGTGGCCATGGGTTTGCCGCCGCCATCCAACACCCATACCTGTTCCAGCTTTTCGTTACTGGAAACACGGCCGGCATAACCCAGGCACCCGCCCAACTCAACTGCACTTTTTTTTAACCCGGTTCTCTTAATTATCCTGGCGCCGGTATGTTCAGCTGCTTTGCGCAGCTCTTTATTAGGCACACGCTGGATTACCATCACTCCCGCATCAGTTAAAATTTCCTCAGCGGCATCATCTACACCCCTGTCGACCAGCACAAGCCCAACGCCCAGATCGACAATTTTTTGGATATTCTCCTTAAATTCAGCCCGCAATTCTAAATAACGGGCAACCCCGGCCTCCGTCCTCAACGCTTCACCTTCAATTTGCTCGGGTTCCAGAGCATCATCAACTACCAGTACCTTAACCCGCTCCAATTCCTTCGGCATCTGCCGGCCCATCCGCTCTTTGTTAATGATTGTGCCCATAAAGACCTGATTTTCCGCTCCTTCTCTGGCCATTATGGCATCTGAAAATTTAAAGGAAATATCCCTTAGTTTCTCTTCACCAATCAGCACAGCCGCTTTTACCACCAGGTCGGCAATATCTTCACGGTTTCGGCCGGCCACCAGGGCAGCCTGGCGGATCAATGGATCGCCCAGCCCGGCTACCGGCCGGGAGTGCTCCTGCATCACCGCCAGCGCCCGTTTCAAGCCAATACGCAGGCCTTCAATTACCCTGGCTACCGGCACCCCTCTGACCACCTGTTCTACTCCAGAAGCGACAAGGGTACCCGCCATGACGGTAGCCGTGGTGGTGCCGTCTCCCACTTCCTCCTGCTGAGCCCTGGCAATATTAATCAACATCCTGGCCGCCGGGTGGTTGGCTTCCATCATGGACAGAATGGTCACCCCGTCGTTGGTAATAACCACTTCACCAAATTTATCCACCAGCATGGTATCCAAACCCTTGGGCCCGAGCGTGCCCTCTACCGCCGAGGTAATGGCCCGGATGGCGTTGGCGTTGGTCATCAGGGCCGCCAGCTTCTCATCTACCTCCGACCCCGTACTTGCTTCCTTTTTCAAACTCAAACAATTACTCCTCCTCTCAGCCCTGGAAAACACGCTCCAATGCCTGTGAAAGGCTCTTTCGCATAAAATCTATAATGCCTATTACCTTAGCATATTCCATCCGGGTAGGGCCAAGCACGCCGATAGAGCCGACCACCCGGTCACCAACCTGATAGGAAGCGGTAACCATACTGCATTCCTGGATATCTTTGTGGTTAATCTCACCGCCGATACGGACAGTAACCGCACCGGTATTTTCCTTAACAGCCAGTAAACTACATAACTGTTCTTCCTGCTCCAGCAAACTGAGCAGGGTCTTTACCTTTTCCACGTTATGAAACTCCGGCTGGTTTAAAATATTAAATACCCCGCCAAGGTAAACTTTATCCTCACTTTTCAAGGAGAAGCTGTCTTGAATCAGTTCCATTGCCAGGTCCACAAAATGCCTGTGCCCTACCAGCTCATTATAAATCTCTTTGATCAAGACAAGCTTAATTTTTTCCATTGTAAGACCTTGCAGTTTGGCGTTAAGCACACTGGAAACAGTCTCCAGATCGGCCGGTGTAACACTTTCCGGCAGGTCAATCATCCGGTTATGAACCGTTCCGGTATCCATAACCACAATTACGATGGCATTAGATTGAAATATGGGAACCAGTTGGATATGCTTAAAGGCAGACATGCCGGACTGCGGCTTCAGTACCATAGCGGCACACTGGGTCAACTGGGACAACAGTTGGCCGGTACGTTGAATAACCTGACCGATATCCTTAACCTTGGACTCGTATTCCTTGCAGATCAAGGCCGCCTCTTCACCGGTCAACTCCCGCTGCTGCATTAAATAATCCACGTAATAACGGTAGCCGCGATCCGAAGGAATCCGGCCGGCAGAAGTATGCGGCTGTTGAACATAACCCAGTTCTTCCAGGTCAGCCATTTCATTTCGAACCGTGGCCGGGCTCACTCCTAATTTATACTTCCTGACAATAGTACGTGAACCTACCGGCTCGGCAGTGGCTATATAATCATTCACAATAGCCGAAAGCACCATCCGTTTGCGGTCATCCATAATTACCCCAAACCGGTTCACCTCCTTGTTAGCACTCTATCTTTATGAGTGCTAAAACTCCATTATCTAAAATAGCACCTGCCCAATAAATTGTCAAGCGCTATCATACAAAAGCCTTAAATACCTCGTTTGCCAGCGGAAGGACGGCTGGCGTCAACCTCAAAAAATCCTCATTATCCTCCAGCAACCCCAATTTTATCAACCGGTCGATTTCATTCCGGTAAATTTCCTTTACCGGTCGCCCGAACCGCTGATAAAAAGCATGGAGATCAAGCCCTTGAATCAAGCGCAGTCCTAAAAAAACCGTCTCGGCCATCTCCGTTTCCGGAAGAATAACTTCACGGGATGCCACCGGCAGGTTCCCTCTTCCGATTTTCTCAACATAAGACGTTATGTCAGTTACATTGGCAAACCGGCATCCTCCCAGGTAAGAGTGCGCCCCCGCTCCCACCCCCAGATAAGGGCGATTAAGCCAATAACCCAGATTATGGATAGATTCCCGGCCGGGACGGGCAAAATTAGAAATCTCATAATGAATAAAACCATTTGCCGCAAAGAATTCCACTGCCTCCCGGTACATGGCCAGTTCCAGCTCTTCCGGGCAGGGAGTTACCTTACCCTGCGCAACTGCCCGCTTAAGCGGAGTGCCATCCTCTATCTGCAAATTGTAAGCCGCCACGTGCTCCGGTTCAAAATCCACAATCTGCCTTAATGTCTGCTGCCAGTCAATCATAGTCTGCCCGGGGATGCCGAAGATTAAATCAATGTTTAAATTGTCAAAGCCCGCCGTCCTGGCCACATGTACGGCCTCCACCGCCTCTGCCGAAGTGTGAACGCGGCCCAGCACATGCAGCAGCCGGTCCCGGCTAGCCTGTATACCCAGGCTTAAGCGGTTCGCCCCGGCTGCCCGGAGCACCCGCAGCCCGGCCAGATCCACCGTGCCGGGATTGGCTTCTACAGTTATCTCAATCCCCCGGCTCAAGTTGAAAAAGCGGTTTATTTCCTCCAGAACAGCCGCCAGGTTGCCTGCCGGCAGGCAGGTGGGAGTGCCGCCGCCGATAAAAATGCTCGCCACCTCTTTGCGCTCCGCCCCGTACAGGCCGATCTCCTGAATCAGAGCATCACAATAAGCGCGGGCCTCTTCTTCGTCATAGGGATAAGAAACAAAATCGCAGTAATGGCATTTCTTGAGACAAAAAGGAATATGAACGTAAAGACCGGCAACCATGGCTCATCGCACCGCCGTTATAAGGAATGCACACAGGCTTAAAGCCTGTGTACGCTATACTTCCATGATGATGGGTAAAATCATCGGCCTTCTCCCGGTTTTTTCATAAAGGAACCGGTTTAAAGCATCCCTTACCTGGGACTTTATCGTCGACCATTCCGAGATTTTCCTTTGCTCGCACTTTTCCAGGGCGCACTTAACCTTTTCCCTGGCTTCTTCCAGAAGTTTCTCAGATTCCCGGACATAAACAAAACCCCTTGACACTATATCCGGCCCGGCCACCACCAGGCCGGTTTCTTGATCGATGGTTAAAACCACGATCAATATACCGTCCTGCGACAACTGGCGGCGGTCCCGGAGCACAACATTGCCCACATCCCCTACCCCCAGGCCGTCTACCAGCACCCGCCCGGCCGTAACTTTTCCGGCTATCCTTCCAATCCGGCGGGTAAACTCCAACACCTGCCCGTTTTCAACTACAAAAATATGATCCGCCGCAATACCGACATCCCGCGCCAGTCCGGCATGTTTGATCAGCATGCGGTATTCTCCATGAACGGGCACAAAAAACTTGGGCCGCGCCAGGTTAATCATCAACTTCAATTCTTCCTGGCTGGGGTGCCCTGAAACATGGATCCCGGAAACAGCCTCGTAAATCACATTCGCCCCCAGCTTGAAAAGCTGGTCGATAATCCGGGCCACCAGCTTTTCATTGCCCGGGATCGGTGTCGCCGCAATAATAACGGTATCACCGGGGATAATTTCCACCTGCCTGTGATCGGACATGGCCATCCGCGTTAAAGCAGACATCGGCTCACCTTGAGAACCCGTGGTCAAGATTACCACTTTCTTCTTAGGCAGCCGGTTGGCCTCTTCCAGTTCTACCAGGGTGCCTTCCGGAATGTGAAGATAACCCAGTTCGCAGGCGATATTAACCACATTTACCATGCTTCTGCCGACCACGGCTACCTTGCGGCCCTGCTCGACAGCCGAATGAACGGCCTGCTGCAGACGGTGCACGTTGGAAGCAAAGGTGGCAATAATCACCCGGCCTTCCGACTGGCGGAAAACCTCATCAAAAGTATTTCCGACCACACTTTCGGACATGGTATAGCCGGGTCTTTCAACATTGGTGCTATCCGACAGCAGCACCAGCACACCTCTGTCCCCCAGTTGGGCCAGGCGGTGGAAATCCGTAACCTGACCGTCCACCGGAGCATGGTCGATTTTAAAATCACCGGTATGGAGAACAACACCGATGGGGGTATGCACCGCCACCGCCACGGCATCCGGAACACTGTGCGAAACCCTGATAAATTCCACCTTGAAGGGGCCGATTTCTACCGTGTCACGCGGTTTTACCGTATGTAATACGGCCTCACCGGCAAGATTCTGCTCTTTTAATTTCCCCTGTAATATACCAAGGGTCAGCTTAGTACCATAAACAGGAACCTTGATTTGCCGCAAGATATACGGCAGGGCGCCGATGTGATCTTCATGCCCGTGCGTAAGCACGATGCCCCGCACAAATTCCTTGTTGTCAAGCAGGTAACTGATGTCCGGGATGACGATATCTATCCCCAGCATACCTTCTTCCGGAAACATCAACCCACAGTCGATAAGCATAATAGCTTCCCCGAATCTCACCACCATCATGTTTTTGCCGATTTCCCCAAGCCCTCCCAGCGGGATCAGGGACAATTTTGGTTCACGTGCCAAGTCCGCACCTCCTAACCTTAGTAGATGAAATATAGATTCATAATAGACGCTCTTCATTAAACCGGTGAAATAATTAGGAGAAGGCGGGAAAGATATTATTACCGACCGAATTTACGCGCTCTTATTAATCAAAACTTATTATACTTTATTTTATCAGGCAGAACAAGCCGCCCTTAATTAAAGAGGACGGCAAATTACATTAACCTTAAATCTTCCAGGATAGTCTTAATTGTTTCTTTTTCCGATCTGGTGACTTCCACCAGCGGCAGACGGGGACTGCCGGCCTGCCAGCCGGTCAGGTTCAGCGCGGCCTTGACCGGCGCCGGGTTGGTAGTTATAAAGAGTCCTTTAAACAAGGGGAAAAGCTCTAAATGGATTTCCGTCGCCAGGGTAGTGTTGCCAGCCGTAAAAGCATTAACCATCTCCTGGATGCGCAACCCCACCAGGTGGGAAGCCACGCTGATTACCCCTTTGCCGCCCAGAGCCAAGATGGGCAGGGTAATTGAGTCATCCCCACTGTAAATGGCGAAATCGTCCGGCAGCGAGCGCCGCAATTCACTGACCTGATCCAGGCTGCCGCTGGCTTCTTTAATGGCCACAATGTTTTCTGTTTTGGCCAGGCGTACCACCGTCTGGGGCAAAACGTTTATCGCCGTCCGGCCCGGGATATTGTAAAGAATAATGGGCAATTCGGTGCTCTCCGCCACAGCCTTGAAATGCCGGTAAAGCCCTTCCTGCGACGGCTTGTTGTAATAAGGGGCAACCAGCATGACCGCATCCACTCCGACCCGCTGGGCAGCCCTGGTCAAAGCTATGCTTTCCGTCGTAGAACTTCCACCGGTTCCGGCAATAACTGCCGCCTTTCCTCCCACTTCCTCTACTACTGCCCGGAAAAGCTCAATCTTTTCTTCCTTGCTTAAAGTTGGAGACTCACCGGTAGTGCCGGCTATAACCAGTCCGTCGGAACCAGATTGAACCAGGTGGCGGGCCAGTTTCCTGGCCTGTTCGATATTTACCTCCAGGTTCTTGTTAAATGGGGTAATCATGGCCGTAAGCACCCGCCCGAATTCATTGCGCAAGACATTCACCTTCTTCCAAAAGAATTATCTGCTAAACGGCTGTTTATTCTATACCTAAACCAAACTGGCGATGCAGGGCGCGAATGCTCTTTACCATATCTTCACCCTCAACCAGCACCCAGATGGTGGTATACGAATCGGCCGACTGCAAAACCGGTACTCCTTCCAGCACCAGGGCCTCCACAATTTTTGCCATTACCCCCGGCACCCCGGTCATGCCGGCGCCTACCGCCGCCACTTTGGCGCACCCGGGCCGAAGCTCGGGATTAAAACCCAGATTCTCCAGCACCTGGACCGCCTTTGTTGCTACCATATCTTTCACTGTAAAAAGAACGGTCTCCGGATGGACATTGATAAAATCCACGCTAATCCCGGCCAGAGCCAGCCCTTTGAATATCCTCATCTGGGCGCCGGAGCCGGCCGGATGGTCCCCGGTATGAATTTTTACCTGCGTAATATCGGGAATATAGGTTATACCGGTAATGGTACGATCCCTGGTAATGTCGATAGAACCCTTGTAAACCTCGCCATGGCTGGTTACCAGGGTACCCGGCGTATCGCTGAAAGTACATTTAACCCGCAGGGGAATGGCCTTTTGCATGGCAATTTCCACCGCCCGGGGATGAACCACCCTGGCCCCCTCGTTGGCCAGCTGACAGATTTCATTATAGGTAACCACCCCTAAAGGCCTGGCATCGGAAACGATACGCGGGTCGGCGGTCATGATCCCTTCCACATCGGTATAAATATCAATCCAGGCCGCGTTTAAGGCCACCCCCAGCGCCGCCGCGGTGGTGTCGCTCCCGCCCCGGCCCAGGGTAGTTATCTCGCCTTCTTCGGTAACTCCCTGGAAACCGGCTACCACTATAACCTTCCCCTCTTCAGCATACCTGAGAATGTTTTGCACGTCCACCCTTAAGATGCGGGCGTCACCAAAACTGCCGTCAGTTATAATCCCGGCCCGGTCGCCGGTTAAGAAAACCGCCGGATAGCCTTGCTTACGAATGACAGCAGCCATAACCACACCGGAAATAATTTCACCGCAGGACAAAAGCAAGTCCATTTCCCGGAGCGGCACTTCCTGCTTCCCATCACCGACAAAAGAAAGCAATGTGTCGGTGGCATACGGTTCGCCCCGGCGCCCGATGGCCGAAACCACCACAACGGGGCAATACCCTTCTTCCCGGGCTTCTATTACCCTGGCCGCCGCCCGGCTCCGCAATTCCTCATCAACCAGCGAGGTGCCGCCAAACTTTTGGATAATAAACCTCATCCAGACGAGTCTCCCGGATATTTACCTTTTCAGGCAGCCGTACTCGATCAACAGTTCTGCAATCTGCACCGCATTGGTAGCCGCACCCTTGCGCAGCTGGTCGGCTACCACCCAGATGTTCAAGCCTTTGGGAATGGAGTTGTCTTCCCGAATCCGCCCGACGAACACTTCGTCCCGGTGCAGGCTGAGCAGGGGCATCGGGTATTCCTTTCCGGTCGGGTCGTCGACTACGATTACACCCGGTGCTTTTTCAAACAAACGCCTGGCCTCCGCCGCCGTAAGTTTCTCCTCGGTTTCAATGTTTATCGCCTCGGAGTGACTGCGGTAAACAGGCACCCGCACGGTGGTGGCGGTAACGGTTACAGAATCGTCATGTAAAATCTTCTGGGTCTCTTTAACCATTTTCCATTCTTCTTTAGTGTAATCCATATCTAAAAATACATCAATATGCGGAATAAGATTAAAAGCCACCTGGTAGGGAAAAACCTTCGGCTGGTGTTCCTTTCCTTCCAGAACGGCCTTCGTCTGTTCGGTCAGTTCATCGATGGCTTCTTTACCGGCGCCGGACACCGCCTGGTATGTCGCTACCACCACCCGCTTTATTTTAACAGCGTCGTGAACCGGTTTTAAAGCCACCACCATTTGAGTGGTGGAACAATTAGGGTTGGCGATGATCCCTTTATGCCACTTAACGTCTTCCGGATTAACTTCGGGCACCACCAGCGGAACCAACGGGTCCATCCGGAAGTTGCTGCTATTGTCGATTACCACCGCTCCCCGCTCCACCGCCGCCGGACCGAACTCCTTGCTGGCGGCCCCGCCGGCAAAAAGGGCTATATCCATCCCGTTAAAAGAATCAGGGGTGGTTTCCTCAACAATATATGACTCACCCCGGAAAACCATTTCTTTACCGGCCGACCGGGCGGTGGCGCACAATCTCAATTTACCCACCGGAAAATTACGTTCTTCCAGTACTTTTAAAATTTCCTGCCCCACCGCGCCGGGCGCCCCTACTACCACTACGTTGTAATCCGCCAAAATTAACTTCCCTCCCCTTTTTAAGCTTTGGCCGTCTGACAGGGAGGAAATATGGGTCAGTAAGCAACTAAAACAGGCTGGAGCTGTTTTCCCTGCAGGGCCGCTATTACAGTTTCCGTAATTAAATCCCACCTGGCTATCAAAGAAGTAGCCTTGCCGGCCGGATTGTCCTGGCCGAAAGGAACCATATAAATATTCCTGGTGTTTAACAAAAGACCTATGTTCTTTGCATTCAGACCCAAGCCGTCGTTGGTGGAAATGGCCAGCACCACCGGCCGCTGGTTGCGCAACTGGGCTTTAACGGCCATCAATACAGGCGTGTCGGTAATTCCGTTGGCCAGCCTGGCCAACGTATTCCCCGTGCAGGGGGCCACTACCACAAGGTCGAAAAGCTTTTGCGGACCAACCGGCTCGGCATCAACCATGGTGGCAATGATCGGGTTGCCGGTAATTTCCCGCAACTTGTTTTTCCACCCCGCCGCCGGGCCGAACCTGGTGTCCGTAACATCCACAACCGTACTGATTACGGGGAAGACTTCGGCCCCCTCGGCAACCAGCTTGCGCACCTGGGGCATTACATCTTCCAGACAGCAATGGGAACCGGTCAGGGCAAAGCCCACCCTCGTTCCTTGCAAACGCATTACAAGCACCTCCATAACAAGTCAACCACCGCACCGTTCTTGCACGATCAGCCCGGCAATTGTGCGGGCCAGAATCTGCCCGGCTGTTTTGGGAGCAACTCTGGCCGGCAGACCCGGCGCTAAAACGGCAGTGATACCGAGCCTTTCTGCCGCTTTAAAGTCAGTGCCGCCGGGAGCGGAGGCAAGGTCTATGATCAGAGCCGACGGAGGTACACGGCTTAAGACATCTTCGGTCAAGACCAGCGCCGGTACGGTATTGAAAATTACCTCGGCTTCTTTAACCAGCCCGGGCAGTTCCCGGTACGAAAGCGGTTCTAAGCCCATTTCCCTGATCCGGGCATGGTGGGCCGGGTTCCTGGCTACCACCCTGGTTTTCGCGCCGATTGCCCTCAGCATCCGGGCCAGGGTGCAGCCGGTCCGGCCAAAACCCAGGACAAAGGCCGAACAGCCGTGGATGGTGACGGGCAGTCTCTCCATGGCCATCTGAATAGCTCCTTCGGCTGAGGGAATGGAGTTTAATATCGCCACTTCATCCATTTTTAAAAGCTCAATCAGGCGAATACCGCAACGTCCGGCCATTTCCGTCAGCAGCCGTCCGGCAATCCCGACAAACACGGGTATTCCCGCCGGAAATCGCAATAGCAACTCCTCTGTCAGAATCAACGGCCGGCCGGCAGATGGGCAGTGCAGGTGGCCTTTTTCATCGACCCCCAGCGCCGGTAAAACTACCGCCTGGACATTATCAACCGCTTCCCGGAGACACTTACAGGCCGTAATCCGTTCTTCATGGCCGCCGCCCGCCGGCAGTCCAACTACCTTTACTGCAGCGCCGGACAAAGCCAATTCACCGGCCAGAGCCCGCTCCCTGGCATCCCCCCCCAGAACGGCTATCTTAACCCCTTCCAGGCTGGGCTGCATGACCCTAAAAACCTCCTCGCGCCCCTTTTAAAAACAGTATATGGATTTGCGGCAATGAAGGTGCTTAGACAAATTACTCAAAAAGAAGGTTCTCTAAACCATAAACCACCTCTCTCAAATAAGTTACCTTGCGAACAGCCAGCAAAACCCCGGGCATAAACGACTCCCTGGTTATGGAATCATGTCTGATGGTGAGGGTTTGTCCAACCCCGCCGAAGATCACTTCCTGGTGGGCCACCAGGCCGGGCAGGCGCACGCTGTGAATCCGTACCCCGCCCGCAAATTCGCCGCCCCGGGCGCCGGGCAGTTTTTCCATTTCGGCGACCTGCCGCCGGGGCGGGTCGCCGCGCCTTTCGAGAATCGTTTCGGCTGTTTTCACTGCCGTGCCGGAAGGAGCGTCCAACTTCTGGTCGTGGTGCAGTTCAATAATTTCTACAGCAGGGAAATACCTGGCTGCCTCGGCGGCAAACTTAATCATCAACAGCGCCCCGATGGCAAAATTCGGGGCAATCAAGCCGCCGACTTTTAACTCTTCAGAAAGGGCAATAATTTCCGCTATTTCTTCCCGGCTCAAGCCGGTAGTGCCGACCACCGGACACACGCGATGTTCAAGGGCGGTCCTCACATTAACCGCTACCGACCGCGGCTCGGTGAAATCAACCATTACATCCGGTTTTCTCCGGTCGAGCGTCCCTTCGAGGTCCGCGTCGATAATCAAACCGGTCTCACCAAATCCCAGCAACGAACCGATATCTTCCCCCGCGCATCGGGTATCCACGGCGCCGGCCAGTTCCACATCTTCCGCATTCCAAATCGCTTTCAACACTTCCCGGCCCATGCGCCCGGCCGCGCCGGTAACTACCACTCCTGGCATTTTGTCCCCCCTAAAAACGATAAAGATTAAACCTTATTGTCTTACATCCGGTCAAATCTGTCAAGGAAAACGAAAGTGGTATAATTACCATGGCCCAAAGCCATAATAACAAAAAAATGTAAAGGATGTGTTAAAATGAAAATAGAACCTGCCGTCCACCAGCAAGAATATGGACAAAATGCCCCTTTTTCAGTCAACTGGCCGTATCCCACCTCGGGCATGCCCAACCCCTGGCTCAACCAGGCAATTCCTGACGCGATAATTCCCAGGGTGGATATATTGGATACCGGTTCTTATATTGTTTATATTTACGACCTGGGCGGTGCGGATGGAAACCAGATCAATCTTGAAGTCTCGGCAAGCGAAGTAGCCTTGACCGCACCCATGGCCGTCTTGACCAAATACCCCAATGCCGCATACATTTACCAGGAAAGACAAAAAGGAACATACACCAGGCTGTTAAAACCACCGGCCAACGTCGACCTGGACAACCTGACAGCAGACTTTGAAAACGGTATTTTAACCCTGTCATTCCCGAAAAAGGCCTTAAAAACATAGTAACTATTCAGGTAGGCACAAAGGAGCAAAGGTGCAAAGGCACAAAGGGAAATGAAAACAATTTGTACCTCTGTACCTTTGTCCCCAAGTTTGCTTCGCTACCCGCCACGCTGCGCTCGCGGCCCCGGCCCGTAATGACAAAATGGGCCGCCAGGGCAACGGCAGTCGCCTTGGAGCGTCATTGCAAGGCAGCCGGAGGTCGCCGAAGCAATCTCTCAATACGCCAATTTTTCCATTCTAAATTCCATTTCAGATGTTTTTACCCGGTCTTCCGGCACCACAAAACCATCACCAGACCCGGATAAAAGGTACGGAGAACTGTAAGCAGCGGAGGGGTAACCGGAGCTGCCGGTTAAAAGGTAATACTTCGTTTCACGCCACAGGTAACTAACCGGAATCACTTCGTTTATTTCCTGCTCTGTCACAATCATCACCTCCTTTTAAGCCGGATCAACCCGGGTTTAAACAACAGTACGCCATCCCTGTTTCAAAATGCTTACATTTATCTTGCATGGTTCGGGAAAGTCACGCCGTTCCACCATACCGGAAAAAACAAATGAATCCTGCCCGTGCACAGACTCTACCATACCGCTCGTCACTTCAAATTCGCTCCGGTCCCCCCTTACGACTTCAGCAGGATTAAATGGCTCGGCAAGGTGAAGTTCTTCGGCATAATCCTGGTAGAGCGCCCATAAAAGATACTCCAGTTCGCGCTCGGGATAGATAATATTCAAATTGATTTCTTCAGCCGCCTCCAGCCGGGCAATCATATAGTTGTGAGCATACAATTTCTCGGTTAAGCTGTCTACAATATGTTCAATGCGCCCTTCCCGCAAAGGCTGCTGGTGCATGGAAAGAAGCTTTTTGGCCAGCGACCGGATCAACAAATAATTCCGGTGGACGTTACCCAGCGCCAAAGGGTGAATACGCTCGGCCAGTAAGGTAAACGACTGCACCTGCTGATCCTCGCTGCGCACCCCGGTCTTATCACCGGCCAGGGCCAGATAGGAGTAAACATCTTCAATACTGACCGGGATTCTGGCCGCCGGGTTATTCGGATCCTGGGGGTTGAAGGCATTAACCACGCTGGGGTCAATTGGCCCGAGTTCCCCCATTTTCCCCATCACAACCTCATCCGCGCCAAGACAAATCAATGTTCCGGCGCTATAAGCGCGAAAGGGAACCAGAACACAAAAACGGGCCGCATATTCCCGGATTAGATGAACCAGACGCCAGGGCGTCAACACATCACCGCCCCGGGTATAGAGGAAAAGATCAATTTGCCGGCAATCCCCAATCAATTCCAGATGGCGGTAAAAAACCTGGGTCACATCGGGAGCTATCCGGGTACTCACGTTCTCCCGGTCCCCGGTAATATAGCAAAGAACCGCTGAATCTCTCAACTCGGAAATTTTTTTAACCATTTCCACTCTCTGCAACCGGGCCATCTTATTCCTCCTGCATACTTCTTATCGTAACCTTCTCTTTATTATGTCAACAGTTTAAAAAATTGATAAATATTTTTAGTATAAATTTAAAGAAGTTGCCAAAAATACTTACGGACATCTAAAAATTTTTCAAGGAGGTCGATTTAATGTACGTTTCCAGCCTCAATCCAAATCAGGTGGTGGCCTTCAACCAGGGCTACCAGACCGGCGCCACGGCCTTACCAGTCACAGTGAGGCCGGGTATGCAGGGTAATACCGTGACTTACAGTTTCAACCCCTTCTTGAGTCAGTCGGCAGCCATGGCGTTAAATCCCGCCATCACCAGTCAGGCCTTAAACCCGATGTTCAACCAGTCCCTGGCCTGGGCCTACAACCCCTTAGTAACTCAAAACTGGAGCACCGGGATTAACGCCTGGAATCCCTTTATAAACCAGCAGCAGGCCATGGCCGGTGCCTTCCTGCCGGGACAGATGGCCCTCAACACCATCCAGTCTTCGGCCGGTCTGGCCCAGATGCGCGTCGACCTACATGAAACCAACAGTGACGTGGTAATTGCAGCCGAACTGCCCAATGTCAGCTTAAACGATCTGAACCTTACCGTCACCGACGACTCCCTGTCCATTTCTGCCACAGCTTTCGCCGGCAGCAGATGCACCAGCCTGTTCCGGACGGTGGCTTTGCCGACCTCAATCAAGTCGGAACAGGTGGAAGCCACTTATACCAACGGGATCCTGGAAATCCGGGCGCCCAAGTCGGATGTGGTTACCCGCCGGAAAATAAAGGTGAATATAGCGTAAGTAAAAAAACTAAAAAGCCGTCTCCACCCTTGCGTAGAGACGGCTTTACAACAAACAAGGGGACGGTTCTATTGTTTGTGACATGGAAGCAAAAACAACAAAAAATAGCCGGGCTTGTTAATTGCCGGCTGCTCGTCGGCTACTTGATTTCCTAAGGTCATTAAAGTGCCCGCACCAACGCGGGCAATGTTTACTGGTATGGTTTTTTAAATCTTGCGCCAGGCCCAAAAAACCCGTAACGCGAAAGGCTGCAGCAGGGCCAGGCTGAAAGAAACAACTGCCAGCGGTTCCACGCTGACCGGCCCGATTTGAAGGCAGGGAGGAAGCTGTACTTCTAAAAAAGAAACCAGCACTACCAGCGACAGGTAGATCCCGCCCGCCACTCCCACCAGGTTAGCCAAAGCCTGGGAGAGGGGACTGACTTTGCCCTCGCCGATAACGCCCCAATCTTTCTCGCGGTACAACCGCAGGCGGATCCGTTCCCGCACCGAAAAAACCACAAGCAAAAATAAAATCAAACCAAATATCAGGCCGCCGGGCATTGTCCCACCCCCGTTATATTAAATATTACTGGGGACGGGCCCAAAATATGCTTAATTTTATTTAAGTGAAGGCTGCCGTTGCGCGGAACTGTGCCCCAGGCCGCCGTCCCGGCGGGGCAACCGGGGGCAGTCGTCGTCTGTTACATGATAACTGATGAACAACCCTTGAGCAAACGGTTCTTCTTTTTTAAAAGTGAACGGTTGCGAACCGGAATTTTTTACTTTAATAACAATCATGCCGTCATTATCCTTATTTGCATAGTAATCGGAATCAATCCAGCCCTGTTCATTACACAGTTCTATTGCATGATTTATTCCATAGCTGGAACGTATGTTTATTAAAAGAATTTCGTTCTCAGGCATGTAGGCTTTAATTCCGGTGTAAAAAGCATGGCTTTCACCCGGCTTCAACACAACCTCTTCTAAAGGCCAGAAATCATAACCGCCCGAACCGGGAGTGGCTCGCTGGGGCATGTGCAAAACTTTGCCCTCAAAACCCCTGGCCACTTCAAATCCGCGCCGGCGACGGCTTTTTTCAAAAAAACCTCCATCCACACACATTCTCTCCATCCACAATCATTATCATCTTCTAGTAACTTTTCATCTGTTCACTGAGCCTTCGTATTTCGCTATCATCCTTCCAGGGCCCGATAGCAGCCAGAGTGAAACTTTCCGGTTTCAGCATATTTCTCGCCAGTTCCTGAATTTCTCCCGCAGTCACCTTGTTTATCCTGGCTACAACCTCGTCTGTAGGAATCACTTTCCCCAGGTAAAGCTTTGATTTACCCAACCTGCTCATACGGGTACTAACACTTTCAAGGCTCAATAAAAGATTCCCCCTCAACTGATCCTTTGCCCGTTGCAATTCCTCTTTATTTACACCGTTAGTTTGAATATCCTTGATCTCTTTAAAGATCAGATTCATCACTTCATTTACATTCTCCTTGCTTAATCCGGCATAAATGCAAAAAAGACCGCTGTCATGATAAGAACTGTGGTAAGAGTAAACAGAGTAAACCAGGCCCTTTTGCTCCCTGATTGTCTGAAACAACCTGGAGCTAATCCCTCCACCAAGAATAGTATTAATTACTTGAAAAATATAGGTTTTTTCATCTTTTAGACTTAAGCCCTGCGTTCCCACACACAAGTGCACCTGTTCAGTGTCCTTCTCCCGGCAGGTTATCTGCCGGTGCGGCGTCGGATTAACCATTACCCGCCTCTGTGCCTGCCCATCTCTGGATTCTAAAATCGGTTTCAGCTTCGCCAGCGCTCGTTCATGAGCAACATTGCCTGCCACTGCTACCACCAGTTTGCCGGGTTTATAATGCTGGTTGTAAAACTTTAATAATTCTTCCCTGGAGATGGTGGCAATAATCCCGGCACTGCCGATAATAGGCAGGCCAAGAGCATGGCCTTGCCATAAAGCGCTGGTAAAAATATCATGTACTAACTCATCCGGAGTATCTTCGTACATTTTAATTTCTTCAATGATCACATTCCGTTCCCGGTCAATATCTTCTAAATCAAACTTCGAGTTAAAAAACATATCGCTCAAGAGATCAATGGCCAGATCGAAGTGCTCATCAAGCACGCGAGCGTAATAGCAGGTATATTCCTTGGTAGTAAAAGCATTTAATTGGCCTCCGACGGCATCCAGCGTCTCAGCAATTTGTCTGGCCGTTCTACCAACAGTTCCTTTAAATAAAATATGTTCAATAAAGTGGGAGATTCCGCTAAATTCCCGGCCTTCATCCCGCGAACCGACATTTACCCAAAGTCCCACGGCTGCAGAGCGAACATGGGGAACTTCTTCCGTTAGTATTTGCACACCATTGGCCAGCGTTATTTCTTGAAGCACCTAAATGTACCTCCTGTAAATTCAGCTTTCTTTTTAAATCTTATATATATATCAAATACTTATATTCCCGGGTGAAGAAATGAGAACCTGATGATTAAAATGTCAAAATCCAAAACTATAATTTGCCTCAAGCATTATAAAAACCCCAAAAATGAGGTCTTTAGCAAAGTAAGGATAATTTAAGCACTCCTTCATTAACCTCTTAAAAAACCCTTTCTTCTGGGAGGACGGCTTTTATTATCCCCTCTTTCTTCTGAAATACTCATAGCTTCTTTTTTAGAAAGCTTTAAACGTCCCTGGTTGTCGTAACCAATTGCCTTAACCAGGATCCGATCCCCTTCCCTGACCACATCTTCTACCTTGTTAACCCGCTCAAAAGCAAGCTGAGATATATGCACCAGACCTTCTTTACCAGGCAAACCCAATACACCTGGAATAATCTCTACAAAACAACCAAAATCCATACACCGGGTCACTCTTCCCATATATACCTGGCCGGTTACAACTTCCTTGGTAATCGTCTCAATAATCTCCAGCGCCCGTTTGCCGCCCTCTTGATTTATAGCCGCGATATACACCCGGCCGTCATCTTCAATATCAATATCCGCTCCGGTTTCCTCTATAATCTTCTTAATTATTTTACCGCCTGGCCCAATTACATCGCGAATTTTATCAGGATCAATCACCGTATGGATAATCCTCGGGGCATAAGGAGATAATTCCGGCCTATAAGAAGAGATAACCGCCAGCATTTCATTCAATATATGCATCCGGCCGGCACGAGCCTGCTCCAGTGCCCGTTTCAAGACTTCCGAATCCACACCAGCGATCTTAATATCCATCTGGAGAGCGGTAACACCCCCGGCCGTACCCGCTACCTTAAAATCCATGTCGCCCAGGTGGTCTTCAAAACCCTGTATATCGGTAAGAACGGTAATATTTTCCCCTTCTTTAATCAACCCCATAGCCACCCCGGCTACCGGGGCTTTGATCGGTACCCCGGCATCCATTAAGGCCAGACAACTGGCACAAACGCTGCCCATGGAGGTCGAACCGTTAGACTCCAATACTTCGGATACCAGTCGGATAGTATAGGGAAAAACTTCCTCTGCTGGAATAATTGTCTCTAAAGCCCTCTCCGCCAGCGCTCCATGTCCGATTTCCCGCCGGCCAGGGGAACGCATCGGCCTGGTCTCACCGGTACTGTAAGGTGGAAAGTTATAATGATGCATAAAACGTTTCGTTTCTTCTATACCCAGGCCGTCCAAAATCTGCTCTTCCGAGATTGTGCCCAGGGTAGCTACCGAAAGCACCTGTGTCTGCCCTCGGGTGAACAAACCGGAACCGTGAGCACGCGGCAGTACACCCACCTCAACTGTTATCGGCCTGACCTCGTCTGGCGCCCGTCCGTCAACACGCATACCGCTTTCGGTAATCAACCGGCGGACTACTTTTTTTTCAACGGATTCCACCACTTCTTTAATCATCGCTTCTTGCTCAGGATTATGCTCCAAAAATTGCTGAATTAGATCAGCTTCAACTGTCTCCAGCAAGCTCTCCCGCTCTGCTTTAGAAAGCCTTTTAGCAGCACATTCACGTACGGCTTCTTCCAGTTTCGCCGTGGCCGGGTCAGTCACATCCTCGATTATTTTCGGATCCGGTCCGGCAATAACCGGTGTCATTTTAGGTCTGGCCAGTCCCAAAGCAAGCGCCTCTTCCCTAAAGTTATTAATAAACTCAACAACTTCTTTCACCACTTCATGTCCAAAAGAAATAGCCTCCAGGATAACCGTTTCAGAGACTTCTTTAGCGCCTGCCTCCACCATCATCACTGCATCAATCGTACCGGCCACTACAAGGTGAAGGTCGCTTTTTTCTTTCTGCTGCAAAGTAGGGTTGATTACCAATTGCTCGTCCACCCGACCGACAATTACCCCGCCAATCGGTCCATTAAAAGGAATCCCGGAAATGTGCAACGCCGCCGAAGCGCCGACCATGGCGGCAATTTCCGGAACATTATCCTGGTCAACCGAAAGGACAGTAGCAACTACCTGCACTTCGTTACGAAATCCGCCAGGAAACAAAGGCCGAATCGGCCGGTCGATCAACCGACCGGAAAGTACCGCCTTTTCACTTGGACGACCTTCTCTTTTAATAAAGCCGCCCGGTATCTTACCCACTGAATAAAGTCTCTCTTCATAATCCACGGTAAGAGGGAAAAAATCAATCCCTTCTCTGATATGACCGGCCACAGTAGCAGTAGCCAGGACAACGGTATCACCATAACGGACCAGCACCGCACCTCCAGCCTGCCTGGCTACCTTCCCCGTTTCCAGGCTTAAAGGCCGGCCGCCTATGTTTATTTCCCGTTTTAAAGTGGGTTGTAAATACATTTAAGGGTCATACCTCCATATAAAGTTTTAATAAACTTCGCTTTTTTAATATTATATCCTTCCCGGTAAACCAAAAATACACTAAAGAAGCGGGCAAACCCGCTTCTTACCAGCAAATTATTTCCGCAAACCAAGCTTTAAGATCAAAGAATGATAACGGTCAAAATGGCGATCCCGTAAATAATTCAACAAAGCTCTCCTTTGGCCAACCATTTTTAGCAATCCCCGCCGCGAATGGTGATCGCCCTTATGGATCTTGAGATGCTCAGTAAGAGTATTTATCCGTTCGGTCAATATGGCAATCTGCACTTCCGGTGATCCGGTATCATTCTCATGAAGTTTATGTTTGGCAATTACAGATTGTTTCTGTTCTACAGTTAAAGCCATACAACGCTCACCTCCTTAATCTCAAAAATCGCTGCCGGCCAAGTTGACCGTTTAAAGAACGTATTAACCTAGCCGATAGTTCATTTTACTTGCCTATTATGGTTATTACCAAACGGCCTTCCGGTATGTCTTTGGCTACAATGTCAAACATGCGCCCGGACTTGGCAAAAAAACCACGAAAACGGGTAGCCGTTGAAATGCGCCCCGGTATCCCTCCGGCAGCATTAACAATATCTCCAGGTGTAATCTTATCCTGGCGGAAGTCCCGCAAACGTTTTTTAGCATGTTCGGTAATAATCACGCGCATATCCGGTTAAAAGGCCTGAGACCGGCAGGTCTGTTCATCTTCCTCTTGCGCTAAAAAAGCATAAAGGGCGTCCTGGAAAGCAACCAGCCCTGCATTATCTATATCTGAGCGCAGGTAAACAGATTCCAATTCTTTCTTTAAGGATTGAAACTCTTCACTCAAACAAATCAAGGCAATATGATTTAGCCACTTTTTCATTTCTTCTTCGGGCAGCTCAAACCCCACGGGCCAGTACCCCCTGCTTAACAATGGGAAAGATTAACGTGTTCATTGTAACATAAAGTATATTTAAAGTAAATTGCAACTATTCAACCTGCACATTGATGAATTCCAATTTTATTCTTGCATTTCCGAACAGCCTGCTTTAACCTGGGCAATATCCCGTTCTATTTGTTTAACCAGGTCGTCAGGCGTTTCAAATCTTTTTTCCTGACGCAACCGCCTGATAAAAGTAACTCTTATTAAACTGCCATAAAGATCCTGGTAAAAATCGAGCAAGTGCACTTCAATATTCCGTCTTTTGCCCTGGAATGTGGGCTTCGTGCCGATATTGGCTACCCCCAGAAACATATTCCCGTTAACGCTTACTTTAACCGCATATACACCGTTAGCCGGCACCAAAACATCTTGCTCTATATTTAAATTGGCAGTAGGAAAGCCAAGCACACTTCCTCTTTTATCGCCAGTCACTACCTGGCCCTCCACAAAAGGGCCATAACCAAGATACTTAGCAGCTTCTGCAATTTCCCCCTGCGACAATAGACAGCGAATCAAGGTACTGCTGATAACCTGTCCATCAATAGCCACCGGCTGGATCACCCGCACTTTATAACCATAAACCGGCGCGTACGCCTCCAGTACGGACGGCGTACCCCGGCCCCGGTAGCCAAAAGTATAATCATAACCTACCACCACACCCTTTAAGCCTAATTCTTCATGTAAAACCTGCTTGATAAAATCTTCCGGCGAGAGCCTGGCAAAGTCAAGGTTAAAAGGTACTATAAGCAATACCTTTATGCCTAATCCGGCCATGATTTCTTGCTTTGCTTTCGGAGAAAGAAGCAAGGGCGGACTGTTTTCCGGGTCCAGCACCGCCTGGGGATGCGGATGGAAGGTAAAGACTGCCGGTGTTCCATCCAGTTCATGGGACAAAGATATCAGTTCAGCAATCAGTTTCTGGTGTCCTCTGTGCACACCATCGAAGTTTCCCAGACCGACCACCAGATTCTTATACTTATTCTTTATTCCCTGCCAGTTATTATAAACATCCACACTGCAATACCTCCTGAAAACTGCTACAATATCCAAAATGGTGAAAAGGAATAACGTCCCCCGCCTGCCGGATCCAAAACCGCCCGCGCCACTGACAGTAAGCCTGAAGAATCATACAGGCGAACCATCTGACCATTTGCCAGGTTCTCCGGCAACTCTACAATTCCCGGCAAATACAACCTTCTCCCGGAACGCACCGCCGCCACGGCGCTTTCCCTAACCCGTATTACCGGCAGACCAGCCAGGGCATCATCAACTGTGGTCATCAGAGATTGCAAATCGCCTCTCCTGGCCGCATCCTCCAGCTCTTCCAAGGTACGGGCAGCAGCAAGTTGAAATACGCCTGCTCTGGTACGCACCAAAAAAGACATATAGGCGCCGCACTTTAACCATAATCCTATATCTCTGCTTAAAGTGCGCACATATGTCCCTTTTGAACAGGACAGGTTTAAGAGCACTCGCGGATGAGGAGTGCCCCACCCGTCTCCCCGGACTATTTCCAGAGAATAAATGTAAACAGTACGGGCCGGGCGATCGTCTATAACCTTTCCAGCCCGGGCCAATTCATAAAGTTTCTTGCCCTGCCAGCGGACTGCCGCAGTCATCGGCGGAACTTGTTCGATTTCTCCGGTAAACAGGCATAACGCAGCTTCAACCTGTACCCTGTCCAACATCGACGCATCACATATCATTTCCACCTCGCCATAAGCATCCCCGCTATCAGTAGAAATCCCAAAAGTGACTTCGGCCCGGTATTCCTTATCCGTTACAAGCAGGTACTGGGCAAGCCTGGTAGCCTTGCCCAAACATATTACCAGTACACCAGCCGCACCGGGATCCAGGGTTCCGGTATGACCGACCTTTTTCAGCCCGGTCAGCCGGCGCACAAAATTGACTACATCGTGGGACGACATCCCGGGCGGTTTAAGAATATTGATTATGCCGTCCATTTCCTTCTCCTAAAAAATTTAAAACGGCCACGATAACCCGCTCCTGCACTTCGGGCAGGCTCCCTTCCAGCATACAACCGGCAGCCCGGGAATGTCCTCCTCCACCAAAAACCCGGGCTATCCGGTTGACATCCACAGGATTCTTGGAACGGAAGCCAACTTTAAATTTACCCGGCTCCTTTTCAAAAAAAAGCACCCCTACCTGCACACCCTTAATTGCCCGGGCATAGCCAGCCAGACCGTCGGCATGTTCGTCTTCGGCTCCCAGGGCGCCAAGCGTCTCCCTGCGCACGGTCATCCAGGCAATTCTCCCACAGGCGCTCAAATTCAAAGTGTCGAGGGCGCTGCCGAGCAGCCTCAAGCTGGCAAGCGGTTTCTCTTCATAAAGGCGGGTATGGATCTGATCTGCCAGAGCGCCGCCTTCAATCAGCCTGGCGATCCGGTAGTGGGTTCCCGCAGTAGTATTTTCATACTGGAAAGACCCGGTATCGGTTATAATAGCCGTATAAAGACAGGTTGCAATATCTACAGTTAACGGCATCCCCATTAAATCCAGGAGATCAAAAACTATCTCTCCGGTTGCCGCCGCCTTACAGTCTATAAAATTAAGCGCGGCAAAAGGTTCGGAACCGATATGGTGGTCAAGACTGATGACCACCATATCGTGTTCTAACAAATCCCGGAAGTTTTCTCCCATCCGTTCGGAAATTGAACAGTCCAGGACTATAAGGGTATCGTACCGGCCTGAAGGCGGCTTTTCATGCGTCTGGAAAAGCTCTGCGCCGGGTAAAAAATTATATATTTCGGGAATCGGATCGGGCCCCGCCATGGTCACTTGTTTGCCGCTATTACTTAAAGCCAGTCCCATAGCCAGAACCGAGCCGATGCTGTCACCGTCAGGCATAATGTGCCCGCAAACAAGAGCGTTCCTGGTACGTTTGACAGCTTCAGCAATGACCGATAAATTATTCACCCTTCTTTCCCCCGCACCTCTTCCAGCAGCTTTATAACCCTGCTCCCCCGGTCAATAGATTGATCCAGCTTAAAGGTAATCTCCGGAGTATAACGAAGCCTGATCCGGTGGCCTAATTCGTTGCGCAGGAAATTCTGCGCTTTTTGGAGAGCATTGATCGTATTTTTTTGTTCTTCGGGCGGGCCATAAACACTGACATAAATTTTAGCATAGCGCAAATCAGCTGAAACTTCTACCAAAGTTATAGTAGCAAAGCCTACGCGCGGGTCTTTCAGCTCATCTCTTAATATTTCCGAAATCTCTTTCTTAATTGCTTCTGCCAGCCGCTCGGGGCGGTAAGACAAGACCCTCACCCCCATTCATTCAGCCATAAGCTGTCCTGAAAATAACCTTTCTGGGTCATTGCGAGCTTTAAGGCGATCTTTTAATCTAATTTACGTTTAACAGTCTCCGTAGTAAAAGCTTCAACAATATCTCCTTCCTGAATATCATTGAACTTTTCTACGGTCAGGCCACATTCGTAACCCTGCGTTGCTTCCTTCACATCATCTTTAAATCGCTTCAAAGAATCTAATTTGCCCTCGTGGATAACAATACCGTCTCGTACTATTCTCACTCCAGCATCTCTGGTAATTTTACCTTCTACAACATAACAGCCGGCAATATTCCCAATCTTTGAAACTTTAAAAAGTTTGCGGATTTCCACCCTTCCCAAAGGGACCTCCCGGTACTCCGGATCGAGTAGCCCACTCATGGCCGCTTTTATATCTTCTATGGCGTCGTAGATCACCCGGTATAAGCGAACATCAATGTTCTCGGTTTCGGCTGCTTTTCTGGCATTTACGTCAGGTCTTACATTAAATCCAATCACGATAGCATTAGAGGCCGAGGCTAACATAATATCAGTTTCCGAGATGGCTCCCACACCGTTATGAATGATATTAACCTTAACCTCATCGGTACTCAGTCTTTCTATGGATTGGCACAGCGCCTCCACTGAACCCTGCACATCCGCCTTAACCACAACCCGCAACTCTTTAACCTGGTCTTCTTGAATATGCTTAAAAAAGTCATCCAATGACACCCTGGCTGTGGTTTTCATTTCTTCTTCACGCCTCTTCATCTGACGGCGCACGGCAAGATGCTTGGCTACTCTCTCGTCTTCTACCTTTACAAAAATATCTCCGGCCTGCGGCACTTCGGAAAAACCAAGCACCTGAACCGGCATGGAAGGCCCCGCCTTTTTAATACGCCTGCCTTTATCATCCATCATGGCCCGCACCCGGCCAAAGGCTGACCCTGCCAGCAAGGCATCACCGACGTTAAGGGTTCCGTTTTGCACCAACATGGTAGCCACCGGGCCACGTCCTTTGTCCAGTTCAGCCTCAATTACCACACCTCTGGCCAAACGCAGCGGGTTGGCCTTTAATTCAGCCAGTTCAGCCACCAGTAAAATCATCTCTAATAAATCATTTAAACCTTTTTTCTGAACGGCCGAAACTTCCACACAAATTGTTTCACCGCCCCATTCTTCAGAGACCAGTCCGTGATCGGTCAGTTGTTGTTTAACCCGTTCCGGGTTGGCATCAGGCTTATCCATCTTATTTATGGCCACAATAATGGGTACGTGCGCGTCTTTAGCATGATTAATAGCTTCAATCGTCTGTGGCATAACCCCATCATCAGCAGCTACTACCAGAACAGCAACATCCGTTACCTGCGCCCCCCGTGCCCGCATAGCCGTGAAAGCTTCATGACCGGGAGTATCAACAAAAGTAATTTTCTTTCCATTATGCTCAGCCTGGTAAGCGCCGATATGCTGAGTAATCCCACCAGCCTCAGTTGCTGTGACATTAGTCTCCCTAATGGCATCCAAAAGCGATGTCTTCCCGTGGTCAACATGTCCCATTACCGTAACCACACACGGTCTTTGCACTAAAAGTCCCGGGTCATCTTCCTGTTCCTGCATCAACAGCGCTTCCTCGTCTACAGGCAGCCTTATTTCTATTTCAAAACCAAACTCCCCGGCTAAAATAGTTGCCGTATCCGTATCCACTTCCTGGTTGATAGTCGCCATTACCCCAAGCTGCATCAATTTCTTGATCAATTCCGCCGGCCTTTTATGCAATTTCATTGCCAGTTCCTGAATGCTGACCGATCCGTTCAAAATAACAGGCTTTTTTTCTATTACCGAAACCGGCTTCCCGCCGTGACCCACTTGCTTACCATCATCTTGCCTGACACCAGACCGTTTACGCTGTGTGCTATAGAGCCCCTTCGAACTGGGCCGTTCATCACGCCTTTTATCTAAAGCAGCAGGTTTATTCTCCAAACGGCCTTTTGCAAAAACCCGTTTTTCTTTAAAAGGTGTTTTTGGTTTCTCGGAAAATTTCGGCTTCTCGCCAGAAGGCTTCCCTTTCTCGACCGGTCCTGCCGGCATGCGAATCCCATCTGTAGAAGGAGGTGCTTTAGAGCGAGAAGTGACCTGCTTTCTAATATTATCTTCATCGACATTAACCCTGGCTGCCGCCATTCCGGGCTGTAACTTGGCACCAGGGCCGTTAACGCTTTTCCCGGCCTGATCTATGCGACTCACAGGCTGCAGCATTTTCCCTTCACGAAAACGGCCTCCGGGCAAAGGCTCGTTTCTGGCACGATCAACAGGTTTCGACCCGGTATCCTGCTTTTTTTTAGGCTGTTCCCACAACTTTACAGGGGGCTTGCCCACCGACTGGGGGCCTTCCCGAAAGCGCCTGTCCGGCGGCCTTTGCGGCACCCGATCTACCAATCCGGGGCCTTTCTGCTCCCATTTATGCCCATGTTTTTCACGTCCCGTTCCAGCAACCGGCTGCACTCTTTCTCCTGCCCTGCCAACGCCCTTTTCCTCCGGTACCGGTTTCCCCCGAGGACCAGACGGCGCCTCAGAAGATTCTACTTTTTCCTGATCACTTTTTTTCACTAAATATTGCTGCTTGATTTTCTCAACATCGTCATCTTCTAAAGTACTCATGTGGGACTTAACAGATACTCCCATCATGTCTAACTTCTTGATGATTTCCTTGTTTTCTATGTTAAGCTCTTTAGCCAGTTCGTAGACACGTTTTTTTACCATAAAAAATCACCTCCAAAAATTATTTTTGCATAACACCCGGACACCTCCTTCCACATTCGGAAAGTGCGCTTCATTTCATTAAACCTTTCATTAAACCTTGCTTCAACTCTTCTACTGTTTCCCGACCAACAGGACACTGCAAAGCTTTTTCCAATCTTTTAATTGCTTTTTGCAAACACTCCGTTTTAGAACAAATATAAGCACCCCGGCCGGAACGTTTACCGGTAAGGTCTACTTCCACACTTCCCTCAGGTGTCCGCACCACCCGGGTCATTTCCTTCTTTGGTTTCATCTCCCGGCAACCCACACACATCCGGTGAGGGATCTTCTTTATCCTCGGCACTACCCTTCAACCTCATTTTCATAAAAACGCTCATACTCTTCAAGATAAAGTTCCCGCATTTGTGACTCGCTTTTAATGTCAATCTTCCAGCCTGTCAACTTGGCAGCCAGGCGGGCATTTTGTCCCTCCTTACCAATAGCCAGAGAAAGCTGGTAATCAGGAACAATAACCCTGGCTACCTTTTCTTCCTCCCATGTCTCTACCGCTATTACTTTCGCCGGGCTCAAAGCACTGGCCACAAACTTAGATGAGTCCGGGTTCCATTTAATAACATCAATCTTCTCCCCGTTCAGCTCATTAACAACGTTCTGCACCCTTGTTCCTTTCTGACCGACACAGGCCCCCACCGGGTCAATACTATCATCCCTGGAATAAACTGCAATTTTTGAACGGGCCCCGGCCTCTCTGGCCACAGCCATCAATTCCACAACCCCTTCCTGCAACTCGGGAACTTCCAACTCAAAAAGTCTTTTTAAAAGCCCGGGATGGGTCCGTGATACCATAATCTGTGGGCCTTTAGTGGTTTTTCTCACTTCAATAATGTAGGTTTTAAGCCGGTTTCCTTGACGATAGATTTCTCCCGGTATCTGCTCTGACTGCGTCAGAATAGCCTCTGTTTTTCCCAGTTCAATAAAAACGTTTCTTTGTTCGATACGCTGAACAACTCCAGTAACAATATCCCCTTCCCGGTCGGCAAACTCCTCAAAAATAATATTACGCTCGGCTTCACGAATACGTTGCACCACTACCTGTTTTGCAGTCTGGGCAGCAATACGGCCAAAGTTACGGGGTGTAACCTCAGTCTCTATAATATCACCTATTTCGTATGAAGGGTTAATCTTTAGCGCATTTTCCAAAGATATTTCCAACCGGGGGTCTGAAGCTTCCTCCACAACCGCTTGCTGTGTATAAACCTTAATATCCCCGTTCTCACGATTAATGGTAACGCGGGCATTCTGCAAAGACCCAAAATTACGTTTATATGCCGAAAGCAGCGCTGCTTCGATTGCTTCCAACAAAACATCCAACCCGACACCCTTTTCCTTTTCCAGGTCTTGTAAAGCCCCTAAGAAATCCACATTCATATGATTCTCCCACCGATCAATTAAAATTCTACCGTCAGCCGGGCTGATGCTATCTGTTCAAGGGGAACTGCCATTTCTACTCCCTTTACTTCCAGCAATACCTCATCTTCACACAAACCTTTTAAGCACCCGGTAAACTTCTTTTGGCCAGCAACAGGCACAAAAGTGACAATATTAACCAGCCGGCCGGCAAACCGGCGGAAATCATCAGCCTTTTTTAAAGGCCTCTCTATTCCGGGAGATGAAACCTCCAAAAAATAAGCCTGTGGAATCAGATCCAGATTATCAAGTACCCGGCTGATTTTTTCTGAAACCATCTGACAATCATCCAGGCTGACTCCTTTACTCTGATCAATAAAAATGCGCAGGTACCACCGGCTTTCTTCTTTTCCATAAGTCACATCCACCAATTCCAGGCCCGTTGCCTCAATTACCGGCAATACAGCCTCTTTTACCTCATCCACAACCTTCTGCCTTCCCACCGGGATACCTCCTTAAATTCGCCATAAGACGAAAGAGTGGGAACCCCCACTCCTTAAAAACCAAAGTCCATTCTACCCCACAACCCAAATGTATTCTATCATAAAAAGCAGTTGTTGACAAGAATCATTTCGGTACAAAAAATTTCTCTTCTCTTACCCCTGCAGGTCGCCGATGGGGAAAGCGCTCTATTTCTCCTCCAAGCCCAATACCGCCATAAAAGCCTCCTGGGGAATCTCTACATTACCTACCTGCTTCATCCGTTTTTTGCCTTCTTTTTGTTTCTCCAACAGTTTACGCTTACGGGTAATATCGCCCCCGTAACATTTAGCCAGCACATTTTTACGCAGGGCCTTGACAGTTTCCCGGGCAATGATTTTATTCCCAACAGCGGCCTGAATCGGTATTTCAAAGAGATGGCGGGGAATTAAGCCACGTAACTTATCCACCAGATGGCATCCCCGGTGGTAGGCTTTATCCCGGTGGACAATACAGGAGAGAGCATCCAGCGCCTCCCCGGCAATCATGATATCCAGCTTCACCAGGTCAGCCTCTCTAAAACCGGCCAATTCGTAATCCAGAGAAGCGTACCCCCTGCTGCGAGACTTCAACTGGTCAAAAAAGTCATAAATAATTTCACTCAAAGGCATCTCGTAGGTAAGCATTACCCTGCCGACGTTCATGTACTCAATATTCTTAAAAACACCGCGCCGTTCCTGGCACAACTCCATCACCGCACCCACATAATTTTTGGGTGACATAATAATAGCGTTAACAAAAGGCTCCTCTACTTTAACAATCTTACCAGCAGGAGGCAGCCGGCTGGGATTTTCCATTTCCAACAACTCGCCGTCTATAGTAGTAACATGATAGACAACGTTTGGCGCAGTGGTTATCAGTTCTAAACCGTACTCCCGCTCCAGGCGCTCCTGTATTATTTCCATGTGCAAAAGCCCTAAAAAACCACACCGAAAACCAAAACCAAGCGCCTCTGAAGTTTCCGGTTCATAGACCAGGGAAGCATCGTTCAGCTTTAGTTTTTCCAGGGCGTCCCTTAAGCTTTCGTAGACAACGGTTTCAGTGGGGTAAAGGCCGCAGTAAACCATCGGGGTAACCCTGCGGTACCCCGGTAAAGGCGTGATAGCAGGATGCAAAGCACCGGTGACGGTATCGCCTACCTGGCAATCTTTCACATTCTTGACGCCGGCCGCCACAAATCCCACCTCACCGGCTTTAAGTGCACCGACAGTCACCGGCGCCGGGCGAAAGATACCAACTTCACTGACCTCGAATTCCTTGCCTCCGGACATCATCTTCACCGGCATGCCTTCCGTGATGGCCCCCTCAACCACCCGGACATAAGCTATGACCCCCTTGTACGGGTCATAATGAGAATCAAAAATCAAGGCCCGCAGAGGAGCTTCGGATTCCCCTCCAGGCGGCGGTATTTTAGCTATAATTTGCTCTAAAATCTCCTCTATCCCGGTGCCCAGTTTTGCCGAAGCCATAACGGCACCCGAAGCATCCAGGCCGATTACCTCTTCGATCTCCTGCCTGACCCGCTCCGGCTCTGCTCCGGGCAGATCAATTTTATTTATCACCGGAATTATTTCTAAATTGTTTTCTGAAGCCAGGTAAACATTGGCCATTGTTTGAGCTTCTATGCCCTGGGCAGCATCCACCACCAGCAAGGCCCCCTCACAGGCCGCCAGACTGCGGGAAACTTCGTAGGAAAAATCAACATGGCCGGGAGTGTCAATAAGGTTTAACTGGTAATCACGGCCGTCTTTGGCCCGGTAAGTCAGGCGCACCGCCTGAGCTTTAATGGTAATCCCCCGTTCCCGTTCCAGGTCCATCTGGTCGAGAACCTGGTCAACCATCTCCCGTCCGCTTAAAGCGCCGGTGTATTCCAGCAAACGGTCGGCCAGCGTAGATTTGCCGTGATCGATATGGGCAATGATACAAAAATTACGTATTCTTTCCTGATACCGCTCCATTCGGGAATTTCCTCCCCCGGTTCAATCCTTGCCCGCGTGCTACAAACGAGTAACAGACACATAGTATTATAGCACCACCTGGAGAAGGTATCAATCGAGTGGAGCATTTTACCGAAGGTTAGCGAAAATCATCAGTGTTTCTTTTATGGCCGATGCGATACCAGCAATCCTTCAAAACCGCCCAAACAGAGCCGCCATTTTCAGCAAGTTGCCGGGATGTGCCATTTGCTTTTTCAAGCAAGCACCGGGTATCCAAAGAAGGCATGATTACCTTAAAAGTTTCACCGAGCAATTCCAGTTCCAATGCGCCGCTGTTCTCCTTTACCAATCGCCAGGCACAGACCGGTACAGCCGGCTCTCTCTGTTCATTAAAGTTGGCCAGGGAAAAATAAAACCCGCTTGCAACAAAAGCAAGAAACAATGCCAGGACTATTCCAATACTGAATTTCGGCACCTACAACCCCTCA
>JAGUVT010000073.1 GCA_020062745.1 Deltaproteobacteria bacterium
CACCCCCAATGTTCCTGCGGCGCCGATGATCAGCCCGAACAGGCTGACGCCTACCCTGGTAGCCAGGGGAAAATAATGATCCCGCCTCCCGCTAAAGGCTAACTCGCCAAACTCCGTTTCGATGGTTTCAACGGCCAGTATAAAAAAGGGGAAGAGATAAACAAAAACCGCCGATATTGCCGCACAAATACCCAAAGCTATAGTCAACGGCCGACCCCACTCTTCGAAAGTAACAGCCAGGATAGATCCAATAAGGGCATAACATAAATAACAAATCAAACCGACAACCGGAAAGTAAAGCAAGGCGCGCTGGGCTGCAACAGGATCTTCTCTATGGTTCAAAAGAGCCGGCAACGTCATCCGGTTAAACCAGAAAAGTAAAAACGCAATTACCAGGAAAGCCCAGGGTAAAACCCTGAAATTCAATAAACAAAAAACTACCTGGCTAAAAGTAGCTACCCCGGAAACAGTCATCGTTATTACCCAAAGAACCGTTCCAACGATAAGCGCAGTAATAAGATAAAAATTAACCCGGCTTTGCAAAAAAAAACAACTCCTTCTCTATAAAAAAATTGCAGCCGTCAGGGTTCCCCCTAACGGCTATTTTCGGCAACATCAACCAAAAACTTAATATCTATCTTATTTAGAATTTTACCGGCTCTCCCGGAGTCAAAATGTTAACCTTGATTTCTTCCGTCTCCAGTTGCTTCAAAATGCCGGGGTCCGCCTCCGTTCCCTTCAAGAAGCCGTAGTGCATGGGAATAACAGAGCGGGGACGTATCTCCCGGGCCAGCGCATAAGCATCGCTTACATCCATCACTACTTTCCTTCCCAGCAGCTTAAACGCTCCTACGGGCAAGAAGGCAATATCCAGAACTGCCTTCTTAAGCACAAATATCAATGCCGGGTTGGGCAGAGTGTCGCCGGCAAAATAAATCCGCTGCCCGTCAAGATAGAAAATATAACCTACCGCATTCTTTCCGCCCGGAGCAGGGTGGTAAGCCGAAAGAACGGTTATTTCCAGGCCGGCGGCAGATATGCTTCGGCCTGGTACGGCTGCCTCCGCCTGCAGACCTTTGCGCCGGGCCGCCCGGGCCACCGGCGCCGGACCCACCACGATACTGCCCAAACGCCGAGCCAGCGCCAAACCATGGCCATCCCAGTGGTCGCCGTGGCCGTGCGACACCAGCATCACATCGCAGGCCGGAATATCCCCCGGCGCCAGTGCCGGTGGACGCAGCCGACGCAACAAAAAACTCTGCCCGAACCACGGGTCGGTCACAACGGTGAGAGCCTCCCCTTTTATCAGAAAAGTGGCATGCCCGATCCAGGTTATTTCCATCCCATAAAACCTCCTTCTAGCACTTTGAAAACAAACTGCCATGAGTCATTGCAAGCCGCAGGGGTTTATCCCGACAACTTCCCGCACCACCACCAGTGCGCCTCACTGGCGCAAGGCATCCACCATGTCTACCAGCTTATTTACCCGTTCCGCACCAATTTTTTCAGCCAGCAGCTTTTCTCCGGCTTCCCGCCCAATCCGGCGCATTTTCTCATCATCAGCAGCAGGCAGACGGCAGACGGTAACACCAGGAGTATCTTTAATCACCCGCCATGCCGCCTCATCAGCTTTTTTGGCTTCCTGCCGCGTCCAGTCGGTAACTTCTTTGCCGACGTCAATCATTGCCTGCTGCACATCAGCCGGCAGTTTGTTCCAGAAATCCCTGTTCACCACCAGGGCAAACGGCCAGCCCCAGCCGATCTGGTTCTCCAGCGGGTACTTCGCCACCTCTATATAGTTCCGGGCCACATAAGAAGTAGGCCCGGTTAAAACTCCCTCCACCGTCTTTTTCTGTAGGGCCATGTATATTTCAGCCGCGCTCAAAACAGCGGGCGCCGCCCCCGTCTCTTTAATCAAGACCGAATCATAATCACTCATCCCTCTTATTCTAAGCCCCTTAAAATCATCCAGCTTATTAACCGGCCTGGTCGAAAAAAAATAGCCGTCGCCGTAGTAAAGCCAGCCCAGGAATTTAAGGTTTCCCTTTTCTTCCATTTCTTTAATAACCTCCTGAGCCGGTTCACCGTTTAAAGTCCGGTAAAAATGATCGGCATCGGAATAAAGACAGTGGATGTTAAATATCCCGAATGAAGGCACCAAGCCGGTCCACATTGCCCAGTTGACCTGGGCCAGTTCCACTCCGCCCTTTGGTATCACATCAACCATATCCTTGTCGGTATACAACTGCCCGGCTGAGAAAACCTGAATATCCACCTTCCCCCCGGTGCGCTCCTCAACCAGCCGCTCGAAGCGCTCTTCCGCCTTGGTGATATGATGTTCGACAGGCATCGTTCCAGCCAGACGGGCCGTTATTTTACCCTCCCCCGGCGTGCTGCCGGGCTGTTTACCGCAGCCCGCTGCAAACAGGCCAGCCACAACCATCAGAGCTACGAAAATCAAAACATTGCGAAATATCACAACAACCCCCTCCTTTTTTTGCCGAAAAACTCCTTAATTAACCATCAAGATCGCATGGTAGCAGGAAGCCAGAGACTTAATTGCGGTATCAGCGCTACCAGCAGCAGGCCCAGCAGCAGCAATAAAACAAACGGTAAAGAACCAACCACCACGTCACTCAGCCTGGCGCTCGAGACCCCCTTGATCACATACAGGTTCAACCCGACCGGCGGGGTAATCAAAGCCATCTCCATATTAATCACCATCAACACGGCAAGCCAGACACCGTCAAAACCGAGGGAAGTAACCAGGGGATACAAAATAGGAATGGTAATGAGCATAATTGAAGCGACTTCCAGGATCATGCCCAGCACTACCAGCAGTAACATTACGGCTACAATAACCAGCCAGGGCGGGATGCCGGCCCCGGCAACGATGCCCATCAGCAACTGGGGCAGTTGCAGCATGGTAAATACCGTGCCCATGATAATGGCGCCCACGATAATCATCAGAATCATGGCGCTGCCGCGGGTGCTGTCGGCCACCACGCCGGGCAGGTCCTTCAGTTTTAGAGAGCCGGTGGCCAGGCAGACCGCCAGAGCATAAACCACCACCACCGCCGCCGCCTCGGTAGGCGTAAAAACACCCGTATAGATGCCGCCGATCACAATCACCGGCGCCAGCATGCCCCATATGGAACCTTTAAAAGCAACAAACCGCTCCTTCCAGGTGGAACGGGCCACCCGTTCGTACCGGCCGCTGCGGGCGCAGGCAAAAACGGCATAAGCGGCAAATACAAGCGAAAGAATGATACCGGGGATTACACCGGCCATGAACAGGGCGCCGGTCGACTCGTCGGTGATGCTGCTGTACAGGATCATCGGCCCGCTGGGGGGGATCAGGATGCCCAGGGTACCCCCGGCGGCCAGGATTCCGTATGCCAGGCGGGGGTCATAACCCCGCTCGATCATGGCCGGCAGGGCAAACAGGCCGATAGTGATGGCCGTAGCCACGCTGGAACCGGAAATGGCGGCAAAGATGGCACAGGCGGCAATCGTGGCCACCGCCAGCCCGCCCGGGAAGTGGCCGATCCATTTGCTGCAGAGGTCGAAAAGCCGCTCGCCGATCCGGCCGGACTGTAAAATCTGGCCGCCCAGAATAAAAAGGGGAAGGGCCACCAGGATCGAGTCATTCAAGGATTTAAATGCGACGAAGGAAACCATGGGCAGGCCGGACGCCCCGCCAAAAAGAAAGTAAAAACCGGCTATGCCCGTCAGGGCCAAAGCGGTAAATACCGGCACTCCGCCGAAAAGCAGGACCAGCAGGAGGATGATCATCCCGGCTGTGCCGTTATACTGCATCACCGCCACACCCAGCAAAAGCAGCAGTAAAAATAAGGCTAAAATAAAAACCGGGTTGTTCAACAAGCCGGGCGCACGCTCCAGTTTGCCGGCCGCCAGCAGGACTGTTTTAGCGGCAGCCAGCCTGGCCGCCTGCAAGACTAGAAGTACGCCGCCGGTTACCAGGCCAAGCTGGATTATCCACACTTTAACATGCAGCAGGTTGGAAGTTACTTCCCCGGAACGGAGCGAATTGTTTACTGTTTCGATACCGTAGACAGTCAGAATTATTGCGTAACCCGCACACAAAAGATATCCTGCTATTTCCAGCAGCGTCCCGGTGCGGGCGCACAGCCGGCCAGTAACCAGATCGACATTGATATGAGCGCCCTGCTTGAGGGCATGGGCGGCAGCTAAAAACCCATACCAGATCAGGATATAGACGCTGATATCATAAACCCAGGTGGTCGGGGAACGGAAGAAAAACCGCATCACAATTTCATATACTATGCTTAAGGAAACAAAGACCATCCCGGCCCCGGCCAGGGTGCTGGCCATTCTTGTCAGACCGTCAATGCTTCGCTCCAGCAAACCGCCCGGCAAAAGCCTCTGCGCCTGCCGGCCGGCCGGAGCAGTCTCCCGTTCCCCGGCGCTCGGACTACCGGAGCCTGTACTATTATTCATCAAAGCTACACCTCTTGTTTACATTAAAAGCCACAGAGACACCAATGCCGCAGGCAGCACCATTAGGGGAATGAAAAGTCGTCCATCTTGTCATTGCGAGGGCTTTAAGCCTGTGGCAATCCCCTCCGGAGGAATGAGACTGCTTCGCCTTAAGGCTTGCAATGACAAGGTAAAGGGTAATGCCTGTACTTTATTGTTTGCGCAGCGCTTCTACCATATCAAGCAACTGTTTCGCCCGCTCCTGGCCCAACTTGTCAGCCAGCAGCTTACTTCCAGCTTCCCGGCCGATCTGCTGCATTTTTTCTTCATCAGCCGCAGAAAGTTTGGTTACCGTAACGCCGGAAGTGTTTTTAATCTTCTCCCAGGCTCCGGCGTTCGCCTTCTGGGCTTCTTCCCGGCTCTTTAAGGTAACTTCCCTGGCCGCATCGGCAATCACCTGCTGAACATCAGGCGGCAACTTGTTCCAGAAATCCCGGTTGACCACTATCCCAAACGCCCCTCCCCAGGCAATGGCATTCTCCAGCGGGTACCTGGCCACCTCAATCAGATTTCTTTCGACGTAAGAGGTAGCGCCGGTCACAGCTCCTTCAATGGTTTTTTTCTGCATGGCCATGTACATCTCCGAAGAACTCATGGCCACGGGCGCCGCTCCCAGCCCCTGGATGAAAACCGATTCGAAATCACCCATACCCCTCATTCTGAGCCCCTTAAAATCATCCAGTTTAGAGATTGGCTTAACCGAGAAAAAATAGCCGTTATCAAAATCCAGCCAGCCCAAAAACTTGAGGTTGCCTTTCTCTTCCAGGTCTTTAATAATTTCCTGCCCGGGCGCTCCGTCCTCCACCCGGTGGAAATGATCGGCATCGGAATATGCGCCGATTTGAGCCAGCAGGCCAAGCGAAGGCGACAGGCCCGTCCACATGTAAAGGCTTAAATTGGCCATTTCCACCCCGCCCTTGGGCACCGCTTCAACCAGATCCTTATCGGAATACAGTTGTTGAGCCGGGAAAAGCTGGACTTCCACCCTGCCGCTGGTCCGTTCCTCGACCACTTTCTTGAAGTACTCCTGGGACTTGGTCAGGTGATGGTTCACCGGCAGGGTACCGGCATAACGGATTACTATTTTTTCCCCCGCCGCCTGCTGCTTGCCGCAGCCGGCAACCAAAAAACCAATCAAAGCCACTACTGCTAAAATAACAAAAGTATTGCGAAACCTCATTTGATTCCCTCCTTAAAAAAATATATCTTCAACTACCTTTGTTAAGTTTTCTACGAAAACAAGTTAAATCCTGCCTTCACTTCTTCATTAAAAAAAAACTGCTGACGGCCATAGCTAATTTTTCCACCACGTAATCGATCTGGGCGTCGGTCAGGTTATTAAAAAAAGGAAGGGCCAAGGTGGATGAAGCCGCCTTTTCCGCTTCCGGAAAATCCCCTCTGTGGTAGCCGAACATTTTAACGTAAAAAGGCTGCAGGTGAATCGGCTGAAAGTAAGGACGGCATTCTACGCCCCGCTCCAGCAAAAACTTCATTACCTTGTCCCGGTCAATTCCTTCTGTCAGCTGGATTACATAAACAAACCAGCTTATCTTTTCACCCGGTCCGGCCTGCGGGATGCTCACTCCCGGCAAGTTTTTCAGCCTGGCGCCGTACTTTCCGGCAACCTCCCTGCGCTTCGCCAGAATCCTACCAATCCGCTCCATCTGGGCCACGCCAAGCGCGGCATTTAACTCGCTCATCCGGTAATTATAACCCAAGCGGCAGTGGTCGAGCCATTCACCACCCTCACCCCGGCCCTGGTTGCGCATGCTCCGGCAGAGTTTCGCCACCTCTTCGCTGCCGGTTACAATAACCCCTCCCTCGCCGGTAGTGATCTGCTTGTTGGGGTAAAAGGCAAACACCGCCGCATCGCCTTCACTGCCCGCCATTTTCCCGTTACAACAGGCGCCCAGAGCTTCACAGGCATCCTCAATGACTGCCAGGCGGTGCCTTCGCGCAATGCTCAGGATTGCTCCCATGTCCGCCGGCCGGCCGAAAACGTGAACCGGCAGGACGGCCCTGGTCCGGCCGGTAATTTTCTCCTCTATCCCGCCTGGATTTATATTCAGGGTTACCGGGTCGATATCCACAAAAACCGGCCTGGCCCGCTCGAAAAGCAGGCAGTTGGCAGAAGCCACAAAACTAAAAGGGGTGGTGATTACCTCGTCACCATCCCCGATGTTCATGGCCCGGACAAGCAGGTGCAACCCGCTGGTGCCGCTGTTTACCGCTATCCCATACTTGACTCCCACGTATCCGGCGATCATCCGCTCAAAAAGACTTGCCTTTGAACCGATGCTTAAAACAGGGCTGTCCAGCGCCTCCAGGACCAATTCCCGTTCCCTGTACCCTATATCCGGCGCTGAAAGGGGCACCTTCACTTTAAATCATCCCCTCTTCAGCAAACCGCTGCCAGGCTATAACGCCCAAAACACTTGTCGCCAGCCCGGCAAATCCGGCCAGAAGCACATTGCGCAAAATATTCGGCCAAACCGGCTCCGAGGGCTGGAAAGCCGGGCTGACCACCCGCAGGTTGTTCGTCTGCCAGAGATTTACTTCTTCCTCCATTAACAGCACTACCAGTTTGTTGGCCAGAAACACCGCCCGTCCGGGGATACGGTCACGCACCCCGATCTGGATCAGTTCCAGATCCTTTATCTTGCGCACGACAATCATTTTGCGCAAATCATCCAAAGACAACTCGTTGTTAACCTGCTCCGCCAGCTTTTCGATGACCGGGCTGCTTTCGGCCAGTTCCCCGTAAGTCCTGGCCAGTTGCCGGAACATCATCAGGGTGTTATAATCCAATCCTCCGCCGTTATTCTGGCCGCCCGTTCTGGTCAACAAAAGAGTTGCCCTGGCCTCATAAACCGGCGCGGCGATAAAACTAAAAACAGCAGCAGCAACCATTGCCGCCAGGGGCAAAAGCAAAATAAGCCCCATTCTCCTTTTTAAAACCGGCAAAAGCTCCACGGCAGACCTCCCGCACCAGGCTTGCTCCTATATAATATGGCCGCCCCCGGCAAAAGGTACCGCCGAAAAATTTAAAGAAATATAAATCATTTTTTAATCAACGAAACATTATCGAAGTCGTGGGTACCGCTGCCGCCGTCAACCAGGAGTTTGATCAAAACTTTCGAAGCTCCGGCCGGAGCAGTCAGCACACTCGCCGGGATATGCTCCCAGCCATTTCCCTTAAAAGAATAATAAATACTTTTCGAGGCCAGTTGTTTGCCTTCCTCATTATAGTAAAAATAAGCTATCCTGGCCCGGCTGGCGGCAGTTCCTTTGCGGGTGCCGGCAGTTAAAATATATTGCGTCCCCGGCTCTACCGGCACATACTGGTAAAAAGCCCAACCGTATTTCGCCGCACCGTACTTGTTGCCGTTGCTTTCCGTTTTAACCACCACATCCCTGCCGCCCCAGCCGGTTTTATCCCGGCTGAAGTCACCGTTTACAATCAACTCACCGGGTTTCTGGACGCTCCCCGGGTCGCCGCCCGGCGCCGGCTGTTCGGAAACCGGTTTACCGGCGCCGTAAGAAGGATCGGCATTGGCCTTATTCAGCATGGCCGCTGCCAGCAGGCCGGAACCGCCGCCGGCAGCCATCGCCGTAATTTTCTGGTAAGCGGTATCAAAAATGGTAGAGGCAAACTGGGCATACGGCACCCACATGCCGAACAGCCACTCGTAAGGAGTAGTCCCTTCCCCGGTAATGTTATTGGCAATTTTGCCGTCCGGTAAAATCAACTTTTTTGCTCCGGTATTGGCAAATTTCTGCATGTCTTCCCCGGTAAAAACTATACCCGCCCGGTAGGCCAGGAAAGCCGCATTCACGTCGATGGCGGCATGTCCGATATCTTCAACCGAAGACCGGTAAAAAGCCGAATACTGCCACTTGTAACCGTCAATAGCCGGATCGGTAACCAGATAACTTTTAAAGTGACGGAACATTTTCTGTACCCGGTCCAGATACCTGGCGTCACCGGTTACCTGGTAAAGCACCAGCTCGGTTCTGGCCAGCGCCAGGTACTGGTTGAAAGGCAGACCCAGGCCGGCCTGCTTGTACGGGGCGCCAGCGCGAAATTGATAATAGCCGGTATCACCCCGGTCCACCCACTCATCATCATGGACGGCCACCGCATCTTTTGCCGCTTGCAAAAACGTAGCGGCGGCAGCCTGATAATTTTGCAGGGAAGGGTCGGCAGCCACAATCTGGGCGAACCTGGCCAGGGGATAAGTGATCATGCCGGTATGGACGGCAAAAATATAGTATTCCCCGTCTTTGGTATACCTCCCATTGCGCCAGGCCGGTAAACTCAAGCCCCGGTAGTCGGTTACCCCGCGCACGCTGTCCCGCTGCGCCAGAACCGCATTGGCATGTGTTACCAGCTTGTCCAGGTAACGGGTATCGCCGGTGGCGTCATACATAGTCACATAAGCATCCATTACGTAACTCTCACCCCAGGCCAGCGTCGCCTGATCATTGTTGGCATCCTTAAACCAGTTTCCCCCGTTAACGGTATCCAGACTGTCGAACTTCTGCCGCAGGCCGGCCGGGTCGGCCGCCTGTACCGGTAAAACAAAAGCAAAGAAGAGGAGGCAGGTGACAAAAACGCTGATCCATTTACGCAACATTTACAAATGGCACCCCCCGAAGTTTTATTAACGCTTTTGTTCGACAAAAACGTGAGAAAATCCTCAGGGGAATATATGCCAAAAAAATAACTCCTTTAATAAGAATAATTTACTAAAGAAGCTCTTCCAGCACTTTTTCCAGCTTGCCGGCCAGCACAGGCATACTATGATGCCGCTCAACATAACGCCGGCCCGCCAGGCCTATTCCAAGTCTCTCACCGGGAGCGGTGCGGGCCAGTTCCACTACCGCGCCGGCCAGCGCCGGGGGGTCACCCGGCGCCACCCGGATCACGCTGCCGGCCTGTTCCAGCAACGCCAGGCCGGCCGGCGCCGCAGCCACCACCGGCCGGCTACCGGCCAGGTAATCAAAAAGCTTATTAAAACTGATCCCATAGCGAAAAGCCCCGCCTGCCTCAAGAGAAAGAATACAGCCTGCCGCCCTTTTAATAATAAGCGGCACCATATCCTTGGGCACCCCCGGCCGGAAGGTCAGATTACACAACCCATACTCTCCGGCCAGTTTCTCTAGCGCCGGTTTCTCCGGCCCTTCACCGACCAGAAGAAAATGAATTCTTTGCTCACCCGCCTGCTGAACGACAGCAGCAGCCTTAACCAGCACATCCAGGCCGTTGGCCCGGCCGTGGGCGCCGGTATAAACAAACAGCATCTTATCCTGACATTCTCCAAAAAACCGCGCCAGTTCCGGATCCAGGCAATCATCAGCGAGGCACCGGTCAAACCACGCCAGATCCACGCCGTTCGGGATATAAACGGTTTTTTCCCTTTCCACCCCGCGACCGGCAAGGTAATCCGCTCCGCCGGGCGGCACATAGATAATCCGGCCGGCTTTACTGTAAAGAAAACTTTCCAGCCATCCCATCAAACGCTCGGCAGACCCCCCTCTTCGCAAAACACCCATGTCTACCAGCACCTGCGGCCAAAAATCCCGCACTTCGAAAACAAAAGGAACTTTGTGCCGGCGGGCCAGAAATAAACCGGCGAGGCCGGCAAATAAATGAACCGAGGAACCGAGAATGATCCCGGGACGATCCATTCCCCGACCGGCCAACCAGGAACGCCGGGCAAAGACCAGTTGGTTGAACAGCCGACGGACTCCATTACTAAAATAAGGAGGCGCTTTTATCCAGACCCTTTCTATACCGTTCTCCTCCAGGAGACAGTTTACACCCGGCGGATAAATCTTTAGTTCACGAAAAAGGTTATGCATAAAACTGGCGGCAAATATTTTTACCCGCCAGCCCCGTGCGGCCAGTTCCCGGGCGAATCCCTCATGCCGTCCAGGTCCGGTAGCATGGTGGTTCAAAATCCACAAGGAACGGTTACATCCGGTATCTTTTTTACCCATCAGCAAAAAACACCTTTATTCAGAAAATCACTCTGTATGCCATCAATAAAATCCGTCACTGCCGGGCCAAAAGCTTACCGCACCAGCCAAAGACCAGCGAAACCTCCGCCAATCCCAGCCAACGGCAAACCAAAAAATAAACTGCGGCACCGGTTCCGGCTGCCAAAGCAAGAGAAACCAGCCGCTCCGCCAATCCGTATCCGAAACCGGACCAGGAAACCGCGCCGGCCATCACCATCCAGGCCGGTACGCCGGCTAAAGCCATCTTTAAACACCGGCCGAGCAAAGCACGGCCGCCAAGCGGGCCGATCCTTCTTCTTAACACGGCAAAAAGTACCAGCATACTGACGGCATAAGACAGAGACGCAGCCAGGGCAAGACCGCCAAGAGCCAGAAACCGGACCATAACCACGCTTAAAACCACATTCAGGACAGTCACGACAGCCCCGATCAGCATCGGCGTCAGCGAGTCCTGCCGGGCGTAAAAAACCCTGGCCAGGAAACGGCCGGCGGCCAGAAAGGGAAGCCCCGGCGCATAGCCCAGAAGGGCTTCGGCAGTGATCCGGGTAGCCGCTGCATCAAAAGCGCCTCTTTGAAAAAGCACTTCTATAAGCGGGGCACGCAATATTACCAAAACAGCCACCGCCGGCACGGCCAGGAAAAAGATCAGACCCAGCCAGTCGGTAATAAACTTTTTCAACCCGGGCAAATCACCAGACGAGGTCTGCGCAGACAATGCAGGGTAACTGGCCGTCAGGAAGGCGGCCATAAAAAGCCCAAGCGGCAGTTGGAGCACCCGGTCGGCATAATTTAAAGCCGTAATACTGCCCGGCGGCATGCTTGAAGCCAGCACCCTGGTCACAACCGGCCCGATCTGAGTCACGGCGCCGATCGCCATTACCGGCCACATAAGCCGCCCCACCTGCCCCAGGGAAGATTCCTTAAAATCAAGCACCGGGCAAAAACGAAAACCCCTGCTGATCAGGGGGGGTATCTGAGCCACTACCTGTACCAGGTAGCCGGCCACGGTACCGGCAATAAGCCCGGCGATACCCCACCGGATACCAAACAGACAAATAAAAGTGATAATCGAGAGGTTTAAAAAAATGCCCGCGGCAGCCGGAACGGTAAAATGACCGTAAGCATTCAACAGCACCGACAAAAAACTGCTCACCCCGAAAAAGATCAGACCGGCCAGTAAAAAGCGGCTGAAGCAGACGGCCATAGCAGCAGTCGTCTCACTAAAACCAGGCGCCACAAGCTTTACCAGCACCGGCGCAAAAATAATTCCCGTCAGCGCCGCTGCCAGAAGAACCACAAAAACCAGAAGCAGCATGCTGCCGGCCAGCCTCAGGGCCCGCTCTCTTTCTCTCCGTACCAGAAGCCCGGTAAATACCGGAATAAAAACCGTGCCCAGGGCCTGCCCGCCCAAAACAGTAAAAAGCGCCGCCGGTACCAGAAGCGCCACCTGGTAGGCGTCGGTTACGGCTCCGGCACCGAAATAAGCGGCAATCACTGCCTCCCGCAAAAAACCAAGGATTCTGCTGCAAACCGCCAGAATAACGATTACTGCAGCCGCATCCGCTATCCTGTACCGTCTAAACACGCCCTGCTTCCTCCGGCAAAACCACTGCTTTAATCTACGGCTACCCCGCCGCTAACCCCATCCTATGCCGGCGGCAGGCAAACAGCAACAATAAACATCTTGCTATTCATCCTTAAAGAGTTTATAATGATAAAGCTTGTACCAATATGAACAAGCTGTCCCGTATAACTTGCGAAAGGAGAAATAATTAATGAAGGAAACTCTCGCCGCCGGGGACAAATTCAAATTTTCGTGTCACAAAGGGCTTTCCTGCTTCGGGCAGTGCTGCCGGAACGTCAACATATTCCTCACTCCCTATGATGTATTGCGCCTTAAAAACAGGCTGGAGCTTTCATCCGAAGAATTCTTAAAAAAGCATACCACCACCCTGATCAGCCAGATCTCGGGTTTGCCCGTCGTCGCTTTGAAAATGCAGGATGATGAGAACCGGAGCTGCCCTTTTATCACCCCCGAAGGGTGTCTTGTATATACGGACCGGCCCTGGTCCTGCCGCATGTACCCGCTGGATATGGAAAGCGAAGAAAAATACAATTTTATCACAGACCGCTCTTTCTGCCTCGGCCTGAATGAAAACCAGGAATGGGTGGTAAACGAATGGTTTCTGGATCAGGGCATTAATGACTACGAAGACAAAGAAGCGCTTTTCAAAGAACTCTCGGCAAATATAAAACTGTTGAGGCAAAAAGTAGAAAATGATAAAATCGTCCAGATGTTCCATATGGCCTGCTACGATCTGGACAAGTTCAGGCGATTCGTTTTCGAAAGCAGGTTTCTGGACACTTTCGATATTGAACAGGAAGTTGTCGAAAAGATAAAAACAGACGAATTAGAATTGATGAAGCTTGGATTTAAGTGGATTAACTTCGGCATGGTTGATAAGAAAGCCTTGAAAATAAAGGATGAAGTGCTGCAGGATAAAAAGCGCGGGTAGCCTAACCCATCAGTTCCAGCAGGCGGGCTGAGTTGCGCTCCAGGTTGTATTCCGCCCGCACCTTTTCATAAGCCCGCCGGCTTAGAAAAGCCGCCAGGGCTTCATCGGCCGCCAGCCTTAAAATGGCCAGGGCCAGGGCCGCCGGGTCGCGGGGCGGCACCAGTAGCGCCGCCCCGCCGCCGGCCAACTCGGGTATACCGCCGGTGGCCGTGGTAACCACCGGAACCCCGCGGGCCATCGCCTCCATTACCACCACCGGCACTCCTTCCTCACCACCTGGTACGGTAATACTGGGGTGGACCAGCAAATCAAAGGCCCTTTCCCGCAGCAGCCCGATCAACCGCTCATGCGGCAACTCCCCCGCCAGCCACACCCTGCCGCCAAGCCCCGGTTCCCCGGCCAGCCTCTCCAGTTCCGCCCGTAAAGGACCCTCACCGATAATCGTGCAGTTAAAATTTATTCCCCAACCGGCCAGCAGGCGGCAGGCCCGGATCAGGTACCGGTGCCCTTTCAATTCCACCAGCCGGCCGGCGGCGGCAATGGCAATGGCATCCCGCCCGTTCCCCCTCTGGACCGCCGTCCAAGAGCCCGGTACCTCCACCCCCATCGGGATGTGCACAATACGGCTGCACAAGGCATCCCCCGCCAGGCCGGCGATCCGCCCGCGCCCGCGGCGGGAAATGGCCCGCACGAAAAGGGCTGAGCGCACCTTGCCCGCCAGCATGTTGTTGCATTCAATATCCCAGCGGTGGGCGGTAAAGCTCCAGGGAACCCCGGTTAATTTTGAGACAATCATAGCGCAAGTGGAGGGAGTGGAAGCCCAGTGGGCGTGGATATGTTCCACCTGTAAAGCCAGCGACCGGCGGGCCATAAAGAGGGCTTTCGGAAAAACCAGCACGTTTTTCACATTGTTGGGCCAGCCAGCGCCGCAAAATACTTCCGCCAGAAGCCTCAAGACGCGGGCCGGCGCCCTCACCAGCCAGAAAAATACCGCCCCGGCCAAAGCTAACCACCCTGCCCGCAGGCTGCGTACCGCCAGCGCCCTTCCTTCGGCGTGAAAAACGCGGCGGGCCGGCCTGACCGGCGCCACGGCAAGCTTCACTCCCAGTCTCAAGAGGGCCAGCATCTCCGGGATTAAAAAAGTCTCCGCCCGGCCGAAAGGAGCGCTGACCGTAATATACATCACCTTACGCATGGATTTTTTCTTTTCAACCGACATAATTACACCTTGCCATGATATAATTGTTGTGTTAGGTTAGATAGAAAAGAAATATGATATGAAAGGAATCATTACAATGTCTTTTGCTATCAAAAAAATTACCGAAGAGTTTACAGCCCTTCCAACGCAGGAAAAAATTGAATTTATTAAGCACGTCGTGGCTTCTCCACCAGGTGAATGGGTCGAGCTTAACGGCAAACTTTATTTTATTCCTGAAGGTCCACCGGCCACTAATGAGGAGGAAGAGATTTTTGAAATTGCAAACAGAGAAATAAACGCCGGCCGTGGAGTATCCCTAAATGAATTCAGAGAAGAAATTTAAAGTAATTCTTGACAAACAGGCTGCAAAATATCTGAAAAAGCTTGAAAGCAAACAAAAGGACAAGATTCTAAATATATTAAGCAAAATGTCTTCTAATCCGTTTACTGGCGACATAGAAACAATAAAAGTGAAACCTGGTTACTACAGGCGTAGAATAGGCAGTCACCGTCTCAAGTTTCTAGTCATGCTTAAAGAAAAAGAAATCCGCATCCTTGACTTTGGCCCAAGAGGGGATTTTGAATATTGATTTTAATAAAAATAAACCAAATAAAATATACTTTTCATAAATGCGATTCTTGAACGGCCCGCACCACTTGTGCGGCCCGGCGCTCCCAGGAGGCTTCCCGCTCGACCAGGGTCCTCCCCCGGCAGCCTGCCTCCGCCCAGCGGGAGGGAGCGCGCAGCACCTCCGCCATGGCTTCCTTCAACCCCGTCACATCACCCGGCGCAACCACCAGCCCGCATTCCTCCCGGTGCACCAGCCGGGCGACGCCGGGCAGATCCGGCACAATCACCGGCACGCTGCAGGAAAGGTAAGCAAAGACCTTGCAGGCGGAACTGCCAGTAACCGCCAGCCTCCCGGCAGAGGTTCCTGCCGGCCTGTGCCAGCCGCCGCCGATGCCGGCCGCGCAGGCGTTAATGTAAACCGGCACATCTTCGTAGCCGACCCGCCCGGCAAAAACCACCGCGTCCGCCAGCCCCATATCCCTCGTCCTTTTCTCCAGCGCCCCTTTTTCCGGGCCGTCGCCTACCACCAGCAAACCCGCATCCGGTGATTTTCCCGCCGTACCGGTACCCCCAACGCCGGATATACCACTTTTACATCGGGACCATCGCCCGCACTTAGATTCATAACGCCGTGTTTCAGCACCCCCGGCATCGGACAGGTCATTTTTACCGCCCGGCAGGGTTACATCCTCGTGGCAAGTGCGAAATTTTCCACCATCTCCGCAAACAACCGGGCTGTCGCGCTTCCCCCAACCGCCCGCAGGAACAAACCGTTCCTTCATGCCGTCTTTATCGCCGGTAGAAAGCTCTTCCCGCAGCAGGGCCAGGGCTTCTAAAATTACCTCAACTCCCTGCCAGGGCGCCAGGTTGCCGGCAAAACAAAACCAGCGCCGGGCGGACGGCAGCCCCAGCTTTTTTATGGCCTCATCACTTACGCCGGGCCGGTAAACGTGCGGGTCGGCCCCGTTCTCCACAACCGCCACCCGCCGCGCCGGCGCCCCCTGCCGCATCACCCAGCCGGCCAGTGATTCAGTCACGGGTAAAACAACATCGGCCGCCGCGCAGGCCCGCTTTTGAGCCCGCCCGGCGAAGGCTGCCATCCAACCAGTCCGGCCCCTGGCCCGTAAATCCTCCGCCATTACCGTATTTACTTCCAGAGCAACCTTTTTACCCAACCGGCGCAGCAATAAGATAACCGGCAACTCAAAGACACCTTCACGGGCATAAAAAACATCGTAGCGCCAGCGGAAGAAAAGGCAGGTCGCGACAAAAAGCAAAACCAGCGCCGGCCACAATATCTTACCCGGCAGCCGGCATTTTGGAACCGGCAGGCCGATTATCTCAACGCCCGGCGGAGCAGCGTCCGGCGGCCGGCAGTACCTGCGCAAAACAAGATCCACTTGATGCCCGGCCGCCGCCAGCCTGCAGGCCAGTTCCCGGGTGTGGACGCCGTCGCCGTTCATGATCTTTAAATTTGCGCCGGAAACCATCAGAAACCTCAACCGCCGCCACCTTCCACTGCAACCGCGTGAGCGGCGGCAACCAGCCCGGCCGCCAGCCAGAGCAGGAAATTGGCCGTAATGTCGCCGCTCACCAGGGCGTTTACCAGGCCGTATACCAGTAGGGCGCCGGCAAATCCCGATATTGCGCCGCCTGCCTTTTTATTAACGAGAGGACCACTATCAGCTTCTTTGCTATTCGCGCCAGGTAATTTATCTTCCACTGCCGCCAGCCGCAACAGGCGAACAAAAGAGCCGCCGATCAGCAACAGGACCATGGCCAGACCGGCCAGACCCAGTTCGGCAGCCATTTCCAGAAAAATATTATGAGGGTAAAAAACACCGGGGTAAGGCGCTAAAGCCGTAAAGGATCCGGTGCCGGCGCCGAAAAGAGGGGTTTCCATGAACGCGTCAACCGCCGGGCGGTACAATTCCAGACGGCCGGTATCACCGGTATGGAATAAACCAGGTACCGGTTGGAAACCGGAACAGGTATAAAGAACCAGCAGCAAAGCAAAAGCGGCCGGGAGAAGAAAAATCCGGCGCCGGCCGGCCAGCAAAAACCACACTGCCAGGGCAGCGGCCAGAGCCAGCACCGGTCCCCGGGCGCCGAGCAAAATCATTGCCGCAAAAGCGGCGGCCGCCGGCAACAACTGCAGGAGAAACGGAACCCTGACAAATAAGCAGGCCAGCGCAAAAACCCCGAGCAACCGGCTGATGCCGATGGGATTGAAGTGCAAAACCGCATAAGGGTTGGCCGGCAGGTCCGGCCACTGCCCGCCCAGCCAGAAACAGGCCAGCAGCACCAGTCCCCCGGCTGCCAGACCCCGCAGAAAACTTAACAAGCCGCTCTTACCCCACACTGCCGCCGCCAGCACCGGCGCCAGAAAGCAAATCAGGTTGCCAGTCAGGTAGTGCCGCAATTTTTCCGTTCCGTAATCAGGGTAAAGGCTGCCTGCCATGCCGGCCGCCAGCAGCACAGCACATCCGGTTGCCGCCAGGCATTCAACGCCGGCCAGAGCCCGGCTTAAGACAAAAAAGTTTCCCTTCCAAAGCAGGTAAAAAAGCATGCCGAGCACGGGCAGCAAAAAAGAAGCAATATTTAAATAAAAACCTTGCTCCCCGGCCAAACCCAGCATCTTGACCAGCACCAGCAGTCCGCCGCCGGTAAAAAAACCGAGGACGGCCGCCGGGTAGAGCAAAACGACAAGCAAAGCCGGAACGGCAAAAAGGGCAAGAGGATTTTTTGTCTGCATAAAGCCGGCCAGCGTACCGGCCATCCCGGCCAGCACCGCCGGGTAAAACTTATCAAGCCGGTTTTCCGGCCATTTCAGCATAGGCATGAGTCAGCAAACTCACCTCGTTCCGCCAGTTCAACTCCCGGCCGGCCCGAATCGAACCCGCCTTCAACTGCGCCAGCCGGCCGGGTTCCGCCAGCAACCCTTCCAAAGCCGTCTTTATCCGCTCCGGCCCGGTGTCATCCAGCACCAGCCCCATCCCGTGGCGCCGCACCAGCGCGGCCATTTCAGGCAAACCGGTGACCAGCAGGGGCAGGCCGGCGGCCACGTACTCAAATAACTTGGTCGGTAAAGAATAACGTTTGCTTAGAGAAACATCTTCAATCAGGGCCGCCCCCAGGGAAGCGTCGCTGATCAAACCGGGCACAGTTAGCGGAGAAACAGGCGGAACAAAATGCACCCGCCCGGCCGCTCCCATATCTTCCGCCAGTTCGGCCAGAACGCTGGCCATCGGCCCCTCCCCGACCAGGGCCAGGTGCATCTCCAACAGCCCTGCCAGGGCGCGGACCAGGTTTCCCAGACCCCGCCCCTTAAGCAGCCTCCCGGTATAGACCACCAGGGGAACGTCCGCGGACAGGTTTAAGACGCGGCGCAGTCTAGGCCCAGCATAGGCCGGGGAAACAGGATCTACGCAGTTGCGCACCAGCAGCGGAACCGGCATTCTAAATTCCTGCGCCATAAGCCGGGTAATGCCCTCACTCACCGTAATGATTAAATCGCAGCGCCCGGCCAGCCGGCGCTCCAGACGGCGCCAGGCCGCCCAAAGCAAACGCCTGACAAAAGAAACCCTGCCGCCGTAACCCGGCCAATCATAGTCCTGCCAGTACTCGTGGGCATCGTAGACCAGCCTGCTCCCCTGCAACTTCGCCGCTACAAAAGCAAACGGCAGCACGTCGAGATCGTGGGCGTGCCACACGTCGCACTTCTCCCGCCGCAGGGCGCTCAACAACTGCCGGTAGACCGCCAGGTAGCCGGGCTTATACGGAAACCAGGCCAGACTGCCGGAAAGCGGGTTGACCACCCGGACTCCGGCCCATTGTTCATCTTCCGGCCGACACGTGTTCAGGGCAAAAACCGTCACCGCATACCCGGCCGCAGCGAGAGCGAAGGATTCCTTCTGCACCCGGCCGTCACGCCGGAAGTCGGAGTTGACGATCATCCCCACCCGGATCAAAAGTACCGCTCCCCGCCGGCAAGCCGTTTCTCAAAAAACACCCCTGAAACGGCATAAACAACAAAACAATCTCCTTTATCTTATGCCGCAGGCCGTAAAACTGCGCACGA
>JAGUVT010000139.1 GCA_020062745.1 Deltaproteobacteria bacterium
ACGAAGTCGAACTGGATGGCCGGGTTGTCGTGCCCGTCAATGTAATGGTTGCCGAAGTTGGTTATGGCCAGGGCTGAGTTCATTTTCTCTTTGCGGGTAAGGTATCTCTCACATTTGGCCTGATAGGTTCTCGGCTTCCAGTAATCTAACGCTTCTCTCACCCAGGGCCGGTCGATGTCGTCAATTAAGCTGCCCCGGTCGTTAAATAAATATATCGTCGTTGATATAATATGAGCTCATCGGGTTCTCAACCTTCCTAACCTGAACAGCGGGTATCCCCCTAATGCCTTTTTGCATTAGAAACTGCACACCTACATTAAATAAAACAACTTCCCTTTTACCAAAAGCACCCTCTAAAAGATTAAATAGTTAGATGATTCTCATTTTTTAATCTTTAACCTGATAAACCTTATCTTGAATACTAATATTTATACTTTAAATTAAATGACATCTTGCTTAATACTTATGCAATATTTGTACCAGCTTTAACCAGGAAAACCAAAACAACGGCCGCACAAAATAATTCACCTCAACCGGACTCAAAACAGAATTTCCCATGTAATAATCCCCATATAACCAAAAGAAGGCGGAAGCATTCCGCCTTCTTTTACCTGGCTATTGATACCAGGGAGATAAATCTTATCACCGTGAGAAGATGGGTAACCAAACCTTTTACTTTCAGCCTTCCGGCCAAAATCTCTTTTATTATCTGCCAGCCCCGCTTTGTAAAAAAACCTGATGGAAACCACCCACCAACCACTTTTAACTGTGATACGTCAATTAGATGACTGGTGTTGGCGGAAACCTGTACCCTTACCGGTTTGACCAAGCCATTTTTAATATTTAATTTGTCACGGCCAAAAACTAAAGTGCAATGCTGATCGGTGTCAGTAGTGTACAAACCAATAGAACAATTCATTTTCCGGGCAAGATTTTGCTTTTCCGGATTGCTTGCTAAATTCTGGCTTAAAAGCATGTTCAATAAGTTTGCCAGCCCGTTGGCCTGTTCGCCGTCCGCCAGTTCCATTTGATACATCTTATTAGCTCCTTTCACAGAGCAACCAGAAAGTTAATTACTTGCCAAATAATAAAGCTTGTCCTCTACCACTCGGTAGCAATCAAACCCACCTTGGCGCAAATTTTATCCAGCGCGACCACATTTCTGATGATAATATCCAGCGGTCCTTTGGAAACTTTCAATTTTCCCAAAGTAAACAATTTCGAGGCCGCATCAGAGCCGGAAGCAATCTTCTTCCACGTATCGACATCAGAACCTAAAATAAAATCGGTATCTCCCTGCGGCGCCCCGCAATAATCCACCGTCCCTTTCTGAAAATATAATTGAAATTTACCGCTCCCCTCCGCAAAAATCTCAAACTTGTAATTAAAATTAGCCCCATCGGAAAACCAGCTTGTCAGATCTTTGTCGTCATTAACGACCTTTTTGAAAGCATCACACCACTCTTGCGAAGCAAACTTCATCCTATATTACCCCCTCGAAATAAGTTATTACTGACTTATTTTAACATGCAAGAAAGTAGTCAGAAAATATATTCAGCTTAACGGTTGAATATACAGGTTGAACGGTCGATATTGAGGGCCAAGCTATACCAGTGCCTTTAAAACCTAATCTAATTCATACGGCCAGCCCTGCAGGCCCCCCTCCAGTGATTTAACATCCTTAAAACCGGCACCGGCTAATATGCGCAGGGCGTTATAACTGCGCGCGCCCATCGGGCAAACCGTAATTATTTCCTTGTCACGGGGAAGCTCATTTAATCTGTCCCGGAGTTCCCCAAGCGGGATTACCTTCAGCCTCCTGTCATCAATCGGCCTGGCCTTAGCCTGCTGTTCAGTGCGCACGTCCAGCAGGATAAAGTCGTCCCCCCGTTCCATCTTCGCCTTTAGCCCCAAGGAACTTATACCCTTGAGCAGTCCTTTTTGTTTGTTCGAAGTAGCGTTCGCCAGGTTGTGCACCGGGTCCATCGGCATACTGAAAGGCGGCGCGAAGCCCAGGTCGACCTTTGTCAGATCTTCAGCCCTGGCTCCGAAAGTGATCGCGCAGGCCAGCACATCAATGCGCTTGCCCACATCCCCCGTTCCAATGCCTTGCGCGCCTAAAACGCGCCCGCTGCCTTCTTCCGTTACCAGTTTTAAAAGAATGATTTCGCTGCCGGGATAATAATGCGCCCGGTCATGCGCCGCAATCAGCGTGCCGACAGCTTTAAACCCGGCTTCCCGGGCCTGTTCCACGCCCAGACCGGTGCTGCCGGCGTTGAAATCCAGCACCTTAAAAACCGTGGTGCCCAGTACGCCTTTAAACGAATCCTTCCACCCGGCCAGATTGTTGGCCAGCACCCGTCCCTGCCGGTTGGCGACAGAGGCCAGCGGGGTATATACCTTCCGTCCAGACACCAGGTGATAATTCTCTACACAATCGCCCAGCGCATAAATATCCGGGTCGCCGGTCTGCAGGTATTCGTTTACTGCTATGGCGCCGGCAGTTCCCTTAGAAAGACCGGCCGACTCCGCCAGTTCCACATTCGGCTGCACGCCCGCGGCCACAATCACCAGTCGCGCCTCCAGGCTTCGCCCGTTCGTCACCACCCGGCAGACATGCCCTGCACCGTCATCTTCCAGGCAGGTCACCTTCTCACCCAGGTAAAACTCCACTCCCCGCTCTTCCAGCCGGTTCACCAGCGCCATCGCCAGTTCCCTGTCAAGCACACCGGTTAAAACTTGCTCCCGCAACTCAACCACGGAAACAAGCATCTTGCGCTTTACCAGCGCATCCGCCGCTTCCATTCCGATCAGGCCGCCGCCGATGACAACCGCCTCATCCACGCCTTCTATCGCCGCAAGAATATCCTGCACGTCATCCGGATGATTGAGGAAAAAGACACCCTTCAGCCGGTTCCGGGCAAACGGCGGAACAACCGGCCTTGCTCCCGTAGCCAGTACCAGTTTGTCGTAAGGAACGGCAAAACGTTCGCCGGATTCAAGATTCTCCGCGCATACCTCTTTCTTTTGGCGATCAATGGACAAAACCCTGGTCCGGTTGAGCATCCTTACCCGTTTTTCCTTAAAGAAATATTCCGGATCACGGATCACACCATAAGCAGTGGCATTCAACTGGCTGATGTCCCTCACCTGACCGGAAAGATAAAACGGCAGGCCGCAGCGACCGTAAGAGACCAGCCGGCCCTGATCGATCATGATGATTTCCGCCTCCGGCAGCAGACGGCGCAACCTCGCCGCCACGGTAGGCCCTGCGGCAACTCCCCCGACTATTACTACTTTTAGTTCCATCACATTCCCTGCCTTTCTCAAAACAAAATATTTAATTCAAAAAAACCGCCGAAAAAGTGCCTTTAAGAGAAGATTGCTTCGCCCCCGGGCCGAAGTGATCTCCGTGCACACATCACAGCAAGACCATCGGAGATAATCGAAGCAATCTCAATACTGTCCATATAATCTCAACACTATTCATTCGTCGTAGAAAGACGGGGTTAAAAACCTGCCCCTTTTCTTAAAATATCCGTCTTCAATCCCCGGCCGGCCGTGGATATAAGCCCGCCCGTTCCACTATTTCCGGCACCACTTCTTCCCAGGCGATGGCCATGATGTGTACCCCGGCCACCCCTTTAATGGCGCGAATGTGCTTGATCTGCTCGATG
>JAGUVT010000068.1 GCA_020062745.1 Deltaproteobacteria bacterium
ACAATAAGCTAAAATATAATAGATATGTTGAGATGATAATGTATAAGTTAGTTAGCTGGTTGAGAAATTGAGTTCCAAGAAATAAAATATAGCTGCCATTTGCCGGTTTAACTACCAAAAGTGGCGGCTATTCTTTGTTAAAAAACGTAAGGGGGAGGAGAGCAGGCATATGTACGTGGTCACAATCGATGTCGAAAAGTGTCAGGGTTGTGGTGAATGTGCTGATAACTGTCCGGCTTCTATTCTTGAAGTAGTGGACGGCAAGGCACAGATGACAGGGGATCCGGCTGATTGCTTGGGTTGCGAGACTTGTGTGGCCTCTTGCGAGCATGACGCAATTACCGTGAGCGAATCGTAGAGTAAAAAGCCGCTGGTAAATAAAGGGGTGAGGATTGAGAGAACAAATAAACGAGGCTGTTTTAAATAACTTTGGGTAGTATCCCAAAGGAGGTGTATGCTTTAGTGACATTTTTTATCGGGCAGGTATTACCGTATGTTACGGTGGTAATCTTTACTTTGGGTATCCTGTACCGCCTCTGGCGTTGGGCTATGGCGCGCATTGTACACAATATCACCCTGTCTCCATTCCCGCAGTCAAATGCTCAGGTAGCCGGGATTTATGCCGGTGAGATCGTCTTGTTTCGCAATGTTTTTCTCTTCGATAAGGGTCTTTGGATTGGCGCCTGGCCGATGCACGTAGCTTTGGGGTCGGTTATCGGCGGGCATGTGGTCGGTATTTACTTTTTAGGCAAGCAATTTACTTACATCGGCTTATCCGAGCACTTGAGCGAGCAGATGTCGGCTCTTTTGGGGACGGTCTTCGGGCTGATCATGTTTGCCGGCTTGTTATACCTGTTATATCGTCGCCTGGCTATTGACTCGGTACGGAAAATCTCCGTGCCCGGTGATTACCTGCACCTATTGCTTCTGCTGGGTATTGTTTCGGTGGGGAATTTTATGCGGCTGTTCCCGGCTTATGGGCTGGAATACGGGCCGGCCAGGGAATACATTACGGGGCTGGTTACTCTTCATCCCGTACCAATACCGGATAACCCGTTGTTTATTATCCATTTCCTGCTGGTGCAAGTGTTGCTGATAGTCTTTCCGTTCAGCAAGTTAATGCATCTCTTCGGCATGTTTGCCAACCGGTGGATTATGAACCGGGTGTACCTTGATCCGGCTCCGGGTCTGCCTGGCGTGGATCTTTCCAAAGGCGTGCCGGTTGTCAGGGCCGTTTCGGAGGGGGGTGTAACCAGTGCCGGAGTATAAAGGCATGAAGCAGGCCGTTAGGGCTTCAGAAGAAGACTTGAGAAAAATTCATATGATTCCCGTGCCTGATGACCAAAAAGCAGATGAAGCCCTAAAGTACCTGGATGAAATGCGCAAGAAGTTCCGCTCTTTTGTTACGGCCATGGAATCCTGCGTCAAGTGTGGATTGTGCGCCGAAAATTGCCATACCTACCTGGGTACCCGTGACCCTAATAACATCCCGGCCGGCCGCGCCGACCTCGTGCGTAAGATTTACCGCCGTTATTTTACGCCTGAAGGGCGCTGGTTTGGTAAACTGGTGGGGGCCGAAGATATCAGCCTGGATGTTATCGAAGAGTGGTACACTTACTTTTACCAGTGCAACGAGTGCCGCCGTTGTGCAGTGGTCTGTCCTTTCGGACTCGATACCTGCGAAGTGACCATGGTCATGCGGCAGATCCTGCACTGGCTGGGCATGGTGCCCAAGCTGCACGCTCACGTGGGACACGCTATGGAACTGACCGGGAACCACACCGGCTTACCCAAGCCGGGGCTGGTGGATACCCTGGAGTTCCTTTCGGAAGAAATAAAAGACGAGTTCGGAGTAGATGTTCCCTTTCCGGTGGATAAGCCGGATTCCGACATTCTATATATTCCGTCGTCAGCCGACTTTTTGTTGAATCCCTATACTTTGATGGGAGCGGCCATGTTCTTTCATTATATCGGGGCGAACTGGACCATACCCAGCACCATGGCCGAAGCCGGCAATTTCGGCCTTTTGTTTGACCAGCAGGCGACGCAGCGGGGCAATGTGATGCGCCTTTTGGACGCTGCTGAAAAACTGGGTGTTAAAAAGATTGTCTGGGGTGAGTGCGGCCATGGCTGGCGTGCCGCCAAGATGTATATCCCAACCCTGGCCGACCGGCCGGTGCGGTGGCCGATAACCCACTTGCATGATGAAACGTCTTACTATGTCCAGACCGGGCAGTTGAAGCTGGATCCCGGTAAGAACAATCGCCCGGTTACCCTGCACGATCCTTGTAATTACGGCCGGGCCTGCGGTTTGGCCGAAAACCTCAGAATCACCTTAAACGCCTGTGTCCCGGACTTTCGTGAGATGACGCTGAACCGGGAGAAAAACTTCTGCTGCGGCGGGGGGTCGGCTATTCTTTTTGACGATCCGGAAATGTACCAGCTCCGCATCAAATTCTCCCAGAAAAAAGCCGACCAGGTGCGGGAAACCGGGGTGGGCAACAACGGCGACGGCGTCTTGTGCGCTCCTTGTTCCATCTGCAAAGCCCAGCTCTACCCAATGGTGGAAGAGCATAAGCTAGGGGTAGAGGTAAAGGGTTTAATCGATCTTTTAGGCCGGGCGCTGGTCTGGAATTAGTACGGTTGACTAACCGGCTTGAAGGTGATATATTTTTAAAAACAGGAGTCAGCCTTTCCTTTGGAGAGGGGAAGCAGTATTTAATTTAAAATTTCGGAGGTGTATTTAAATTGCCAACTATGCAAGTTGGAAACGTGACTATTGAACTGGATGAGGATGGGTTTATTGTTGATCCCGATTTGTGGAGTGAAGAATTAGCCAAGGTTTTTGCTACTTCTGAGGGCATCAGCGAACTGACCGATGACCACTGGAAGGTGATCAATTACCTGAGGGACTACTATAAGCAGTTCCAGATTGCCCCGATGATCAGGAAATTGTGCAAAGAAACCGGCTGCAGCTTAAAGTACATTTATGAATTGTTCCCGAGCGGTCCGGCTAAAGGTGCCTGCAAGCTGGCTGGTTTGCCCAAGCCGACCGGGTGTGTATAAAAGAAATTAAAAAGTGAAATATTGAATCTGTAATGGCGGGCACATCCTGTTAAGCGTTTAAAGGCTTTACCGGGCTGTGTCCTTCATTTTGGGAGAGGGTATAAAAGGCATGGAGGAAAAATGCAGGATTTCGCGGCTGGTTGTCGCGGCCCCGCACGGCCGCTCCGGGAAAACAGTGGTTTCGGTGGGGCTCATGGCTGCTTTTACCGCCCGGGGAATGACGGTCCAGGCATTTAAAAAAGGACCTGATTACATCGACCCGAGCTGGCTGACCGTAGTTACCGGCAGGCAGTGCCGTAACCTGGACAGTTTTTTAATGAGCCGGGAAGCTTTGCGGGAATCTTTTGTAAAACATGCCGGGAATGCCGATATCGGTATTATAGAAGGGGCAATGGGGCTTTATGACGGCGTGGACCTGGAAGGAAGCGGAAGCACTGCGGAGATAGCCAAAGCCGTTCAAACGCCGGTGTTGCTGGTGGTTGACGCTACCCGCATGACCCGCAGCGCGGCGGCCATGGTAATGGGTTTCCAGCATTTCGACCGGGCGGTCCGGATTGCCGGGGTTATCTTAAACAAAGTGGCCCGCAGCAGGCACGAAGCCATGCTGCGGTCGGCAGTCGAGCGGTACTGCGGCGTGCCTGTTCTCGGGGCTTTGCCCAAAGACAAAATGTATAATATTCCCGACCGGCACCTGGGACTTGTTCCGGCTGCCGAAAACGAACTTTTGCAGCAGGCGGTGGATAGGCTCGGCGAGGCTGCCGCGGCTTATTTCGATCTGGACCGGATAATGGCTATGGCCGGTTCAGGCGAACCGCTTTTCGTGACCGGCGGGGAAGCACCGGCGCCGGTTCGGTTAGAAGAAAAGAAAAATGTCGTAAAAAGCGCAAAGCCGCTGATTGGCGTGTTTTGGGACCGGGCTTTTACCTTTTATTATCCGGAAAATTTAGAAGCCCTGGTTGCTGCCGGAGCGGACCTGGTGGCGGTTGACTCCCTTTGCGACCGGGTCCTGCCGGATGTAGACGCCCTTTATATCGGCGGCGGGTTCCCCGAGGTTTTTGCTTCCGAACTGGAAGCCAACAGCGGCTTGCGTGCTGCGGTACGGGAAAAAGTAAAGGAAGGACTGCCGGTTTATGCCGAGTGCGGCGGGCTGATGTACCTGGGCCGAAAAATAGTCTGGCACGAGCGCTCTTTTGCCATGACCGGGGCGCTGCCTTTTGCGGTAGAAATGGTGGATAAACCCCAGGGCCACGGCTATATGGTGTCGGAGGTAGTTAAGAGCAATCCCTTTTTTAAACCTGGGGAAGTAATTAAAGGACACGAATTTCATCACTCCAGGGTGGTTGACCTGGCCTGCGGCGAAGTGGATTTTGTTTTTCAGGTTCAGCGGGGCTGGGGAGTAGATGGCCGGAGGGACGGACTGGTTTATAAAAATGTTCTGGCTACATATAATCATTTGCATGCCATTTCAGTTCCGGCCTGGGCGGGTGCCATGGTTGACCGGGCCGACCGATACAGAGCTGGAAATCGCTGAACTGCCCCCATGTGTCATTGCAAGCAAAGCGAAGCAATCTCATACTCGCGCACGTTGCATTTGAGATTGCTTCGTTGCTGCCCGCCACGCTTCGCTCGCGGCTTCGGCTCATTCTCGCAATGACGCAAACCTTATATACTGCCACTGCCGGGAACAGGGGCGGTTTTTTTGTTTATATACTAAAAAACAGCAGCCTGTCCGTCTTGCACATAAATGTTGATGTTTGGGAAAAGATATTTATTAAAAAAGCAGAGGCGGTGACTTCTTTGCCCGGCAGGCTGTTTGGAAAAATAGTTTTTTTTGGAATACTTATTTTTGTGGTAACATTTGCTTTTTATTCCGACCGCCAGGCCGGCACCCAAGCCCCGGTTCTCTACTGGGGAAGCACGGGGGATTATGTTTACCAGGCGCAGCAACGGCTGAGCCAGTGGGGTTATTATACCGGCTGGCCTGACGGCGTGTATGGTTTTGAAACCTGGCGGGCCGTGCGTGACTTTCAGTTGAATAACGGCCTGGAGCCGGACGGGGTTATAGGCCGGCTTACCTGGGAGGCGTTGGGACTGTGGGTGCCGGAGAACTCTTATCCGTCCGTATCAAGAGGAGCAGCCACCGATCGTGACAGTGTCTTCCTGCTGGCACAGGTAATTGAAGGGGAAGCTGCCGATGAGCCGCTTGTCGGTAAAGTTGCCGTAGGGGCGGTAATTTTGAACCGTACCCAAAACGCTTCTTTTCCCCGCACCATCAGTGAAGTGGTGTTCCAGCCGGATGCTTTTCAGGTGGTCAGCAACGGTGAGATCAATCGCCCGGTAAGCGAGGAATCCGTCCAGGCGGCGCAAATGGCCCTGGCCGGTTACGATCCGACCGGAGGGGCGCTTTATTTCTGGAACCCGGTTACAGCGCTGAGCCCCTGGGTCTGGTCCCGGCAGATAATCACCCAAATCGGAAACCATGTCTTTGCCCGCTGACCGGAAAAGAGGAGATTTTTTGCCATAGAGTTCACACATGTTATTTTTTCTGTGTATCCCGTTTTTTTGGGGTTTTTGTGCCCTTTGCGGCTAAAACTTCTTAGCAAAAGGAGTGTTGTTCTTGCACCGGTTTATTTTGCCGTTGGTTCTGGGAGTGTTGATGGTTGTTGCGGCCGGCTTGTTTGGATATAGCCAGTACCAGGCGCGGCGCGGCCTGGAAACGCTTTTGGGTAATAAGTACCAACAGGCTTTTTACGATTTTATCGGTCAAGTGCAGAGCCTGGAAGTATTGTTTGCCAAAAGCATGGTGGCGGCAGACCCCCGCCAGAACGGGGCTTTGTTTATGGACATCAGGCAGCAGGCTTCCGCTGCGCAGGCGAGCCTGGTGCAACTGCCTCTGTCGGATATAACGGTTACGCGGACGGTAAAGTTTTTAAACCAGGCCGGGGACTACGCCGATAGCCTGGCCCGGAAAACAAAAGAAGGAAGAGCGGTTGATGCCGGCGATTGGGAAACTCTTGACAGCCTGTACCGGCAGGCCGGCGACTTAAACCGTGAATTGCAGGGGATACAGGCCGTGATGACCACGGACGGTTCTTTTTTACGCGATCTGGTGCGGGAGGCCGGGCGAAAGCTCCGGAAACCGCCGGTTGAGCCTGCCCGGAGCGATTTTAAGGCCCTGGACAGGCAGATGCAGCATTATCCCGCTTTGATTTACGACGGTCCTTTTTCGGAGCACCTGGAACTGCGGGAACCACGGGGTCTAAGCGGGCTGGCCGAGATCACTAAAGAGGAAGCGGGAAGAATCGCTCTGGAATTTCTGGACAAAAGGCCGGATATAACTTACCAGGTGCGGGTTGCCGGTACGAACGAGGGGACCATCCCCGCTTATAGAGTGGAGTTGGCGCCGGAAGGGGAACCGGGTACGGGAGAAGTGATCATGGATGTTTCCCGGCGGGGCGGCAAAGTAACCTGGCTGATTTCTTCCCGCCTCACCGGTGAGGTTACCCTGGACATCGAGCAGGCCAAAACAAAAGCCGGGCGGTTTTTGCAGGAGCGGGGCTACAAAAACATGCAGGCCACCTACTTTCTGCGCCATGGTGATGCCGTAACCTTCAACTTTGCCGCTACGCAGGACGGGGCGGTAATTTACCCCGACCTGGTGAAGGTAACCGTGGCCCTGGACAACGGTGAGACAACCGGGGTGGAAGCCACCGGCTACCTGATGTCGCATCAAAAGCGGGCTTTGCCCAAACCGAAGCTAACCTTGAAACAGGCCCGCGCCCTTTTAAATCCCCGCCTGGCGGCTGAAGGCGGCCGCCTGGCCGTCATTCCCACCGGCCCGGCCGGGGAAGAAAAATTAACCTATGAATTCAAAGGAAAGCTGGGCGACGACACCTACCTCGTTTACATCAACGCCCTTAACGGGCGGGAAGAAAAGATCCTCAAGCTGATTGAAACCCCCGCCGGCACCCTCACCATGTAGTTTTAAGGTAAAGAAAGGGTTGCTTTTTTGACTCTTCGGATTTAGAATAATGACTAATGAAGAACTCATGGTAAGGATAGAAAAAAGGAAATGACATGCACCCTGTGATTCCTCCCCTGGGAAGGACTACAGTAATTCAGATTAGTTTTTATTTGCGTCCGGCAAATCAAGTTGCCGGGCGAGGGTTGAAACATAGTTATTATACTAAGTGTAGCATTCGGCCTCCGGGCCGGATGAGGGTTGAAACTATTCGATGATAATTCCGGAAACACAATACTTAATTCTGTTATTTATACAGTTCTCCGCCCGCCACAAGCTTTTTTAATTCAAAAGTGGTTACCTCAAAGCAGGCCGGCAAAGTAATCCTGATGCTAAATCAACAGCCTGCTTCGCTACCCACTGCCGGCGACCCCAGCTTGCAGTGACAAAACGGGTTTTTCAACGTCCCCATCAGTATTGCTATTTTTCAGGTTGCAGGATATTATTATAAGCAAAAGATATAAGTTAGAAAGCCGGGTGTTGATTTGTCCGCTTTAACAAATCCAATCGACCGCAGCTTAAAGGCGCTGGCCAGAAACTATCCGGCCACATTTGTAAGGCTCGCCCTGGGCAAATCCGAAAACAGGTTTTTTAACACAATTGAAAACCCGGAAATAAACATCCCGGAAAAAAGAGCGGACCTCGTCTACCAGATCGAACAGGAAGACGAAAAATACCTTTTGCACCTGGAATTCCAGCTTCATCACGAGAAAGATGTGCCGGAGCGGATGTTTAAATACAGCGCCTTTTTAACCGAAAGTTACCGCCTGCCTGTAATCCCGGCGGTAATTTACCTGGAGCGAAGGAACTACAGGCAACTGCCGTCTGAATATAGCGTGGAGCTCGATGGGAAGATAATGAGCAGGTTTACCTATCAAGCAATCAAATTGTGGGATTATAGTGAAGCCATAGCCGGGGGAGAATTAAAAGAACTGGCTCCCCTGCTGATCATGCTTGCGGAGGAAAAAAGCGCGGCCGTCCTGGCCAAAACCAGGCAGTTGATTTTAACGGCAGAAAACAAAAAATGGCAGGCAGACGCCTTGTCGGTAGCGGTAACGGTAGCGGAGCGGTACCTGGACCGGGAGTTTTTACTGCAATTTTTCAAGGAGGAGGTGGCCATTTTGAAGGAATCAAGTATAGTACAGGACTGGATAAACGAGGGCATACAGAAGGGTATGGAAAAGGGTATGGAAAAGGGTATGGAAAAGGGAAAAATTGAAACTTTACGTGAAGATATTCTGGAAATACTGGAAGAACGGTTTGATCTGGTTACAAGAGGAATCGACGAAAAGCTGCGGGAAACCGATAGCCCGGCAGTATTGAGATTTTTGCTTAAGAAGAGTGCTAAAGTAAACAGCATCGAAGAATTCCAAGAAGTCCTCAGGGCAGTTTAAAATAGCGGAAGTCCAAGGGACTTCAAGGGATATAAATTCAATACTAACCATCCATACCTGTAGGGCACAACCACTAATAAAAATATATGAAAGGCTATTGAAGTTTACGAAATAGCAATGTCTAAAACAACAACACCTGCGGGCAAACCGGGGGTCGAGGACTTGAACTGCGGGCATTGAAACACGGTGCCTTGAACTTTTTAATTGACAGGGGTAAGTGCCCGTGCTATAATAACGCTAAGTTTATGTGCTAAAAGCGATGATGGGGAAGAAGGGTACCGGCAATTGTCAGCGAACCGGGGTTGGTGGGAGCCCGGCCGAGGAAAGTACCCGTGCCGCCCCGGATGCTGCGGGCCGAAAAAAGAGTAAGCCTGGCCGGTGTTGACCGCCGTTACAGGATTGGAGTGGGTCGCATGGGACAAAATGCGATCAATCAGGGTGGTACCGCGAGCGTAATCTCTCGTCCCTTTAGGGGGCGGGATTTTTATTTTGATCAAGAGAAAATGATTTTTGCCACAGAGTTCACAGAGAACACAGAGAAAATAAAGAAGAAACAGGCTGATTTTCCTGAAATTTACGAAGGGGGATAATGATGAAGGAAATACTCGAACTTTTAGAGTCCAACAGCCGGCTTACCTCTGCCCAGATTGCGGCCATGCTTAATATGGAGGAAGAGGAAGTGTGCCGGCAGATTAAAGAAATGGAAAAGAAGAAAATTATTCTGGGCTATTACACTTTGGTCAACTGGGAAAAAGCGGGGGAGGAAAAGGTTACCGCCTTTATCGAGGTAAAAATTACTCCTCAGCGCGACGTGGGGTTTGACGCGGTGTCCGAGCGCATCTACCGGTTTCCCCAGGTGAGAAGTGTGATGCTCATGTCGGGGGCTTATGACCTGGCAGTAATTGTGGAGGGGCGCACAATGAAAGAAGTGGCTCATTTTGTTTCCACCAAACTGGCCACGATCGAGCATGTGGTCAGCACGGCCACCCATTTTGTCCTTAAAACTTATAAGCAGCTCGGCACCATAGTGGAAGACGGGGAGCAGGACCGCAGGCTGGTGGTGACCCCATGAGCAGGGGAAAAAGCTGGGCGGACCGGGTCAATCCGGCCGTGCGGGATATGCCCCCTTCAGGTATCCGGCGCTTTTTCGACCTGGTTGCTGAGATGAAAGATGTGATTTCCCTCGGTGTGGGTGAACCGGACTTCGTTACCCCCTGGCACATCCGGGAGGCATGTGTTTACGCCCTGGAAAGAGGTTATACCATGTATACCTCCAACCAGGGGCTGCTGGAACTGCGGGAGGCGATTGCCGGGGACATAGAAGGAAATTACGGCGTCCGGTACGATCCCCGCAGCGAGATTCTGATTACGGTCGGGGTGAGCGAGGGACTGGACCTGGCCATGCGCGCCCTCCTTGCTCCGGGAGACGAGGTTTTGATTCCCGAACCGTCTTATGTTTCTTATGCTCCCTGTACCGTTCTGGCCGGAGGGCGGCCGGTTTTTATCAAGACTGGGGTGGAAAACAGTTTTCAGGTAACCGCCGAAATGGTGGACGCAGCCGTTACGCCCCGTACCAGAGTGCTGCTGCTTTGCTACCCGAACAACCCCACCGGCGCCGTCCTGGAGCGGGCGACGGTGCAGGCCATAGCAGAAGTGGCAAGGGTGCGCGATCTAATTGTCTTCTCCGATGAAATTTATGATAAACTCACCTACGAAGGAGAACACGTTTGTTTTTCCAGTCTGCCCGGCATGAAGGAACGCACCGTGCTGCTCAACGGCTTTTCCAAAGCGTACGCCATGACCGGCTGGCGTGTCGGTTATGCCGCCGGCAACCCCGACTTTATCGCGGCCATGACCAAAATTCATCAGTATACCATGCTCTGCGCGCCGATTACCGCCCAGACGGCTGCCGTCGAGGCGTTACGGAACGGGCGGCCGGAGATGCGGCGGATGGTGGAACAGTATAACCGCCGCCGCCACCTGGTACTGCGGTCCTTCCGGGAAACCGGCCTGCCCTGCTTCGAGCCCCGGGGGGCGTTTTATGCCTTTCCCGACATTACCGTTACCGGTCTTTCCTCCGAGGAATTTGCCGGGCAATTGTTAAAGGAGGAGAAGGTGGCGGTGGTTCCCGGCAATGCCTTCGGCGAACAGGGAGAGGGTTACGTCCGCTGCGCTTACGCGGCTTCATTGGAGGATTTAAGCGAGGCCCTCAAGCGGATGGACCGGTTTGTCAAGCGCCGGGCGGGACGCGGCAGGATCCTGACCGCCTCTTTTGCCGGCACGAAGTGAGGAAGGAGTTTCCCCGGCCGCGTAGAAAATAATAAATGACAAAAAAGATGGTTCTCAGGGAAGGAGCAGGTCGATGATCTGGGATCCCCGCTACGAATGCATGGATCGCGCCGAACTGCAGTTAATTCAATTGGAACGTCTTAAAGAAACGGTAGCCCGGGTATACGACCGGGTTCCCTTTTGCCGGGAACTTTTTGACGCATACGGCGTCGGCCCGGCCCACATCAGAGAAATCGGGGACATCCGCCGCTTTCCCTTTACCACCAAGGAAGCCTTGCGCGACAATTACCCTTATGGCCTGTTTGCCGTACCATTAAAAGAAGTGGTGCGGCTGCACGCTTCTTCCGGCACCACCGGCAAACCGGTGGTGGTGGGCTACACCCGCCGGGATCTGGACACGTGGGCCGGGTTGATTGCCCGTGTCGCCACCCAGGCCGGGGTGACCGGGGATGATGTGGCCCAGATTTATTTCGGCTACGGCCTGTTTACAGGGGCTTTCGGCCTCCATTATGGGCTGGAGCGGGTAGGTGCCGCCGTTGTGCCGGTTTCGGCCGGCAATGCTGAAAGACAGGTTATGCTGATGCGGGATTTCGGCACCACGGTTCTGGTGGGGACGCCTTCTTACGCCCTTCACCTGGCGGAAGTGGCGGCGGAAACAGGGATTGATCCGGCCGGCCTGCCGGTACGGCTCGGCTTGTTTGGAGCCGAATCCTGGACCGAAGACATGCGGGCCGAATTGGAGCGGGTGTGGGGGATAAAAGCGACCGACAATTACGGCCTGAGCGAAGTTATTGGTCCCGGTGTGGCCGGCGAGTGCCGGTATCCGGGGTGGATGCATATTGCCGAAGATCATTTCCTGGTTGAGATAATCGATCCGGACACAGGCGCAGTGCTGGATTGCGGACAGGAAGGGGAACTGGTGATAACCACCCTGACCAAGGAAGCCTTTCCGGTGATCCGCTACCGCACCCGGGACATTTCCGTCCTTGACCGGACGCCGTGCCCGTGCGGGCGGACCACGGCCAGAATGCGCAAGGTAACCGGGCGCACCGACGACATGCTGATTGTTTCAGGCGTTAATGTGTTTCCTTCGCAGATTGAAAGCGTTCTGATGAGTGTCGATGGTATAGCGCCTCATTACCAGATTATCGTTGATAAAAACGGTTTTTTGGATTACCTGGAAGTGCGGGTGGAATTGACCCAGGAACTGTTTACCGGTCAGTTCCGGGATCTGGAGGCGCTGGAGGTAAAAATCCGCCGCCGTTTGAACAGCGTCCTTTCTTTAAACGCCCGGGTCCGCCTCTTGGAGCCCCGTTCTCTGGAGCGCAGCACCGGGAAGGCCCGCCGGGTTATAGACAGGCGGGTTGAGAGTTGAAAATGGAGGTGTAACGTGTGAAGGAACTTCTTTCCGGCAACGCGGCAATTGCCAGGGGGGCCTTTGAGGCCGGGGTGACGGTGGCGGCTGCTTACCCCGGCACTCCCAGCACGGAAATACTGGAGCATTTTGCCCGTTATCCGGGCGTTTACGCCGAATGGGCGCCGAATGAGAAAGTGGCCCTCGAAGTGGGCATCGGCGCCTCCCTGGCTGGCGCCCGGGTGCTGGTGGCCATGAAGCATGTCGGCGTCAATGTGGCTGCCGATCCCCTGTTCACTCTTGCCTATACCGGGGTAAACGGCGGGCTGGTGCTGGTTTCGGCCGATGATCCCGGTATGCACAGTTCCCAGAACGAACAGGACAACCGGAACTACGCCCGTTTTGCCAAAATCCCCCTGCTGGAGCCCGCTGACAGCCGGGAGGCCCGCGACATGGTAGGGCTGGCTCTGGACATCAGCGAGCGTTTTGACACCCCGGTGATGCTGCGTACCACCACCCGCATCGCTCATGCGCAAAGTTTCGTGGAACTAAAGGAACCGCAGCCGGTAGTGCTGCGGCCTTACCAGAAGGATGCCCGCAAGTACCTGATGGTACCCGGTTACGCCCGCCCGCGCCGGGCGGTCCTGGCCGGCCGGCTGTTGGAACTGGAGCAGTATACGGAATCCGGCCCGGTAAATTTCATTGAATGGCGGGAGCGGCAGGTGGGGATAATTACCGGTGGTGTCTGCTATCAGTACGTGCGGGAAGTGCTCCCGCAGGCTTCGGTTTTGAAGTTGGGGATGTCCCACCCGTTTCCCCGGAACCTGGTCAGGGAGTTTGCGTCCGGGGTGGGAAATCTGTACGTGGTGGAGGAACTGGATCCCTTTATTGAGGAACAGGTGCGCATGCTGGGGATTCACGTTAAAGGCAGGGAAATCATCCCCGGTATAGGGGAACTGGACCCGGTGCTGGTGGCCCGGCATTTCGTGGCAGCCGGCGTGCCGGCTGTTTTGGCCGGAGAAGAAGTGACTGAAGCGGCGGCGGGAGCAACTGCCGGCCTGCCGGAAGCGCCGGCGGCGCCGGCCCGTCCGCCGGTGCTTTGCCCGGGCTGCCCGCACCGGGGCTTGTTTTACGTTTTGCGCCGTTTAAAACTGATGGTGACCGGCGATATCGGCTGCTATACGCTGGCCGGGCTACCCCCGCTGGAGGCCATGGACAGTTGTATCTGCATGGGGGCCAGTATCGGGGCGGCGCACGGTGCGGAGAAGGCTTCTTTGGAGCGGCACGGGCATACCGTGGCCGTGATTGGCGACTCCACCTTTTTCCATTCCGGGATCACCGGCCTGTTGAACATGGTTTACAACGGGGGCGGCGGCACCGTGGTTATTGTCGATAACCGCACTACCGCCATGACCGGACACCAGCCCCACCCCGGCACCGGTACCACCCTGATGGGCTGCCCGGCGCCGGCCGTGGACCTGGAAATGCTGGCCCGCGCCCTGGGGGTGAAAAGGGTAAAAGTGGTGGATCCCCTGGACCTCCGCCGGGTGGAAGAGGTAATGCGGGAAGAGGTGGCCGCCCCGGAGACTTCGCTGGTAATCGCCCGGCGCTCCTGCGTATTGCTCACCCGGCCCGCCGGGCCGCCGGCATGGGTCCGGGCCGACGCCTGTAAGGGCTGCCGGTCTTGCATCCGCCTGGGATGCCCGGCTCTTTCCCTGCGGGACGTGGAGGCGGCTTCCGGCGGAACGCCGCCGGGCAAAGACGGGAAGTCCGCTTCCAAAAAGGTGGCGGTGGTGGACCAACTGACCTGTACGGGATGCGGTTTGTGTGTTCAGGTGTGTAAGAACGGCGCCTTGCAGAGGGGTGAAGATAATGTTGGAACCGGTTAACGTGCTGATGGCGGGCGTCGGCGGGCAGGGAACCATTTTGGCCAGCAAGGTGCTGGCCGGGGCCGCCGAAAAAGCCGGCTATGATCTCAAGGTTTCCGAAGTGCACGGAATGGCTCAGCGGGGCGGTAGTGTCGTCACTCAGGTGCGCCTGGGAGAGAAGGTGCATTCCCCCTTGATCGGAGAGAAGACTGCCGATATCATCCTGGCTTTTGAGAAACTGGAGGGCTTGCGCCTCCTGCCCTTTCTGAAACCAGGCGGAACCATGATCATCAACGACCAGGAAATTCCGCCGGCGCCCGTACTGGCGGGGGCGGTAGAGTACCCGGCCGGTATAATTGCCCATATCCGGGCTGTCGCGCCGGATACGGTGGTGGTAGACGCCCTGGGGCTGGCTGCCGCCTGTGGCAATGCCCGGGCGGCCAACGTGGTGTTGTTGGGAGCGCTGGCCCGCCGCCTGCCCGTCGGGGAGGAACTCTGGCAGGAATCCCTGGCCGCCCAGGTTCCGGCCCGCTTGCTGGAGGTAAACCGGGCTGCTTTTGCTGCCGGGTACGGGTTGTAAACTGAAAATAACCGGCCGCAGAGGCTACGGAGAAAAAAGTATTCGCTTTATGCGGACATGCTCTCTTGACATACATATGCTTTTGATATTAAGCTTGTTTGCATAAAGTAAACAAAAAATGGTTTTAATTCTGCGGCTAAAATAAATTTAAGGCTGGAGCAGTTGAAATGAGCGAAATAGTAGAAGAAATACGAGCCGGCCTGGCCCGGTCCCTGGTCGATGCGGTGGCCGGGGCGCGGGCGGCGGGCGCTTTAAAAATAGAGGAATTGCCTGATTTTGTGGTGGAAACGCCGCGCGAAAAGGAAAATGGTGATTTTGCCACCAACCTGGCCATGCTGCTGGCCCGCCCGGCCCGCATGGCGCCGCGCCGGGTGGCCGAGATAATTACCCGGAACCTTTCATTGACCGGGACCTGGGTAGAACGAGTAGAAATTGCCGGCCCCGGCTTTATTAATTTTTACCTCGATCCGGCCTGGGTATATCAGGTGCTGCCGCTGGCAGAAGCCAGGGACGGGAACTACGGGCGGGTAAATATCGGCCGGGGGGAGAAGGTGCAGGTAGAATTTGTCAGTGCCAATCCGACCGGCTTATTGCATATGGGCAATGCCCGGGGCGCCGCCCTGGGCGACAGTATTGCCGCTATTCTGGGCTTTGCCGGTTATGATGTAACGAGGGAATTTTATATCAACGACGCCGGCAACCAGATTGAGAATTTCGGGCTTTCTCTGGAGGCCCGCTACCAGCAGTTGCTGGGCATTGATATGCCTGTGCCCGAAGAAGGTTATCACGGAGACGATCTCATTGAGACGGTAAAAGGATTTGTTACCTGTCATGGGGACGGCTATCTCAAGTCCAGCGCCGGGGAACGCCGGGCGGCGCTGGTTAAATATGCCCTGGCGGAGAAACTGGCGGCCATCAGGCAGGCGCTGGCGGACTTCGGGATAAATTACGATGTCTGGTTCTCGGAGCGGGAACTGCACGATTCCGGGGCGGTGACAAAAACCCTGCAGTATTTAAATGAAAAAGGTTATCTTTATGAAAAGGAAGGGGCCTTGTGGTTTAAGGCTGCGGATTTTGGCGCGGATAAGGACGAAGTAGTAATCCGCTCGAACGGAATTCCCACCTACTTTGCAGCCGACATAGCATACCATAAAAACAAATTTGAGCGGGGGTTCAAAAGAGTTATCGACATCTGGGGCGCCGACCATCACGGCCACGCTGCCCGGATGAAGGGAGCGGTTGCCGCCCTGGGCTGCGATCCGGATGCTTTGGAAGTAATTATTATGCAACTGGTGCGCCTTTACCGGGGGGGCGAAATGGTACGCATGTCCAAGCGCACCGGCCAATATATTACCCTGGAGGAACTGGTGGAGGAGGTGGGCCGGGATGCAGCCCGCTACTTCTTTGTTATACGCAGCGCCGACAGCCACCTGGATTTTGATCTGGATCTGGCGAAGGCCCAGACCAATGAGAACCCGGTTTATTATATTCAGTACGCCCATGCCCGTATTTGCAGTATTTTACGCCATCTGCAGGAGCAGGGAGGAAAAATGCCCCAACCCGGCGAAGTTGATCCGGGACTCTTGCGGGAAGAAGCAGAGCTGGCGCTTATTCGCAAAATCGTTGATTTCCCGGAAGAAGTGGTTTCTGCCGCCAGAGGGCTGGCACCCCAGCGGATTGCCCGTTATACTCATGAACTGGCCGGGCTGCTGCACAGCTTTTACAACAGTTACCGGGTTATCGTTCCCGATCGGGCCTTGTGCAACGCCCGCCTGGCTCTGGTAAACGCTACCCGGATTACCCTGCGCAATGCCCTCCGGCTGCTGGGCGTAACTGCGCCGGAGACAATGTGAATTTTTTGGAGGTTTTTCATGTCCAGGTTTGTTTTTGTAACCGGTGGGGTGGTTTCATCGCTGGGCAAAGGGATTACGGCAGCTTCTCTGGGCCGCCTTTTGAAAAGCCGGGGGCTGAAAGTGGCCATTCAAAAGTTAGACCCTTACATCAATGTTGACCCTGGGACTATGAGCCCTTATCAGCATGGCGAGGTTTTCGTCACCGAAGATGGAGCGGAGACGGACCTGGACCTGGGGCACTATGAGCGATTTATTGATATTAATATCAGCAAGAGCTGTAATGTTACCACCGGGGGAATTTACTGGTCGGTAATCAACAAGGAGCGCCGGGGAGATTTCCTGGGCGGCACGGTTCAGGTAATTCCGCATATAACCAATGAAATAAAAGAGCGAGTGCGGCAGGTAGCGGCAGAATCCGGCGCCGACGTGGTAATTACGGAGATTGGCGGAACGGTGGGGGATATAGAATCGCAGCCGTTTCTGGAAGCCATCCGCCAGTTAAAGAGCGACCTGGGCCGCCAGAATGTGGTGTACGTTCATGTTACCCTGGTGCCTTACCTGCGGGCGGCTAATGAACTGAAAACCAAGCCTACCCAGCACAGCGTTAAGGAACTGAAAAGCATGGGGATTCAGCCGGATATAGTGGTCTGCCGCAGCGAGCGGCCGCTGTCTAAAGAGATGAAAGAAAAACTGGCCTTGTTTTGCGATATTGACAAGGATGCAGTGATTCAGGCGCTGGATGCCCCGTCCATTTACGAGGTGCCTTTAATGCTGGAAGAAGAGGGGCTGGCTGATATTGTACTGGGTAAGCTGGGACTGGCCTGTGGGCCGCCTGATCTTTCGGAGTGGCGTGAAATGGTGGCTAGAATGAAAAACCTGCGTCACCCGGCTACTATTGGTCTGGTCGGCAAGTATGTGTCTCTACCCGATGCTTACTTAAGCGTGGTCGAAGCCCTGCGCCACGCTGGTTTCTATCATGGTTCGGCGGTAGAGGTGAAGTGGATCAATTCAGAGGAACTGGAGCAGGCGCCGGTGGAGGAATATCTTCAAAAAGTAGATGGTATTCTAGTACCGGGCGGTTTTGGCGGCCGGGGTATTGAAGGCAAAATCAAAGCCGTTCGCTATGCCCGGGAGCAGAAAATTCCCTACCTGGGCATCTGTCTGGGGCTGCATCTGGCAGTGGTGGAATTTGCCCGCCATGTGATGGGTTGGCATAGCGCTAACAGTACTGAGTTTGATGCCGGTACTCCTTTTCCGGTAATTGACCTGTTGCCGGAGCAAAAGGAACTGGACCAACTGGGCGGTACCATGCGGTTGGGTTGCTACCCATGCAAGTTGCTTGGCGGTTCCCTGGCGAAAGCGGCTTACGGGCAGGAAATTATCGAGGAGCGGCACCGACACCGCTACGAACTGAACAATACTTACCGTTCCGCTCTGGCGCGTAGCGGATTGGTCTTTAGCGGTACCCTGCCGGACGATTACCTGGTGGAGATAATCGAACTTCCCGATCATCCGTGGTTTGTGGCCACTCAGTTTCATCCGGAGTTCAAATCCCGTCCCAACCGGCCTCATCCTTTGTTCAGGGATTTTATTGGAGCAGCTTTGCAGGGCCGGAAATGATAGAAGGGGATGTTTAAATGAAAAAAAGGCTGATTGCCGGCTTCGTCCTGGGCGCAGTAGTGTTTTTTCTGGTTTTAACGGTTGCTCTTCTGCCGACCGCCAGATTCGGAACTGAAACTGTTGCTGGTAGCGGTGAGATTGGTATTATTTATATCGACGGTATAATTACCGGCGGCAGAAGCGGCGGGGGGTTCCTGGGCAGTCAGGGCAACTCCGAGGAGATCGCTGCCAGGTTGCGGGAAGCGGCTAAAAACCCCCGTTTGAAAGCAGTAGTAATCAGGATCAACAGTCCCGGCGGAACGGCCTCGGCATCTCAAGAAATAAGCACGGAAGTGGAACGGCTGAAACAGGCCGGGAAGAAGGTAGTGGTTTCCATGGGAGACATGGCTGCTTCGGGCGCTTACTGGATTGCTACCGGGGCGGATCAAATCGTGGCCAATCCGGCTACCATTACCGGCAGCATCGGGGTAATCATCGAGACCCAAAACATGCAGTCTTTGTTTGGAAAAATCGGTCTTTCCACGGAAACGTTTAAAAGCGGTCCGTATAAAGACATGGGCTCTCCCTCCCGCCCGGTCACACCGGAAGAAAGGGTTATCTTTCAGTCAATGATTGATGATATTTATGATCAGTTTATTAATGTTGTCTCTAAAGGACGGGGGATGGATATAGCCGCGGTGAAAACGCTGGCCGACGGGCGGGTATTTACTGGCCAACAGGCAAAGGAACTCGGATTGGTGGATCAGTTGGGTAATCATTATGATGCCATTGATCTTGCTGCCCGGCTAGCCGGTATTTCCGGTGAACCGCAGGTTGTGGAACTGGGGCCGCGGAACATCTGGCGGGAGTTTTTTGGGAATGCTTTATCCCAACTGGTATCTCCCGGCGGCATGGGTTACCTGAACATAAGATAGGCATTCATGCGGCGTTTGCGGCGCCATCATAAGGACGAAAATGCCGTATGCTCGCAACGACAAAAAGGTGATTTCAAGATAGGGAGGCGGGAATGTGGAGGAAAAAGATTGGATAGTTGAAAGCGCAACTCCGGCGGTTGACATCGGCAAGGACAAGATCGACCTTCTCGAACTGATTTATGGAGTTCTTTTTGATCCTGCCGCTACCATGAAAAGGGTAGCCCTGCAACCCCCGGTGGGATTGACAGTGCTGATTGTAACTATCGTTACTTTAATAGTTACCTCCATGGGGATATTTACTTTTACCAGAATTAGCGGCGGGGTGTCTCCCATATACGGGGGGGGCCATTTGATTGCGGTTATGCAATCCATAATTCCTTTGGTGGTTATATTTGGCCTGCTTTTTGGTTATTTAAAATGGTTTATTTACAGTGCCGTGTTACACCTGATAGCCGAATTTCTGGGTGGTAACGGGCAGGCCAGAGGAGTTTTCACTGTGGCCGGGCTGGCCGGCCTACCTTTTATATTCATCGTTCCGTTTCAATTTCTGATGCTTTTGCTGGGTTCAAGGAGTATAGTTGTTCCTTTATTAATGGGTCTGGCCGGTTTTGGTATTCTGATCTGGAGCACTGTTATCCTGGTTATCGGGTTGGCACAGGTGCATCATTTATCCACCGGGCGAGCAGTGCTGGTGGTGCTTATTCCCGCCATGGTCATTTTTGTATTTATAATAGTCTTGGTGGCGGTCATGATTTCGATGGTCTTTTCGATGGCCAATTATATGAACCTGCCCGGCTATTATTATTAGGGTGTTAAGCGGTCGGCTATCAGTAGAAGCCTGCCTGGCCGTCAACCGGCCCCTGACGGTTAAAGGCCAAATACCAGTTGCTAATAATTTAATTTTAAAGAGGACTTTTATTTTTGGCGGCGAATTTATTCTTAGCGAAGTTTTAAGGAGGTTTAACTGATGCTGATAGCCACTGAAGCAGTGCTGGCCATGCGCTGTCCGGAGTGCGGGAAATTAGAATTTCATACCATTTCCCGGTTTGCCTTTTCCGGTAGCAGAAGTGTGCAAATTAACTGTTCCTGTGGTACTGCAAAGTTGGTGATAACTACCGGTAATCATTTGTACTGGTTACAGGTTTCTTGTGTTGTATGTGAGGCCAGGCATCAGCAGGAAATAACCGGGAAGGCTCTCTGGAATGGTGGAGTAACCCGTCTTTTTTGTCCGGAAGTAGAAATGGAACTGGGTTATATTGGTTCCGAACCGGAAGTGAAGGAAGTTGTGAAGAACAACGAGGTGAACTTTGAGGCGTTATTTGAAGAATTTGAGCAAGAAGATTACTTCCATAACCCATCGGTTATGTGTGATGTTTTAAATCGCCTGCATGATATTGCCAGCTCTGGCGCATTATATTGTCAGTGTGACAGTCAGCGTATAGAAGTAAATGTTTTCCCGGATCGCCTGGAGTTACATTGCAAAAACTGTGACGGCATTTATATTATTTATGCTGAAAACGAAGAGGACCTGGAAGTAATCCGGCAAGTGAATACCATTGAATTGTCCAAACATGGTTTTAAATGCATGGATAGCCTTGTCAGCACTAATAAAGCTAAAAGGACCCGGCGCCGCCGCAAGACCTGACCGGCGAAAAGATATTTTACCACAGATAAATATTTCAAGCAATAATTATTTTTGTGGCCGAGGTTTCTTTTAGGGGAGGGAAGTAAGTGGCTCTGGTACCGGTAGCGCAGCTTTTAAAGCAAGCAGAAGCGGGATTTTACGCAGTAGGTGCTTTTAACTGTAACAACATGGAAATTGTCCAGGCTATTGTTGCTGCGGCGGAGGCAGAAGGTGCGCCGGTAATCATGCAGGCAAGCCAGGGTGCCATTAAGTATGCTGGTATTGAATATATAGCTGCCATGGCCCGGCTGGCTGCGGGGAGGGCCAGTGTGCCCGTAGCCCTGCATCTGGATCACGGTACCAGTTTTGAGCAGGTTGTCCAATGTATCCGGCATGGGTTCAGTTCGGTAATGATTGATGGTTCCAGTCTGCCGCTGGCGGAAAACATCGCTCTGACCAGGCAGGTTGTGGCGGTGGCCCGGGCAGTAGGCGTGTCGGTAGAAGCCGAACTGGGCAAAATTGGCGGTACGGAGGATAATATTACTGTCAGCGAGCGGGAGGCACTTTTTACCGATCCGGATGAGGCGGAAGTGTTTGTCCGGGAGACCGGGGTAGATTCCCTGGCTGTTGCCGTCGGCACGGCTCACGGCCGCTACCGGGGAACGCCGGAACTGGATTTTCCCCGCTTGCAGAAGATCCGGTCGAAAGTCAATATTCCTCTTGTTTTGCACGGTTCATCGGGGGTTCCCGATGATGCGGTCAAAGAAGCCATTCGTTTGGGAGTACGTAAAGTCAACATCGATACCAATATCCGGGAGGCTTTTATATTGTCCATGCGCCAGGTGCTGTTAAGTAATCCCGGTGAAATTGATCCCCGCAAGGTGTTGGGGCCGGCAAGGGAGGCCGCAGTGGAAGTGATCAGAAAAAAAATTCGTATTTTTGGCAGCAGCAACAGAGCTTGAAGCAGCTATGGGGGGTAAGGATAGTGAAAATATTTCTTGACACCGCTAACATTGATGAAATTCGGGAAGCATATTCATTGGGGGTCATCTCCGGCGTGACCACGAATCCTTCGCTGATTGCTAAAGAAGGCCGTAATTTTGCCGAAGTGGTACGTGAAATTGTTTCTATTGTGGACGGCCCCATCAGTGCCGAAGCGGTAAGCCTGGCAGCAGCCGGCATGGTGGCTGAAGCTGTGGAACTGGCTGCCATCCATCCTAATATCGTGGTTAAGATTCCAATGACTGCGGAAGGACTGAAAGCCGTTAAAATACTGGCGGGAAAAGGCATCCGCACCAATGTCACCCTGGTTTTTTCAGCCAACCAGGCTCTGCTGGCGGCTGGGGCGGGAGCGTCCTATGTAAGTCCTTTTATCGGGCGGCTTGATGATATTAACCACGACGGTTTGGAATTGCTTTGCGATATTATGGAAATATCCAGACAGTATAATTTCCCCACCGAGGTAATTGCCGCCAGCATCCGCCATCCTGTACATGTTCTTGCCGCCGCCAGGGCCGGAGCCCATATCGCAACTATTCCTTACCGGGTGTTGATGCAGATGATCAAACATCCGTTGACCGATGCCGGGATTGAAAAGTTTTTAGCGGATTGGGAAAAAGTTAAGGAAAAGCAGGGTGTATAGTAATTAAAGCAATTGGTTATAAGATACCCAACCCCATAAGTACGTTCTTTTTTTCCGCCTCAAGGGATTATTTTAATTTTTTAACAACAAGCAGCTGTTCAGCTATCAGAGGCTAGGAACCTGTCCGAGAATTGAAAATTTTAATTATTTACCCCAATATATAGCAGCCATAGAATAGTGTCAACCACATTATGTTGAGTCATTTGTAAGTTGCTGTTAATATTTAGGCAGGCTGCTAGTTTCCTTTAGGCGAGAGTAAAAAAAGAGGGTTCCTTTTATAGCTGATAGCTGTCAGCTATAATTTCTCTGTATTTTCTGTAGCTAAATTTAATTTAGAGGGGGTTGCTTTTGAATCACGCAGAACTCGAAAAAGAACTGGAAAACAAAACTCTTGTTGAGTTATATAAGATTGCCAAAGAAATAGAAATTCCTGGCTATTACCGGCTACGGAAAAAGGAATTAATTTTTGAAATTAAGAAAGCACAGATGGAAAAACACGGGTTGCTTTTTGCCAAAGGAGTTCTTGAAATCCTTCCCGACGGATACGGCTTCCTAAGGCCCTTCCAGTATTTACCCAGCCATGATGATATCTATGTTTCTGCTTCCCAGATCAGGCGGTTCGACTTGCGCACCGGTGATCTGGTGGGGGGACAGGTCCGCCGTCCTAAAGATAGTGAGAAGTACCTGGCTTTGCTCCGGGTGGAGGAGGTTAACGGGGTAGAGCCCGAGCAGTCGAACGAGAGGCTGCATTTTGACGGATTGACTCCTCTTTACCCGCAAGAGAGAATCACCCTGGAAACCGAACCGGATAACCTGTCCGCCCGTATTATCGACCTGATTGCTCCCATTGGCAAAGGCCAGCGCGGTTTGATTGTTTCTCCGCCCAAAGCCGGTAAAACCATTCTTTTAAAGAGGATTGCCAACAGCATTACCAAAAATTTTCCGGAAGTGGTATTAATTGTACTGCTGATTGATGAACGTCCCGAAGAAGTGACCGATATTGAGCGATCTGTAAAAGGTGATGTGGTTAGCTCCACCTTTGATGAACTGCCGGAAAGTCATGTCAAGGTGGCGGACATGGTGCTGGAGCGGGCCAAGCGACTGGTGGAGCATAAGCATGACGTGGTAATTTTGCTGGACAGCATTACCCGCCTGGCGCGTGCCCATAATTTGGTGATCCCGCCCAGCGGCCGTACCCTTTCGGGTGGCGTGGACCCGGCGGCGCTGCACAAGCCGAAGCGGTTTTTTGGAGCGGCCCGCAACCTTGAAGAGGGGGGGAGCCTGACTATTTTAGCCACTGCTTTGATTGACACCGGCAGCCGTATGGACGATGTTATTTTTGAAGAATTCAAAGGCACCGGTAATATGGAACTTATTCTCGACCGGCGGCTGGCCGAACGGCGAATTTTTCCGGCTATTGATGTGTTGCGCTCCGGTACCCGCAAGGAGGAGTTGCTTTTGTCACGGGACGAACTGGAGATGGTCTGGTATTTCCGCAAAGCCACCAGCGGCGCCACACCCTGGGAAGCTATAGAAATGATGATTGAGCAGATGAAAAGGGTTAAGACCAACCGTCAATTGCTTGATGCGTTCCTGCAACTGAGACGGGCCGAATTATCTTCTCATGCCGCAGGCCGGTATACTGAGAATAACCGGCGGGGAAACTATCCGGCAAGCACCTAGGAAGAACCCGGAAGAGTTTGTTGATTAAGGGTTATTGCGAGGAGGCCGCCGGCCGACGAAGCAATCTCCGGATAAAGCATTCCTGCGCGAAAGAAGATTGCTTCGCCTGTGGCTCGCAATGACAGATTAACCGGGGTGTTTAATTCCCACCTCTTTTGGCCATAATAGGAAGTAACTTTGCCTGCCAAAAGAGGTGGAAGATGTGAAGACATGGATATTGAAAGTAGCCCTGGTTCTGATGGTCATGGTTGTTTGGATGGCCATTCCAGCCGGTGTCCGGCTGGAGGGTTATGAAGATGGTGATTCCGGTGGGAGCGCTGTGGCAATGGTTCCTCCGGTGGACACACCGGTAGATTATTATAAGGTTAAAGACGGTGACAGTCTCTGGTCTATTGCCGGCAGAAGCGGAATCACTGTTGAAACGCTGGCTGCGGTCAACAACTTGACCGACCGGGAATTTATCCGGGCCGGACAGGTATTGAAGTTGCCGGTTAACTGCCCGGTGCATCTGGTGCGGGCTGGTGAAACTTTGGAAAGTATTGCCGCCGGTTACAAAGTAAGTGTTGGTGCTATTGCGGACCGGAACGGCCTGTGTGATGTCAATAAAATTCTGGCCGGGCAACGGTTGATGATTCCGGCTGTTACTACCGCTCCGGCCATAGATTCCTGGAACAGCCGCTGGATCCAGTTAGCCTGGCCGGTATCAGGGCCGGTTACTTCGGCATACGGTATGCGTGACGGCCAACCCCACGAAGGAATTGATATCGCTGCGGTTGAAGGGGTACCAATCCATGCGGCCGGGCCGGGCCGGGTAGTTTTTGCCGGGAGCAGGGGTACCTACGGCCTGGCTGTTGTTATCGATCACGGCGAAGGGCTCTGCACTCTTTATGCTCACTGCTCAAAGATTATGGTGGCAGAAGGAGAGTGGGTGGAGGCCGGTGCTATAATTGCCGAGGTTGGTAACACCGGACGGTCCCGGGGACCTCACCTGCACCTGGAGGTGCGCTATGGTGGGACACCCCTTGACCCGCTGACTTATTTGGGAGAAAAGAACCAATAAAGCAGGACATGCGGAGCGGTATAAAAGCCGCTCCTTGTGTTAATTTTGACCCCGGAATCTTGCAGAATGGTTATTAATCTGTTATAATTTATTATTGTTTAAATATAGAAAGAGGTGTGCCCAGTGAAAAAGGGGATTCATCCCAATTATGACAAGGCAAAAATTACCTGTGTCTGCGGTGAATCGTTTGAAACCGGATCTACCAAAAAGGAGATGCGGGTAGAAATCTGCTCAAAATGCCATCCTTTTTACACCGGTTCGCAAAGAATGGTAGAAACCCGTGGGCGGGCTGAAAAATTCCGCAAAAAGTACGGCTTGAAGTAGTAGAGCGCAAGACGCTCTTTTTTTGAAGTGTTTTTTGAGATAAGGAATAGTGGGCATGAAAGAAACTTACCAGTATGGCGGTCAGGCGGTAATCGAAGGGGTGATGATGCGAGGGCCGGATTCCCGTACCATCGCAGTGCGGCGCCCCGATCAGACTATTATAGTGGACCGCAGGCCGGTTGGTACCCCTGGGGGGCGCTTTCCCTTTTTAAAATGGCCTCTTTTAAGGGGTACAGTGGCGCTGATTGAAGCCCTGGTCCTGGGCATCGAAGCTTTGACTTATTCTGCCAACCAGGCAGTCGGTGAAGAAGAGGAACTCAGTACCAGGGAGATGGTGCTGACTATAGCGGTAGCTCTGGGTCTGGCCGTGTTTCTTTTTGCCATACTGCCTGTTGCCGCGGCGCACTTGTTAAAAAACATGTTTCCAAACGTTTTTCTGCAGAACCTGATTGAAGGTTTCTTCCGCATCACTGTTTTTTTAGCGTACCTGGTGGCTATTGCCAGGCTGGAAGATATTAAAAGGGTTTTTCAATATCATGGGGCGGAGCATAAAGTAATCAACGCTTACGAAGCCGGAGACGAACTGACTGTAGAACGGGTGCAGCGTTATTCCACCCTTCACCCGCGCTGCGGCACCAGTTTTTTGCTGATAGTATTATTGATCAGCATCTTGTTTTTTTCTTTTTTAGGTGACCAGGTGTTATGGTGGCGCATTCTTTCCCGCATTCTTCTGCTGCCGGTGATAGCCGGAATATCATATGAACTGCTCAAGCTGTCCGGGAAATATGCCTCTGTGTCCTGGTGCCGCATTCTGATTGCACCCGGCCTGTGGGTGCAGAAGCTTACTACCCGTGGCCCTGACGACGACCAGGTGGAAGTGGCGATATCGGCCTTTGCTGCTTTGAGGGAGGATGGTTGATGATTGAAAAATTGGCCAGGCTGGAGGAACGCTATGATGAACTCGCGAATTTAATCGGTGATTCATCAGTTATGACCGACCGGGAACGCTGGCAGCGATATATCAAGGCTCATGCCGAACTGGAAGATGTTGTCGGGGTTTACCGGGCATATAAAAAAGTTTTGCAGGAAATCCGGGAGGCCGGACAACTGCTGGCCGATCAGTTGGACGATGATTTTAAGGAGATGGTGGAATCCGAACTGGGCCAGTTGGAGGAAAAGAAAACCAATTTTGAGCAAAAGCTTAAAATGATGCTTATGCCTGGAGACCCCAATGACCAAAAAAACGTTATCGTAGAAATTCGGGCCGGTACCGGGGGAGAAGAGGCCGCTTTATTTGCCGCGGACCTGTTTCGTATGTACGCCCGGTATGCCGAGCAGCGCAACTGGAAGGTGGAGATTTTGCATACAAACCATACCGGGATCGGTGGACTTAAAGAGGCTATTTTCCTGGTGGAAGGCCGGGGAGCATACAGTCGGCTGAAATTTGAAAGCGGTGTCCACCGGGTGCAGCGTGTTCCCACTACCGAGTCAAGCGGGCGGATTCATACTTCTGCCGCGACGGTTGCCGTTTTGCCTGAAGCGGAGGAAGTGGACGTGGAAATCAACCCGGATGACCTGCGTATTGACGTGTTCTGCGCTTCCGGTCACGGAGGCCAGTCGGTTAACACCACCCAGTCGGCGGTGCGCATCACTCACCTGCCGACCGGCATTGTAGTTTCCATGCAGGATGAAAAATCACAGCACAAGAATAAAGACAAGGCCATGAAAGTATTGCGGGCGCGTCTGATGGACCGGCTCCAGACGGAGCAGCACCAGAAGCTGGCCAGCACCCGCCGCTCCATGGTGGGATCCGGTGACCGCAGTGAACGGATCCGTACTTATAATTTTCCGCAAAACCGTGTTACCGATCACCGTATCGGGTTGACCCTGCACCGGTTGGACAGTATTTTGGAAGGGGATCTGGATGAAGTAATTGATGCTATTATTACTACCGACCAGGCAGAACGTATGCAGCAAGACGGGTAGGGGACAAAAAACGGGGAACGAATATGGCGGTAAAGGTGAGAGAGGCTTTAGCCCGGGCGGGGGGGCATCTTAAGGAAAAAGGAATAGAAAGCCCGTTTTTAGATGCGGAGGTGCTCCTGACCCACGTACTGGGGTTGAACCGGGCCGGTCTCTACCGGGAAGCGGAGCGCACTTTAACCGCAGCGCAAGAAAAGGTTTTTGGTGATCTTATCTCCCGCCGCAGCCGGAGGGAACCCGTGGCGTACCTGACCGGCAGCAAAGAATTTATGGGGTTGGTGTTCCATGTTAACCGGTCTGTCCTGATTCCCCGGCCGGAGACGGAGTTGCTTGTAGAAACGGCGCTGGCCAGACAGGGGGACGGTTCCGTTGTTTGGGATGGAGTAGAAAAGGCGCCGGTTCTTTTGGCCGGGGAGGACCGTCCCTTGTTGATTGTTGACGCAGGTACCGGCAGCGGGGCCATTGCCGTCAGCCTGGCTGTTTTTTTGCCTTCAGCGAGGATTCATGCTACCGACTGTTCTGCCCCCGCCCTGGACGTGGCCCGCCGCAACGCGGTTGCCTGCGGGGTGGAGAGGCGGGTTATGCTTTATGAGGGTGACCTGTTGGAGCCTCTTATGAGTTGTCCCAGCCTGCCGGGGGAGGTGGACCTGATTGCCGCCAACCTGCCCTATATTCCGTCGGGGGACCTGCCCGGCCTGCCGCCGGAGGTTTATCTTTTCGAGCCCCTGGTAGCTTTGGATGGGGGAATGGATGGGCTGGCTCTGATGCGCCGGCTTGTTCCAGTCGCGGCCGTCCTGCTCAAACCCGGCGGATGGCTGCTCATGGAGATCGGCGCGGATCAGGGAGAAGCCGCTGCCGCCTTGATGCCGGAGCCGGTATGGGAGGTTCAGGTGCACAAAGACCTGGCCGGCCGGGACCGTCTGATAGTAGGGCGGTTAAAAGAATAATTTTGAAAATAAAGATGGCTAAATAAGGAGAGAGTTTTTGCAGGAAGATGTTATTTCAACCAGGTATATAAAGGTTGATCCCTGCTGCCCCGACCGGACAGTGATAGCTGAAGCCGCCCTTGTCTTGCGCCGGGGCGGGCTGGTGGCTTTTCCGACTGAGACTGTCTACGGTCTGGGAGTCAACGCTCTGGACGGTACGGCGGCAGCCCGTCTTTTTGCAGTTAAAGGAAGACCAGCCGATAATCCCCTGATTATTCATGTTGCCGGCCGTGATATGGTGTTTCAACTGGCCGGACAGGTGCCGGAAAAAGCGATTTTGTTGATGGACATCTTCTGGCCCGGTCCGCTTACCCTGGTCCTGCCGGGCGGAAAAGGGGTTCCTGCCTGGGTAACTGGCGGCCTGGATACTGTCGCCATACGTATGCCGGATCATCCTGTGGCTCTGGCCCTGATCCGGGAGGCCGCACTGCCGGTAGCGGCTCCCAGCGCCAACATCTCCGGGCGTCCCAGCCCGACTACGGCAGGTCATGTGCTGTGTGATCTGGCCGGGCGGATTGAAGTAGTGTTGGACGGCGGTCCTACCGGTCTGGGAGTCGAATCGACGGTGCTGGATCTTACAGCGCCGACGCCTCAGATTTTGCGGCCGGGCGGCATTACGCCGGAAGATTTGCAAAATGTCCTGGGAGCGGTTGAGGTTCACCCGGGTATCCGGGCCGGTTCAGAATGGTGTGGGGAAACCCGTTCCCCGGGGCTGAAATATACTCACTATGCTCCCGATGCCCCCCTGTTGTTGGTGGAAGGCAGCCCGGAGTCGGTGACGGCAAAGATTGTGGACCTGGCGAGACAGTACCGGGCTAAAGGCCTGAGAGCGGGGATTCTGTCATGCAACGGCCGGAAGGAATTTTATGGAGAAGGGGAAGTTTTGCAGGCCGGTGGCCGGGACGACCCTGCTGCTGTCGCCGCCGGACTCTATGCGGCCCTGCGGCGCTTTGACGAACTGGCGGTTGATATTATTCTGGCCGAAGGCATTAAGGATGAGGGCATCGGTCTGGCTATAATGAACCGCCTGCGGAAAGCGGCGGGGCACCGGTTGCTGAGAGTTTAACCGGGCTTTAATCGCACTGCTGCTTTTACGAACAAAGGGTTGCTTGTGGCGGGAAACTACCCGGCTCTGCTCATGACGGCCTGAAATGTCATTGCGAGAGGGATTTGCCGGAAATCACAGCTTTTACGGAGTAAAAATCTGCTTTTGGAGAGAGTGGGAAGGTTGTCCAGGAAAATTCTCTTTGTTTGTACTGGCAATACCTGCCGCAGCAGCATGGCCGAGGCGCTGGCCCGCCAGATGCTGGCCCGGGGGAGTGCTGGCCGCGCAATTGAAGTGTTTTCGGCGGGGCTCGCGGCGGCGCCGGGAACTCCGGCTTCGTCTGCGGCTGTGGAGGCCCTGGCCGAACTCGGCATTGATTTGAAAAAACACCGGGCTTCCCGCTTAACTGTAGAGATGGCGGGCAGAGCCGACCTGGTGCTGACCATGACCGGCGTCCAGAAGGAACAGGTGCGGAAAATGGTTCCCGGCGCCAGGGTTTTAACCCTGGCCGAATACGCGGGGCAGGGGACAGACATATCCGATCCTGTTGGACAGCCCCTGGTGGTTTACCGCCGTTGTGCCGCTCAACTGAAAGAAATGGTGGCTGCGGCCTTGCGCAGGCTGGCAAGGGAAATGTAGGGACAGGAGAATAATTTTAGAAGGCTCCCCGGCTGCAAAATGAATAGAATATAAAGAGAGAAGAGGGGTGCTTTGGTGAGGATAGCTGTAGCCGGCGATCACGGCGGCTTTCGATTAAAAGAAGGGATTATCCGGTACCTGGAAGAGATGGGCATTGATTATAAAGATTTCGGCACTTATTCGGAAGAATCGGTGGACTACCCGGATTTTGCCCTGCCGGTGGCCGAGGCGGTGCGGGAAGGGCGCTTCGACAGGGGTATTTTGTGCTGCGGCACCGGTATCGGCGTGGCTATTGCCGCCAATAAAGTGCCCGGCATACGCGCCGCCCAGTGCCATGACACCTTTTCGGCCAGGGCGGCCCGGGAGCATAATGACGCCAATATCCTGACCATGGGTCAGCGGGTGATCGGGCCGGGACTGGCCCGGGAGATTGTGCGGGTTTGGCTGGAATCAGAGTTTACCGGCGGCCGCCACACCTGCCGGGTGGAGAAAATAGGGGCCATTGAACAAAAGTACGGCAAGTCAACTGGACTGACCTGTGGGGAGGAAAAAAAGAGTGAATCGTGCTCTGGTAGATGTTGACCCGGAGATTGCCGGCGCCATTGAACGGGAGGTTGGCCGGCAGCGCTATACGATCGAACTGATTGCCTCGGAAAACGTGGCCAGCCGGGCGGTAATGGAGGCCCAGTGCTCTGTTTTGACGAATAAGTATGCGGAAGGTTACCCCGGCCGGCGTTATTACGGCGGCTGCGAGTTTGTGGATGAAGTGGAAAGCCTGGCGATCAACCGGGCCAAAAAGCTGTTTGGGGCCGAGCACGTCAATGTCCAGCCCCACTCCGGGACCCAGGCCAATACGGCTGTTTATTTCTCTTTCCTCAGGCCGGGGGATACAATTTTGGGAATGAACCTGGCCCACGGCGGGCACCTGACCCACGGAAGTCCGGTAAACATTTCCGGAAAGTATTTTAGCGTGGCATTTTACGGCGTGGATAAAGAAACCGGCTGCATTGACTACGATCAGGTTTTAGCCGCCGCTCTGGCCTGCCGGCCGAAAATGATCGTGGCCGGCGCCAGCGCTTATCCGCGTGTTATCGATTTTCGCCGGATGGGTGAAATAGCCGCGGAGGCGGGGGCCCGGCTGATGGTGGATATGGCGCACATTGCCGGGCTGGTGGCGGCCGGCCTGCATGTGAGTCCGGTTCCGTATGCCGACGTGGTCACCACCACCACCCACAAAACCCTGCGGGGGCCGCGCGGCGGGATAATTCTCTGCCGGGAGAAATACGGCGCGCAAATTGACAAGGCGGTCTTTCCTGGCATTCAGGGCGGCCCCCTGATGCATGTCATCGCGGCCAAGGCGGTGGCGTTGCAGGAAGCCCTGCAGCCGGAGTTCAAGGTTTATCAACAGCGGATTGTGGAGAACGCCCGGGCGCTGGCCGCCGCGCTCCAGGAACGGGGCTTTACCCTGGTTTCCGGCGGCACTGACAATCACCTGGTACTGGTGGATTTGCGCGGCAAGGGCGTTACCGGGCAGGAGGCGCAGACGGTCCTGGATTCGGTGGGCGTGACGGTGAATAAAAACGCCATACCCTTCGACCCGCAGCCGCCGAATGTCGCCAGCGGTATCCGTATCGGCACGCCGGCGGTGACCAGCCGGGGCATGGATGCGGAAATCATGCGGCGGATAGCCGAAATTATAGACTATACCCTGGCCAACCGGCACGACCCCGGCAAGCTGGCCGCCGTGCGCCGGGAAGTGGATGAACTCTGCCGCAGCCACCCGCTTTACTGAGATAAAACAAAGAATAATTCCGGAGGTGTTTTATGCGGCCGGACTGGGACAATTACTTTATGGATATAACGCGGGTGGTGGCCACCCGCTCCACCTGCCTGCGGCGCCGGGTGGGGGCGATCATCGTCAGGGACCGCCGCATCCTGGCCACCGGCTATAACGGCGCCCCGCGGGGTTTGAAGCATTGCCTGGAAGCGGGCTGCTTGCGGGAGCGGGAAGGAGTGCCTTCCGGCGAACGGCACGAGCTTTGTCGGGGACTGCACGCCGAGCAGAACGCCCTGATCCAGGCCGCGGTACACGGCATCGTCGTTTTCGGCGCGGTTATTTATGCCACTCACCAGCCCTGTATCCTTTGCGCCAAGCTTTTAATCAACGCCGGCATAAAAAAGGTCATCTTCGAGGGCGGCTACCCCGACGCGCTGGCCCTGGAGATGTTTGACGAAGCCGGCATCGAACTGATCCAGTTAAAAGAGAACTGAAAGGCCATTTTTTTCTTTGTCCCCCCGGTGCTCTCTGTGGCCTCTGTGACTAATTTTTCGAGAGAAGGAGTTTAATTGCTAAAAGTCCTCGTAGTTTTAGGCACCAGGCCGGAGGCCATTAAAATGGCTCCGCTGGTGAAGGAACTGGAAAAGTACCCGCGACAGATCAGGTGTAAAGTGGCGGTTACGGCCCAGCACCGGGAAATGCTCGACCAGGTGCTGAACCTTTTCAATATTGTGCCGGATTATGACCTCAACATTATGAGGCACGGGCAGGATCTGTTCACCATCACTGGCCGGGTGCTGGCCGGCATGCGGGAGATTCTCGAAACCGACCGGCCCGGCCTGGTGCTGGTGCACGGCGATACCACCACTACCTTTGTGGCGGCTTTGGCCGCCTTTTATATGCAGATACCGGTAGGACACGTGGAAGCCGGCCTGCGTACCGGCCATAAATATTCTCCTTTTCCGGAGGAATTAAACCGGCACTTGACGGGAGTGCTGGCCGACCGGCATTTTGCTCCCACCGGTACCGCTCTTGACAACCTGCTCAAAGAAGGGGTGCCGCGGGAAAATATCCTGGTTACCGGGAATACTGTTATTGACGCGCTGCAGGCCACGGTGAAAACCGACTTTGTTTTTGCGGATCCGGTGCTGCGCCGCATTGATTACGACCGGCGGCGGGTACTGCTGGTAACCACCCACCGGCGGGAGAACCTGGGAGCCCCCCTGCGGTCGGTTTACCTGGCTTTCAAAGAGATAGTGCAGGCATACGACGATGTGGAAATAGTTTTCCCGGTTCATAAAAATCCGGAGGTGCGGCGCCGGGTGGAAGAAGTGCTTGCCGGGGCGCCGCGTGTGCACCTGCTGGAACCGCTGGATTACGAACCCTTTGTGAACGTAATGCAGCGCAGTTACCTGGTGCTCACCGATTCGGGCGGCCTGCAGGAAGAGGCGCCTGCTCTGGGCAAGCCGGTACTGGTTTTGCGCGACACTACCGAACGGCCGGAAGCCGTAGCCGCCGGTACCGTCCTTGTTGTGGGGACCGCGACTGAAACGGTGGCTTCTGAGATCCGGCGTCTGCTTGATGACGCCGGTCATTACCGGCGCATGGCCGGGGCCGTCAACCCTTACGGTGACGGCCGGGCCGCGAAAAGGATCGCCGGGGCGATTCTTTACTGGTTCGGCTTTGCCGACCGGTTGCCGGAAGAATACAGGTGAAAAATTTTTCACAAGCGGCATCCGTAATCTCGAAGGAATTAAAATATTTTTGTAGAATATTGAAATAGAGAAGAGGGCAAAAGCATGAGCGGCGGCAAGAGTCCTTTCAAGGTGATGAAAGCGTTTGCCATCGGTTCCACCCTTGGTGTCCAGTTCGCGGCCAGTGTCCTCCTGGGTTTCTGGGGCGGGCGTTTTCTGGATCACCGGCTCGGTTCCGAGCCGTGGCTGATGGTGGCCGGTGTTTTGCTGGGAGTTGCCGCCGGAACAATCGGGATTTACCGTGTTGTTTCGCGCCTTTTTTAGGAGAATGTTTTCCCGGCGACGCCGGTGATAACGCCTCTATAAATATATTTAGAGAATACCTTACCGGGAGAGGATTTTTTGCAGGAGTTTTGCTTTGACACCAGTATCCGGAAATCTCTGGTGCGCACGTTGTTTGTTCTGGCGGGCGCTGTCGCCGTTCTTTTTTGGCACGGGGGGGACAACCCCGTACTGCTCGGTTTTGTTGTAGGCACGGCGTTGAGCGTGATCAACGGCGTGCTGCTTTCCATCTGGATCAAAAGGCTGACCGGGTGGAAAGAAATGCTCGGGGAAACCGACATCCTTAAAAAAGCCCGGTTTCTTTTCCAGATGGGCTTTTTCTTCCTGCGCTGGACGATTATTATCAGCGTGCTTCTTTTGGCGGCTGAAACCGGATGGTTTAATTTGCTGGCAGTAATGGGCGGGTTGTTTGTTTTGCCCGCCTTTGCTAATGCCCGGGTTTTGCGGTCGCTGTGGCGCCAGAAACCCGGCGTCTCTTAGAGAGATACATTTTGGGAGAGGAGGTGAATTAGAAATGGCTGCCGCTGGATTTAGCATTGAGAAAGTAGAACACGAACTCGATATCTGGGGGTTGCCGGCCCACCCGGTGCATTTGGGGGATATCGGGGGCTTTCCCATTGATGTGAACCCCAAAACCATTGTTTTTACATGGGTGGCCATGATTATCGTGCTCCTGCTGGGGGTCCTGGCTGCGCGGGGGGCCAGTGTGCGCCGGCCGACCAGGATGCAGTCGCTGTTTGAACTGATGTTTGATTTTTTGCGGGGCTTGATCAACGAGAACATGAGCCCGCAGAAAGGCAACAGCATTTTCACCCTGATTGTGACTTTTTTCCTTTTCATCACGACCTGCAACTTCCTGGGGCTGGTACCCACCTTAATGGCCCCCACGGCCGATCACCAGACCACCTTTGCCTTTGCGCTGATTACCTTCTTCATGATGTTCTGGCTGGGCATAAAGTACAAAGGGCCGGGTTACTTCAAGCATTACTTGAAGCCGTTCCCTTTTTTCCTGCCCATTACCATCCTTGAAGATCTGGCCAAGCCGCTTACCCTGGCCTTCCGTCTTTTCGGCAACATGAAGGGCAAAGAGGTTATGATTCTGGCCCTGCTCGGCCTGATCACCGGAGTGGCCGAATGGGGCGGCGGCTTTTTAGCTTCGGTCGCCTGGCTTGGGTTTGGGGTTTTTGTGTCTCTTATTCAGGCTTTTGTGTTTACCATGCTGACCATTGCTTACATCGGCATCGCGGTTGCTGATGACCACTAACACGAGATTTTACAGGAGGGATAAATAATGGAATTAAGTGCTGCTGCTGCTATAGGGATGGCGATTGCCGCCGGCCTGGGCGCTCTGGGTGCGGCTATTGGTGACGGTATTGTAACCGGCAGGTTGTTGGAAGGAGTGGCCCGCCAGCCGGAAGCGCGCGGCCCGCTGATGACCCTGATGTTTATTTCCGTCGGCTTGATTGAGTCCCTGCCGATTATTGCCATCGTCATAGCCTTCATTTTAATGGGTAAGATGGGTGGTTAGGCAGTTTTATGTAAGGAGGAGGAGAGTGGGTGGATTTAAGTTTTAATTATACGTTACTGGCGCAGATATTTCATTTTGTTCTTTTGCTCGTTCTCCTGCGTTTGTTTGCTTACAAACCGCTCTTAAAAGTGCTGGCCGACCGGCAGAAGTACGTGGCCGATAATATTGCCGCGGCCGAGCAGGAAAAAGCAGAGGCACAGAGACTTAAAGAGCGGCATGACGCCGAGCTGAAGCGGGTGCAGGAACAGACTCAGGAAATTATGCAAAAGGCCGCCCGGAGCGCTGAGGAACAGGCCCAGCAGATTATTGAAAGCGCCAGGCTTGAGGCCGGCCGTTTGAAAGACAGCGCCCTGGCCCAGATCCAGCGGGAAAAAGAAAAGGCGATGGCCGAGTTGCGGGGCGAAGTAGCCTCATTATCGATTCTGATCGCCGGTAAAATTATCGGCCGGCAGCTTGACGACGCCGTCCAGCACAGGATGGTTGAGGACTTTATTAAAGAGGCAGGGGAGTTACATTGATCAGGGGTGCTATCGCGGGGCGCTACGCGCAGGCCCTGTATGAAATAGCGGCGCAGGAGAAAAAGGTGGACGACCTGGAACAAGAACTGCTTGCCGTAGAGCAGCTCTTAAAGCAATACCCGGACTGGCGAAAGATTCTCCTTCACCCTCAGATCACCCCGGCCGAAAAGAAAGAATTGCTGAAAAAGCTGTTCGAGGGCCGGCTCTCGGAGATAACCGGCAATTTCCTGGCCTTGCTCATCGACCACCGGCGGGAATCATTCCTCGGCGATATTGTGGCCGAGTTTACGGCCGCCGCCAACGCCGGCCGCAACATAGTGACGGCGCAGGTTACATCCGCTGTGGAACTGGACAACAAGGAGAAAAGCAAAATCATCGCTGTCTTGAACCGCCTGGCCGGTAAAAAGGCGCAGGTTGCTTTTGCGGTGGACCCGCTCCTGATCGGCGGCGCGGTGGTGCGCATGGGGGACAAGGTGATTGACGGCAGCGTGAGAGCCAGGCTGACTTCTCTGAGAGAACGGCTTAAGGCAATAAGTTAATGGATAGGGGTGAACCAGTAGATGAATATACGACCTGAGGAGATCAGTTCGATTATCCGGCAGCAGATAGAGCAGTACCAGGCTCAGATTGAAATGGTCGACGTCGGCACGGTAATCCAGGTCGGCGACGGCATCGCTCGGGTTTACGGCTTAATGGAATGTATGGCCATGGAACTGCTTGAATTTCCCGATAACGTGATGGGCATGGCCTTGAACCTGGAAGAAGACAATATCGGCTGCGTGATCCTGGGACCGTACAAGCATATTAAAGAAGGGGACACCGTCAAGCGCACCGGCCGGATCGTATCCGTTCCGGTGGGAGACGCGCTGACCGGCCGGGTGGTCAACCCTCTCGGCCAGCCGCTGGACGGCAAAGGGCCTATTGCCAGCGACAAGTACCGTCCGGTGGAGCGGATCGCCCCCGGGGTTATTACCCGGAAGCCGGTGCACCAGCCGCTGCAGACCGGATTGAAAGCCATCGACTCGATGATTCCCATCGGCCGGGGCCAGCGGGAGTTGATCCTGGGCGACCGGCAAACCGGCAAGACCGCCATTGCTGTGGACGCCATCATCAATCAAAAGGGCGGCGACGTGATCTGCATCTATGTGGCCGTCGGCCAGAAAGCGTCCACCGTGGCCGGGGTGATCCAGGTGCTGGAGGATCACGGGGCTATGGATTATACTATCGTGGTTTCGGCTACCGCTTCCGACCCGGCGCCGCTTTTGTACATCGCTCCTTTCGCCGGCGCCGCCATCGGAGAGGAATTCATGGAGCAGGGCAAACACGTGCTCATTATTTACGACGACCTGTCCAAGCAGGCCGCCGCCTACCGGGAGCTCTCGCTACTTTTGCGGCGGCCGCCCGGGCGGGAAGCCTATCCGGGCGACGTGTTCAACCTGCACTCCCGCCTGCTGGAGCGGGCATGTAAATTAAACGACGAGCTGGGCGGCGGATCGATGACGGCCCTGCCTATTATCGAAACCCAGGCCGGCGACGTCTCGGCCTACATTCCGACCAACGTTATCTCCATCACCGACGGCCAGATTTACCTGGAACCCGACCTCTTTTACGCCGGTATCCGGCCGGCCGTCAATGTCGGCCTTTCGGTATCCCGGGTCGGCGGCGCGGCCCAGGTGAAAGCCATGAAGCAGGTGGCCGGCCGCCTTCGCCTCGACCTGGCGCAGTACCGGGAACTGGCTGCTTTTGCCCAGTTCGGTTCCGATCTGGACAAGGCCACCCAGGCCAGGCTGACCCGCGGCGAGCGCATGGTGGAACTCTTAAAGCAAAACCAGTACGTGCCCATGACGGTGGAAGAACAGGTAATGGTTCTGTTTGCCGCTGTCAACGGTTATCTGGACGATCTGCCGGTGGACAGGGTGCTCCAGTTTGAGGCGGAGTTCTTGAAGTTCATGAAAACCGGCCGGCCCAAGGTTGGGGAAGAGATCCGGAAGACAGGCGAACTGAGCGACCAGTTGCAGGAGCAACTGAAGTCGGCCATTGCAGAGTTTAAAAAGGACTTTGGCGTTCAGTACGGTCTGGCCGGCTAGCGGACTTTTTGACACGGTAGAGGTGGTGAAAACATAAGATGGCCAGTTTACGTGACCTCCGGCGCCGGATCAAAAGCGTAAAAAGCACTCAGCAGATTACCAAAGCGATGAAAGCCGTATCGGCCGCCAAAATGCGGCGCGCCCAGGAGCAGGTGCTGGCGGCCCGGCCCTATTCCCGGAGGATCAGGGAAGTACTGGGGCGGGTGGCCGGGGCTTCCGGCGGAGTAAAGCACCCGCTGCTGGCGGTACGGGAACCGAAGCAGGTGGCCTATATCCTGATCACGGCCGACCGCGGGCTGTGCGGCGGCTTCAACGGCAATCTGATCCGCAAGACAAACCAGGAAATGCGGGGACTGACCGCCGGCCTCAGCATAGTTACGGTAGGGCGCAAAGGCCGGGATTTCTTCCGCCGGCGCCGCTATCAGATCGACCAGCAGTATGTAGGTCTGGGGGAAAACATTAAATACAACACGGCCAGGGATATTGCCGGTTTTGTAATCGATAAATATACCGGCGCGGAGTATGACGAGGTTTACCTGGTCTACAGCCAATTTGTGAATGTTTTGGTGCAGCGTCCGACGGTGGAAAAACTGTTGCCCGTGGAACCGCCGGCCGGTGAGGACGCCGGGGCGGTCAACTATATTTTTGAGCCTTCGCCCGAGGCGGTAATGGCGGAGCTGTTGCCGAAATACGTTGAAAACGCTATTTTTCATGCCCTGCTCGAATCCAAGGCCGGCGAGCACAGCGCCCGGATGACCGCCATGGATTCGGCCACCAAGAACGCCGCGGAGATGATTGACAGGCTGACCCTGTCCCTGAACCGGGCCCGTCAGGCGGCCATTACCAAAGAGATTTCCGAAATCGTCGGCGGCGCGGCGGCTCTGGAATAGAGTAGTAAAGGAGGTACGGATAAGTTAATGAACGTTGGTCAAGTTGTACAGGTCATCGGCGTGGTGGTGGACATCCGTTTTCCGCCGGCCCAGGTGCCTGATATTTACAACGCCATTAAGATTACCAGCGACAAAGAAGATATGTTCGGCCGAAAAATCGACCTCACCCTGGAAGTGGCCCAGCATCTCGGCAACAACTGCGTGCGGTGCGTGGCCATGTCCAGCACCGACGGGCTGGTGCGGGGCATGGAAGCGGTGGATACCGGCCAGCCGATTACCGTGCCGGTGGGACGCCCGGTGCTGGGCCGTCTCATCGATGTGCTGGGTCAACCTATCGACGGTAAGGGTGAAATTGACAGCGACAAGAAGTATCCCATTCACCGCCCGTCCCCGCCGCTGGCGGAACAGTCCACCCGGGCGGAACAGTTGGAAACCGGCTTGAAGGTTGTGGACCTGCTGGTGCCCTTCCTTAAGGGCGGCAAGATCGGCATGTTCGGCGGCGCCGGCGTGGGCAAAACCGTTATCGTGATGGAATTGATCAATAACATCGCCAAACAGCACGGCGGCATTTCAGTGTTTGCCGGCGTGGGCGAGCGTACCCGTGAGGGCAACGACCTTTACCGGGAGATGACCGAAGCCGGCGTGCTGGACAAGACCAGCATGGTCTTCGGCCAGATGAACGAACCGCCGGGCGCCCGCCTGCGGGTGGGCCTGACTGGCCTGTGCCTGGCGGAATATTTCCGGGATGAGGAAGGCGCCGACACCCTGCTGTTTATCGACAACATCTTCCGTTTTACCCAGGCCGGTTCGGAAGTGTCCGCCCTGCTCGGCCGGATGCCGTCGGCGGTGGGTTACCAGCCGACGCTGGCCACCGAGATGGGCCAGTTGCAGGAACGGATCACATCCACCCAGAAGGGCTCGGTTACCTCGGTGCAGGCCATTTACGTGCCGGCCGACGACCTGACCGACCCGGCGCCGGCAACCACCTTCGCCCACCTGGATGCTACGGTGGTGCTCTCCCGGCAGATTGCCGAACTGGGCATCTACCCGGCGGTGGACCCCCTGGATTCCACCTCCCGCATCCTGGACCCGCACGTGACCGGGAAGGAGCATTACGAAGTGGCCCGGGGCGTGCAGAAGGTGCTCCAGCGGTATAAGGAGCTGCAGGACATCATCGCCATTCTGGGCATGGAAGAGCTGTCCGACGACGACAAGCTGATCGTGGCCCGGGCCCGGAAACTGCAGCGGTTCTTATCACAGCCCTTCCACGTGGCCGAAACCTTCACCGGCATGCCGGGGGTTTACGTGTCGCTGAAAGATACCATGCGCGGCTTCAAAGAGATTCTGGACGGCCTGCACGACGAACTGCCGGAAGAAGCCTTCTATATGGTGGGCGGCATTGAAGATGCAGTGGAGAAGGGGAAACGCCTGATGGAGGGAAGTGCATAAGCCATGTCCGAGAAAACTCAGCGGCTGGAAATTGTCACTCCCGAAAAAAAGGTATTCAGCGAAGAAGTACAGTTTCTGGTGGCCCCGGGTACCGCCGGCGAACTGGGTATTTTGCCGGAGCACGCCCCGCTGGTGACCACCTTGCATATCGGCGTCCTGCGCGTTCAGCAGGCCGAAAAGCAGTTTAAGGTGGCCGTAAGCGGCGGTTTTATGGAGGTGCGCAACAGCAAGGTGACGGTGCTGGCCGGCACGGCCGAGCGGGCCGAAGAAATCAACGTGACCCGGGCCGAAGCGGCCAGACAGCGGGCCGAAGCCAGACTGGCCGGCGGCGGGGACATCGACGTGCTGCGGGCCGAGCTGGCCTTAAAACGGGCGCTGGCCAGGCTCAAAGCAGCACAGTAAAAGATTGCAGGCCGTTTCTTTGGCCGGTTTTTGAAAAAGTTAAAAAGCACTTTGGGTTTAAAAAGCCGGGGAGAATACCCCGGTTTTGTTTTTGTATAGGAAATTATGCTGCGGGCCGTTTTGTGGATAACTTTTTAAAGTCGCCCGAAGGGCGAATTTGTTTTTGTATAGGAAATTATGCTGCAGGCCGTTTTGTGTTTCAAGACCTGACCCCATTTTCCATTCTCGTTTCGTATGAAACCTTGACAACAAAGTGACATGTTGCTACAATTGTAGCAACATGTCACTTATAGTATAGGATAGTAAGGCAGGTGCAGTTCATGCCGGAAATTAATTTTATCAGTACCCGTGAGCTAAAAAACAAAACAAACGAAATTCTTCATATTGCTGAAAAGGGGGGTATTATTATAGTTACCCGCTATGGTAAACCCGTTGCCACTATAAAATCTTTTCGGGAGAATGACCTGAAAGAAAAAAAACATAGTGCGCTTTACCAGAAGATAAGGGAGCAAATCGGTGAAAAACATCCACAACTACTTGCAATGACAAGAGAAGAACTGCAGAATCTCAACGATGAATTATCCAGCAGGGTAAAAGGATTTTCCTCGTGGCAGGAAATGGATAGAGCAGCAAAAGGTGATTATTATGGTCTTTCTGGATAGCAATATTTTTATTATTGACCGCTTTTTCACGAGGGACAAAAATTACCCGGCGAATAAACAACTTCTGGAGCAACTAAGAAAATTGCAGATAAATACTGCTCTTCCTTATTACACTCTCTTAGAAGTTTGTGGAATTACATCTTTCAATTTATCCAGCGAAGAACAGGAAAGATGGTTGTATTCGTTTCAGGAGGTTTATCCTGTTAATATTCTTGATCCTTATAATAGTAAACAGGTCGGACAGTTAAGTATTGCAGACTACTTGCTCAGTTTAACACCGTATATTCTCAAAAAAATGACTGTTGGTGACGCAATTTTTCTAAGAGAAGCAGAGCTGTATAGCTCCACGGCAATTGTTACCTGGAACAAAAAACATTTTCTCGGGCGTACGGGCATCCAGATTCATTCGCCAGACGAATACCTGGTAATCTTATGTAATGTTGTAAGCTGAAGCTTGTTTAATCCAGTGCGGCGCAAAAAAATCTACTTTTCCAGTTCCTGTTCCTGATAGCCCTGAAGGGTATCTAATTCAAACAATGGAACCGTCCCCCTGTTTGGTCTTAGAACATCAGTAAATAACTGCCGTTCTCCCTCAATTTTTTCAAAATCCTCATCAATGAGCTTTTGCATTTCTTCCACTTCTTTGTGAGTTAGCGTTCCAGCCAGTTCTCGCAAAGCTTCCCTTACTTCAGTCATTTGATTTATGTTACACCCCATTTATTTTTGAAAGATTATGGAAATAATAAAGGGGTGGGGGAATACGATTATTACGATATAAAGAAAGCGGCGCATGGTGACAATGATGAGGGCTGAAATGAATGTAAAGAAGTCTGCAGTTAAGAAAATGAGTTGTTTTTGGCAGGAGTCTGTTCTTGCAGTCTTGGCGCTGTTGCTATCCGCCCTGGTGGTAACAACAGCGATGGGCGGGGTAGAGGCGCGGGCGGAAAAGGATCTGTTCCGGACTACCGGCGGCCGGTTGTCGGCCTCCGACTGCCGCCTGCTTTATAATCTTCTTGAGTCTACCGGCGCGAATTTTACTACAGTAAACATCTCCGGCTGGGGTGAGGCGGACGGGCCTGTGTCGCAGGAAACGGTGGTGGAAACCGCCGGGCGGCTGGGCGTGGCGCGGCCGGAAGAGTACGTGGAAGCCTGGGCGAACTCTTACGCCGAAGGTTTCAGGGTACGGGCGAAAACATTCGGCGGCGACGATGTATCCGTGGTGGGGCAGACTCTTCTGACGACAGGGCACGCCCTTTTGATGGTCAGTTTCACCACCCGGGACGAGAGCCGTTTGCAGGCGGCGGCAGATGAACTTTACCTGCTTTTTAGAAACGGGCGGGTGGGTGTGACGGTCTGCGGCGTTTTGGAAAGGCCGCTTTCCAGTGCCGGAATGCTGGCAGAGGCGGAGAGGCTGCTGGCGGAAGCCGGGGCGGCCGGAGTGGAAAAAACCGCCGCCGGCCGCCTGGCAAGCGTTACCGGCCATACCGGGCGACTGCCCGGCGGCCTGCGTTACGCCGGCCGGAAAGTTAATTTAAATATTGCCTTGCGCGGCAATCCGGCGGAGCAAAAGACATATATTTATATAGCCACCCCACTGATCTTCATTGAATATTAGCAGAAGAATTCAGGAGTCAGACGCTCATGCCGCGTTGCGGCGCCACCGGTGTTCTCTGTGTCATCTGTGGCAATTAACCTTACCGGAGGCTTTTTTATGTATCGCATCTTAATTGTGATCCTGCTTCTGGTAGCAGCCTTGCTGCTGGGCCTGCCTTACCTGGTGAACCATGCCCGCGGGCATGAAGAAGTAATGGTGCGGCTTTTTATCCGCCAGGAAAACCGTATCGTTGAACTGCCGCTGGAAGAGTACCTGGTTGGAGTGGTGGCGGCCGAGATGCCTGCCGGCTTCCCGGCGGAAGCCTTGAAGGCCCAGGCGGTAGCCGCCCGCACGTATACCTTGAGGCGGCTTAGTTCTCCAGGAGCAGCCGGCCAGTTGCACTCCGGCGCCGACCTGTGCGACGACTTCCAGCACGGTCAGGCCTGGCTTTCCCGGCAGGAGTTGAAGAACCGTTGGGGTGCCCCGGATTATTACCGTTATTATTACAAGGTAAAAAAAGCGGTTGACGATACGAAAGGCCTGGTGATTACTTACCGGGGCGAACTGATCGATCCGGTTTATCACGCTTCCTGCGGCGGCAGGGCTACAGAAAACGCGGAAGATGTGTGGCAGACCCAGGAGCCTTACCTGCGCAGCGTAGCCTGCCCGTATGACGCCGACCCGCAGCCGGTGCAATCGAAGTCTGTCAGTTTGGAGATTGTAGATCATGCGCTGGGAACCAGCCTGGGAGCTGCGCCTGTGAGCGCGGGGACAAAGACCCGCCGGGAAATCCGGGTATTGGAACGTACCGCCACCGGACGCCCGAAAACCGTGCGGGTGGGCGATCGGAGCGTGCCGGCGGCAGTGCTGCGCAAACTCCTGGAACTGCGTTCTACCAGTTTTACCTGGAAAATTGAAGGGGACTCCGTTGTTTTTACAACTACCGGGTACGGTCATGGGGTGGGCTTATGCCAGTACGGGGCGAAAGGAATGGCCGAACATGGCCATGACTGCCTGTCTATCTTGAAGCATTACTATACTGGGGTGGAAGTAGTATCTTTTAAAGAGGCTGTTGATTAAGTGTTATGTTGTAGCATTCCGCCAGAATTTACCTCCTGATAGAAACATATTAAAAAAGCATTTATATCCTGTCCCGGCCATATACATTAGGTAAAAAGACGATGGGGGGGCAGGGCGGTGCAGGAGTACATTCAAAAGCGGGTGCTTGACATTTGTGCTCACATCCTGGAAACACGGGCCACCGTCAGACAGGCCGCTTTGATATTTCAGGTGAGTAAAAGTACCGTGCACAAGGATATGACCGAAAGATTGCCCTCTCTCAACAGGCAACTGGCGCAGGAAATAAAAGCAATTCTGGAATATAACAAGGCGGAAAGGCACCTGCGCGGCGGGGAAGCCACCCGCCGTAAGTACAAAGAACTGGCGTAAGAGATGCGGGACAAGTTAAATTGGAAAAATTGGTTAAAAAAGAAAGAAGGAAAGAAGGTTTTTTTGCCGAATTTTTACCTAAGACGAAAGTCTTTTTTTGTTTGGGAGGCTTTTGATGGCCAGAAAACCGGTTTTTCTTCTTTTGCTGGTGTTTGCTTTTTTTATTTTCGTGTCCGGGCCGTCGGCCGCTGGTTCCCGGTTGGCCTTCTTGAATGACCGGGCGGCCGCTGTGATCGGGGCCAGGCCCCTGGCAGTGCCGGATTTTGCCGTTCCCGGCGGCCTGACAGGAGAGGGTCAGATTATCGGCCTGGCCGACAGCGGCCTCGACGGCGGGCGGCTTGATGATATTCACCCCGATTTGCAAAGCGCCCCCGGCAAAGTACCGAAAATAGTGCTGCTCAAATCCTGGGCCGGCCGCGCCTTGCCCGATGACCCACTCGGCCACGGCACGCACATGGCGGCTACCATAGCCGGTACTGGGGAGGCTTCCGGCGGCAAATACCGCAGTGTGGCGCCGGGCGCCAGCCTTTATTTCCAGGCCATTCTTAATAATCGAAATGAACCGGAACCGCCTGCTGATTTATTTAACCTGTTTCAACCGGCTTACGATGCCGGTGTGAGGGTTCACGTCGACGGCTGGGGCGGCGGCCCTAATGCTTACGGTAAAAGTACTGCGCAAATTGATGAATTTGTCCGGCAGCGCCCGGATTTTCTGGCGGTCTTCGGCGCCGGCAACAGCGGCCCCGCCGCCGGCACTCTGACCAGCGAGGCCAACAGTAAAAACGCTCTGGTGATGGGCACCAGCGAGAACCCGCGGCCGGCTTTTGCTCCCGACGCCGCCGATGTAGGTCGGGTGGCTGCTTCCTCCAGCCGCGGCTCCACCGCGGACGGGCGCCTTAAACCGGACTTGCTGGCGCCGGCCTCGGCCGTAATTTCTGCCGTCTCGCGGCTGACGCAAAGCAACTTCCCGGCCAACCCGCTTTATACCCGCATGGGTGGGACAAGCATGGTGGCGGCGGTGGCCGGCGGAGCGGCGGCCATTTTACGGGAGTATCTGCTGAAAGAAGAAGATGTGGTCAATCCTTCATCTGCATTGATGAAAGCGATTCTGATTAACGGCGCCCGCCCGCTTGAAGGGGGGCCGTCGAAAGAAGGGTTTGGCGTGATCGACCTGGCCGGCACGGTGCTGGCCCTGCGTGAAGATACGTTTTCTTACGTAGACGACAAGAGCGGACTGAAGGCCGGGGAGTTGCTGGCCTACCAGTACCGGGCGACTGACGTGAAAACCCCTTTGAAAGTGACCCTGACCTGGACCGATCCATCGTCGTCCGGCTCCCTGGTCAACAACTTGGACTTGATCGTGACCGGGCCGGACGGAAAGAAGTATTACGGTAACCACTTCTTGCACCCGGACCGGCCGGACCGGGAAAACAACGTGGAGCAGGTCTATATCGCCTCTCCCGCTCCGGGTATCTATACCATAAGCGTGCAGGGGGCGGGCATAGCTGAAAATGCTGCTGCCGGTTCGCCGGCAGCGGCGCAGGATTTTGCCCTGGTTTACGGGCAGCCGTTGTACCGGGGAATAGTTGCGGATATGGCGGGCGAGGGTGAGTTTATGACGGCTGACGGGCGGTTTTTTGCCCTGCCGGCAGAGAAAATCAAGAGCGTGGCAGACGACCGGCTGCTGCCCGCGGGAACCCGGATTCAGCCTGGCGCAGACCTTTATCTCGGGCCGCGCCGGGCTTATGCGGTGGCCGGCACCTGGCGGGCCGGCGGCATTCAGGTGGTACCCGCTGGGGATAAACTGTTGTTCATGGAGGCCGGCGCTCAGGCCCGGGAAGGCGGTTTTTATCTCAATCAGGCGGCAAAAGACAGCTTCTGGCTGAACGGTTCCCGGATAAACGATATCAAAGATATTCCGCCGGGCGTGGAAGTTACGGCGGCGCTCAACCCTTCTTCCCAGACTCTCTGGCAGGTTGAAGCGGCGTATAAGGAAAAAGAAGGTTTCCTGGAACGGGTCGATGCAAAGGAAAGGCAGATATGGCTTTTGAAAGACGGCCGGGGTTACCGGCTGTCTCTCCGGGCGGCTATTTCTTTTCTTGATCAGGTGGTTTATGCCGGTACGGCCGACGCTCCTTACGGCAGCGGTGAGATCGCAGATTTGGAAAGTCTTTTGCCGGGCCTTTCCGTAAGGCTGATTATTTCTCCCGCTACCGGTGAAGTGTTATACATAGCCGTGAAAAGACAGGTTGCCATGGGACGGCTCGGGGACATCGACCCGGCAGGGGAGAAACTGGCCTTTGATTCGGGTGCCGGCTATGGATTTCTACCGGGCATTTTAACCAGGCGGGACGATGTGGAGGTAACCCCGGCGGAACTCCGCCCGGGAGACTACCTGATTGCCCTCCTTCTTCCCGCTGAGAAAAAAATTATCGGAATGACGGCTTACAGCAGGTCAACCTTCGGCCGCATCCTGTACTTCAGCGAAAAGCAGAAGAGCCTCTACCTGGTTGATCACTTAAACCGCCTCCGCATGTTGGCTGTTCCTGATGATGCCGCTGTCTACCGCTGGAGCTTACCGGCCGAAAAAGCGTCTCTGACGGCAGGTGACTGGGTGCGCGTTTTTCTGGACCCGGCCGGCGAAACAGTGCGGCGGCTGGACGTTGCCGAGATTGCTGAAGAAGCTGCCGGCTTTGTGGATTTTTACGATCCGGCGGAAGGGATTCTCCATCTTTTTAACGGGTATTACCGGCTGACTCCAGACGCACTGGTAATTAAAAACGGCTGGCGGGTACTGCCGGAAGACCTGCTTTTTGGCGAAAAAGCGGCTGTTACCGTTCTCGATTCGCCTCAGGGTAAAGTGGTGGTGTCCGTGACGGCGGAAACCGGCCGGCAGGCGCCTTTGCCGGAGCTTGACGTGTCGTCGGCATACCGGCAGGGCCGCCTGGCTATGGCCGGCCATACCGGCGCCGGCCGGCTCTACCTGTACCGGGAAAACGGCCGCATGGAAAAAGTGAAGACAACAGGAGGGCGTTTTGCCATAAGCCTCGCTCTGGCGGAAGGAGAGCGGTCGGTGCAGCTGGTTGCCGTCGATAAAACCAGCGGCGGCGTGATTGGCCGGCAGATTGACCTGCCGGCGCCGCCGGCCGGAGTAAAATTTGCTGATCTCGCCGGCCGCCGGGATGAGGCCGATATCCTGGCAGTGGCGGAACAGGGAATTTTGACCGGCTACCCGGACGGCGCCTTCCGTCCCGATGCCCCGGTCAGCCGCCTGGAATTCACCGTGATGCTGGTGCGCGCCCTGGGATGGTTGCCGGAACCGGCGCCTGCGCTATCATTTACCGATGCAGACGCCGTTCCGTCCTGGGCTGCGCCGGCGGTGGCCCTGGCGCAGAAAAAAGGGTTGATTCTCGGTTACCCGGACGGCGCCTTCCGGCCCGGTCAGGCCATCAGCCGGGCCGAGGCGGCCATGCTGGTTTCACGCGTGCTGGCTGTCTTTGAGCGGGATTATGCCGGAGACGAACTGCCCTTTCTGGACCAGGGCGCCCTTCCGCTATGGGCCAGGGCTGCCGTCGCCCGCTCTTTTACAAGCGGCGTACTGATCGAAAAAACGCCGGGGTTTTTCTTACCCGGCGCCGTTGTCGCCCGCGCCGAAGCCGCCGGCATCTTAAACCGACTGCTCAACCGCTTGGTTCAGTAGGAGTTGGGTGTCAAACCCTGGTTCAAAAGAACCAGGGCCTGCGATGTAACTTTGGTCAGGAGTTTACCCGCTTCCAAAGTGCGCTTCCATGTAACTGCATACCTGTCTGGCGAATTCGTCAAAATCTTCTGGTTCCCCGGTTACTGCCCGGTAAACGGCTTCGTAGTCCAATCGCCAGTATACGTGCACTATGGCATTGCGCATGCCGGCCATGCCCTTTATGCGCCTGGCAAACGGATTGGTGATGAGACCTCTTTCCCCGGCCAGTTCAATCAAGTTTGTGGTTTCCAGTGCGCTTAAAGAAACCCCTTTTACGGCCAGAAAATGGCGGCAGATGTCCAGAACGCACTCTAAACATATGCGCAGATGGTGCACGCATAACTCGCGGGTGTCTTTATCGTCCATGAAGCCTTCAAAGGAATTAAACCTTTTACGCAGTTCCGCCAGCCGCTGGACGGATTCGTCCATTTTGGACAGGCATGTTTCCATTCTTTCGCGGCTTAATTTTCTTTCGGCCACCGAGAGCCCCTCCCTGCTTCGCTTTTGTAGGTGGTACCGGAACTCTTTTTTAAAGAACAAATAATCGCTGTAATCAAAAAAGGCTTCCATGCCGAACCTGGCGAAGGTATCCGGGCTGGCGCAGTAAAGCAGCACGCCCTTTAATAAAGCTTCCATTTTTAGGGCAGGGTGGGCTAGATTGAGAACCGCCAGGTCCACGTTTTTTATTTTTATGATCCTGGTAAGGGCGGATAAGGTTTTAAGGTACCTGTTAAAGTCATAAGATGAGAATAAAACGGCAATATCTATATCACGTGTAGAGCGTATTTTCTGGTCGGTTGCGGAACCGAATAAAAAAGCCAGCTCCACGCCGTGTTGCTGAAAAATTTCGGAAAGCTTGTTCTCACGCCTGATGACTGCCCGGGCGGCAACGGTATTACTCATTTGATCTATCTTCTTTCATCAGTTTACTTGTTTATAATAATATCCTGCAGCCTGAAAAATAGCAATAATGACGGGGCTGTCGAAAAACCCGTTTTGTCATTTGATAATATTTTTGAATTAAACAAGAATTGAGTATTGTGTCCCTGGAATTAAGACCAGTAATAAAACCGACAGGCCGTCTTTGATTTCATCAAGCGTCAAAAAACAGTTCCTCCTCCATGATCTGATCCAAGATCTGCTCCGCTTTTATCTCAATAATTCGAACAGCCGTTTTAATTCATTTCCGGTAAGCTCTCTGTACCTGGCAATCCGTTTCGCCGCCGTTTTATAAGCCTCCAAATCTTCTCGTTTTCCAACGGTAACGATAGCCACGAAGACGGCCTTTTCTTCCAGCAGGTAAACCAGCCGGTATCCTTGCACAGCGACTTTCCTTAACCCCACCAGGTCGATGCCCAACTTTTCACCTAAAGGTTTTCCGTAGGAAAAAGGGTCAATTTCGAGTTTGGTTGCCGCCTTAAATATTTTGTTGCGGATGCTTTTATCAAGGTTTTCGAGATCTTTCACTGCTTCCGGAAGCCATTTAACCGTCCACTGCATCGTCCGGCATCCCTTCGAGCTCTGTACGGGTTACGCCGAACCGTTTTAGAACATCATCCATGTCTACTAGCGATTTTGGGGTTTTGGTATGCTCGACAAGGCGGCGGATCGCCAACACGGCATGAAAAAGCTCTTCCACTCTTTGCTCTTCCAGCAGCAGTTCCCTGTATTCGTTGATGTTAATAAGCACGGCTTCTACTTCCTGTCCTCTTGTAACGAAGATCGGGCGTTTTCGGGTCTTGTCCAGGTACGCCCCCAGATTTTTGCTTAGTTTAGACGAGGAAACCAACTGCCCCGGACTGAGCAAGACGGGATCATCTGGATCGTTCATGGTTACTACACTCATTTCCTTAGCCAGACTCCTTTACGTAGATATTGTATGAATCCTTTGCGTAAATTATACACCTTGAAATTACGCATTTCAACTCGGCAGCATGAACATCTGGAAAAATGCTGTGATAAATAAATACGAACCCTGGTTCAAAAGAACCAGGGCCTGCGATGTAACTTTGGTCAGGAGTTTACCCGCTTCCAAAATGCGCTTCCAGGTAACTGCATACCTGCCTGGCGAATTCGTCAACGCGGCATGAGCGTCTATCCTGAAAATTAATCGCCACCTGTCTGTTGGCAGTAACCAGTAGTGTGACAGAGAACCGTCCCCTGGCTCAGGAATTAGGAATTAGGGCTTGAAAACAGTAATTTCCTCTATGTTGTCAAAGTCTGTATCTGAAGTTATAAGGTTGATACAATCTGATTTTTGCATGGCGGCAATCAGCAGGGAATCGTTTGTTAACAATCCATGCTTCTCTCTCACCTTCTGGCTTAACCGGCAGTCTTCAATACTGCAGGGGATTACCTGGATTCCCATGGCGGGAATTTTCAGGCCGCAGGTATAGTCGCTCAACCCCCTCACAATTTCCGGGTGTTTCTTTAGTTTCCCGGCTGTATTTCCGGGCTGGATAAAACCTTTATGAACCGCCTCAATCGTCATCAGCCGGTGTATTACCTCCAGCACCGTCTGTACCGTGGTGGTTCCTTTAAGTGATCCTCTTTCACAGCGCTCCAGAAAGCGGGAGCATTCCTCTGAGATGCCCGTGAAATGATAAATAAAAATATTTGCGTCGATAAAAACCGGCAGGCCGTCTTTGATTTCATCAAGCGTCAAAAAACAGTTCCTCCTCCATGATCTGATCAACCACGTTTTTAGGAGCAGGAATGACGCCCCGGGTGGCTTTGACAACAGAACCGCTCAGTTCATTGTTTTCTGCTTCCAGGTATTTTTCTAAGGCTTCCTCAATTACTTCGTTGATTTTTTTACTTCTGCGCAAAGCCAGGGACTTTGCTTTTACTATTAATGGTTTTCTAAGTGAAGTGCCGATTTTTTGTCGCATAAAAATTCACCCCGCATAATATTATATTGTCTAGATATTATTATGTCAATCTAGAAAAACCGTCGAAAAATCATTTGATAATATTTTTGAATTAAACAAGCTTGTGGAACCGGATGAACCGGATGGATACAGGAATTATGTATTGTGTCCCCGGAATTTGTCTATCCTGAAAATTAATCGCCACCTGTCTGTTGGCAGTAACCAGTAGTGTGACAGAGAACCGTCCCCTGGCTCAGTCCAAATATTTGAGGCGGTTAAAAAAGAAGTGTTGACAGTCCTTATCAATATGATTAGAATGTAAGAAGTAATGCATGCCTTACTTCAGGGGGAGTGGTTTGTTGTGGAAAGGATGAAGGTTACTGCCAAGGGCCAGGTGACATTACCAAAAAACTTGAGAGAAAAACTTAAAATTAAAGAGGGAAATTACCTGGAGGCCTTTATTAGAAGGAACGAACTGGTAATCAGGCCTCTTCCCGACAGGCCGGAAAGGGAGCTTTTACTTGAATATTGCAAGAAAAACGCATCCCGGCGGGTTGGTATTAATGATGCCCGCCGTATTCTTTCGCGGGTACCTTTTTCGCTGTCCAAGAGGGTTCGCCAGTTGCGGGAGGAGAGGTAATGGCATCATATTACCTCGATACCAGCGCCCTTTTTAAAAGATATGTGCAGGAAGAAGGTTCGGATGTTGTAAACTCTCTTTTTGATAAAGGAGAACCCCTTTTTATTGCGGCGATAACCCTCTGCGAGGTAACGTCCAACCTGCGCAGGCTCGTTGACGTTGATGAAATAATAAAAGGTGAAGAGTTTGCTGTTTTGCGGGCTACCTTTCTTGGAGATGTGGGGGATACCATCCTGGAAGTAATAGAATCGACAACTGAAATAATACTCTCAAGTCTGGATCTTGCTTCGAAAAAGTATCTTACCCCCATAGACGCCATACAGCTTGCCACTGCCCTCTCCCTGGCGGAGAAACCGGTATTTGTTTGCTCGGATCAGAAATTACTCCGGCTTGCTGTTGAAAATGGTCTTGCTGTACTTGACCCAACGGGGCCGTAGTTTTGTCCAGGTGATCCGATTGTCACTATTGTTGTTTAAGGTTCAAATTAGGCACCTCCTTAAACAATGAATTATGTAGTTATGTTATAGCATATATTCCTCTTTACGCAGAAGACAACTCATGCTAAAATATGCAATAAAATATTATGGAGGTATGTAGCGTTATGGCGCAGCAGAATGAATTTTACACGATACCGGAAATTGCAAAAAAACTGAAGGTTTCTCCTTCTACCGTATGGCGCTGGGTAAAGGCAAAAAAACTGCCGGCCTGCCGGGTGGGCGAAAAATCGGTCCGGGTACACGAAAGGGATGTGGTGAAATTATTGCAGCCGCTTCATGTTTCACTCGCAAAGGCGCCGCGCGGAATAAGCCGGAGAGACCTGGTTTTAAAGATCGCGGCCTTGCATAAAGCAATCCTGGAAAGACGGAACGGGCAGCTCCTACCCGATTCGGCCGGTGATCTGTCCGTTTTGAGGGAGGAACGGGATGGCTACGGTTTGCGTTGACGCTTCTTTCGTTTTAAAGTGGTTTTTGCCGGAAGAACATTCTGATTGCGCCGGGGCTGCTCTTTTGGACTACCAGGAGCAGAAAGTTAACTTTGCCGCACCGGGTCTCTTGCCGTTTGAGATAATTTCCGTATTGCGGCGCAAGGTTTATTTCGGCATTCTCCTTCCTTCAGAAGCAGATGAAGTGTTTTCCTGCTTTATATCCATGAAATTCAAGCTATTATCCGGGAGTCGTCTTAACAGGCAGGCCTGGCAATACGCTGTGTACTTTAACCGGCCCAATGCGTATGACTGTTTTTACCTGGCGGCGGCAAAAATACTGGCTGTCGGCCTGTGGACGGCAGATCAGAGATTGTATAACGCTACCAGGGATAAGCTTCCGTGGGTGAAGTGGGTCGGGGAATACGGCCAGGCCTCTTTGACATGATTTCAGAAGGTGGATGCTTTTGCCAAAGATGAAATCATGACGTTTACAAGGTGCCCAGCGACTCATAACGTGGCTCCTGATTAAGATCAATATTGTTAATAACTGGAAATGTATGCCTTAGTTTTAATCCCAGAAGGACCCATTCTTCCAATGTGGAACGCAACTCCATTTCACACTCCCTTAATGTTCTTCCAAATGCGACCACGCCTGTACATACAGGAATTCGCCCGGCAAAGGTACCGTCTTCCAGTTTATCGTACATGGCCTGAGCCATACACTGATTGAGGTAATCTGATAAGACAAAAGAACTCATCTTTGTAAAACCCCCAAATGATTTTTCCCTTGTTTTTGAATCTTTTGCTTATAATAATATCCTCTAACCTAAAAAATAGCAATACCAAAGGGGGCTTTAACATGAATTGTAAACAGCCGAAAAAAAACGAGCCCCGGCTCAAAAAGAACCAGGGGCTCGCCGTGTGTTGCGGTTTAGATTTCGATTTTAACGGTCTGGGCTGCTTCGTCCCAGGTTACTACAGCGCCGAAGGCTTCTGCCACCCAGCGGATCGGGAGCATGGTGCGGCCCGGGTCAACGATCTCGGGCGCCACGTCCATGGTAATGGACGCTCCGTTGACCAGCAGGGTGTTGCTGCCGATCTTGAGCTGGACCACAGTGCCGCTCTTGATCAGGGTCACCGTGTCGTTGGCGTCGTCCCAGATGATGTTGGCGTCGGTCAGACCCAGGCAGTACGCCACGTAGCGCACCGGCAGGTAAGTCCGGCCGTCCTTGATGTACGGGGCTACGTCCATGGTCTTGGTTTCGTAGACATCGCCGCCCACGGTGTAGCTGGTGTCGCCGATCTTGAATACGGAAGTGATCTTGGTTTCACCAGGAGCCGGGGTGACGCAGGTGGCCGCCGCAACCTTTGCCGCCCAGTTGACATCCGGGAAGAGGTCAGAGCTATTGTTTTCTACCAGGCTGCTGCCGCCGATTTTAAGTATTACGTCACCTTCCGGCACGGTCCTGTCCGCCGTCAGCTTGACTCCCGAGACCTTGATGGTGCTGGGCTTGCTGCTGGTAGATTTTACTTTGACGCTAATGTATCCCCAGTCGTTATCTGCTTCAACCGTACCGAGTCTGAGGTCTCCTTCTGTTACCTCGAACTTGGGCGCTGTGGCAAACCGCAGGCCCGGAGGCGCTTCGATATACAACCACTTATCTGCCTTCAGGGCTTCCGCTTTGGCTTCGGTTATGGTGAAGTCCGCGCCCGCCTGGTTCGGCAGACCGATGATAATATCCGGCTTGCCGTCCGCAGTCGCCGTTATGGGAGCTAATACCTTGGCCACTACCGCGCTGCCGCTGGCGCCGGCGGAGCCTCCCACTTCAAGGGCGATGTCGCCGGTGTAATCGGCCGCCACGGTGATCTCGCCGCCCTTGAAGACGATCTTGGTCGGCTTGTCGCCGCTGGAAGCAGTTGTGACCGTGGTCTTGATGATGCGCTTGTCCGTCCCCACTGCTGTCCAGCCGCTGGTGGCGAAACCGAGCAGGGTGGAGTCGGAAGCGGAAATTGACGGATATTCGCCGTCCCACTTGGCCTTGTCGGGCAGGGTCAGGGTAATGGTGCGACCATCAATCAGGCTGCCCGGCACGGTTTCCTCGATGGCGAATTTGCCGATTTCCTTCTCGCGCTTGCCGGCGATTATCGTCTTTGTCTCAACGGAGCTGACCTTCACCTCGTAGTCGCCGTACTTCGCTATTACCGCCGAGGTCGGCACTACCGAGCTCTTGCCGCTGACCGTTACTTCCACATCGCCGAATTTTGCCACCGATTCGTCAACATTAATTCTTAAACCGGCAATTCGCAAGTATGTAGCTGAGGTAGAGGCAGCATCTACATCAATGTTTAAAGTCCGATCGCTATCAGAAAGTGTGGGAGCGCCCAGCACAAGTCCCGCACCCCATACCTGCGTTATAGCGGCTCCTGCAATGTTCCAGGTAAAACCGTTGGGTAGTTTGAACTTGAGACTTGTGTTGCTTACTTCCAGATCGCCGGCCAGGGTTTCTTTTACTCTAATGGTGTCAATTGTACCGCCGGCGCTGGTAATTAATACGGCTTTGTCCAGCCCCAGGGTTACCTGGCCGGAACCGACGCGGGCAATCAGCACCTCACCGTTGGAGAAACCGGAATTGGGAGCCGCTTCCGCCGTCAGCTTGACGTCGCCCGAAGCGCCGCCGGGAATGGTGAGACTGTCGATATTAACGTAAATGTAAGGGACATATACGCCGCTTTCGACTGTATCTACCGTTATTTGGATTCTATTTTCGTCCGTAAAAGTAGTGTTGCCTGAAATAGCTGTGACGTCATTTGGTTTTCCGTCTACTGACGCCGGTATGGTAACTGTCCCCCTCATTGTGAAATCGGTCGGGAGGCTCAGGTAAACCGTATCACCGACTTCCAGGCTGTCGGCGGCGCCGGTTATCGTTACCTTGTTGCCGTCCGTATTTGTCGAACCCGGTGAAACGCTGAGCACTTTCGCCGCACTGTAGGTCGTCGCTCCCAGCGCCGATCCCGCCAGGGGCAGCAGCATGGCCGCCAGCATGGCCAGGGTCAGGAGTATGGAAACGATTCTCCTGTTTTTCTTCAAACTGTTTTCCCTCCTTAAAAAATGATGAGCTTCACTGGTAAACTACATTTGCCAAAACTTCTTTCGCTGATTCTTCAAAACCGCCTGTGAAATATCCCCGTTTCCCCGCTTAAAGCCGGCCTGAAAGGAAATTTGTTCGGTTGTTTCCTTTTGCAAAAAAAGATGCCGGGCTTTTTAAAAACTTGCGGGTGGCGCATCCCCCCTTTGAGTGTTCGGAGCCGCTTTAAGCCGCGGAATCAAAAGCAAAAGAGAGCTGAAGAAAACCTTGACCTCCGCTCTTTTAAGGGTTTTTGTTTCCCGCGCTCTCGACTCTCTCACTGATTAGTTAGACAAAAAAATCCTCCCAAAAGTTCCATTCGGAAGGAAAAAATTTTTCTTAACCGGTATTTTTTTGAGTGCAAATCTTGATTTACTTAGAGCCGGGTTTATTAGTTAAAAATTATTGCCAGGGCTTAAAAAAACCTTATTGACAGCAGAACCCGGTAACATTATAATGTCGGTGAGGTGATGTAGATGCGTAGGACACAAATTTATCTGGAACCTGAGCAGCACAGGGCGTTAATGCAAGAGTCGGCAAAGAAAGGGGTTTCTCTGGCCGGGCTTATCCGTGAAGTTGTAGCGGATTACCTTAACCGGGAAAAAAGACCGGGGAAACCGGGCAAAGAAATTTACATGGGCCTCGTGGGGCTTGGGCAAAGCGGGCTGGGTGATGTTTCTGAGCGCCACGATTATTACCTGGCGGAGGCTTTAAAAAGTGACCATAATGGTTGATACCGGGGCCTGGTACGCGCTTGCCGACACCTCCGACGTCAATCACCAGCGGGCAAAGGCTTTTTATCAGCAGGTTGCGGGAGATATATCACTGGTTACCACTGATGCCGTCATGACAGAGACGTGGTTGCTCTTAACCGCAAAGTTGGGCCGGACGGCCGCCCTTGCTTTTTGGCAAACTTTGCGCGGGGCCGGCATACGGGTTGTCTGCCTTATTGAAAACGATCTCGAAGCAGCCTGGCATATTGCCAACTCTTATGCCGATCAAAGCTTTAGTTTTACCGATTGTACTACTTTTTCCATCATGGAGCGCTTGAGAGTATCCGACGTGTTTACTTTTGACCTGCATTTTTTAGTATACAGGTACGGTATTCGCCGGCAGAAGTCTTTTGCCTGTATGCCGTAAGAGGCTGTCGCAGAACCCTGTTTTGTCATTGTGAGGCTCTTGTAACAGGTGCTGGTGATTCTAAGAGTGGTAGATTATAATTAT
>JAGUVT010000003.1 GCA_020062745.1 Deltaproteobacteria bacterium
GATGACCACAACATTTCTTGGAAGGCTGGCTGTTACCAAACAAGTACCGTTTTTTATGACCGGCTATTTATATCACCTCATCCCTTTTATCTGTAAAGTCTTTTTTCTCTAACATTCGCTTTATTCTCCCATGTTTCCAAAAATCCTGCTTTGTTCTTAATATATTAGCCTTAGCAGGTATTTTGTTCTTCATGGTGAAATACTAAAAAAGAAAGAAATAAGGCAGGTGCCCATAGCATGTCCCCTGACAGCCTGATTATTATCGACGGTAACAGCCTGGCCCACCGGGCCTTTCATGCCATTCCTTTGCTTTCTACCACTCAGGGACTGCTCACAAATGCCGTTTATGGTTTTACCAACATGCTGCTTAAAGTGCTTGCCAGGGAAAAACCGGAAGGAATTGCTGTAGCGTTTGATAAAGGGAAAATTACTTTTCGCCATGACCAGTTTGCGGATTACAAAGCCCTGCGTAAAGCCACTCCGGATGAGCTTAAGCCCCAGTTTCCAATTTTAAAGGACCTTCTCAGGGCTATGCGGATTCAGATTTTTGAAATAGAAGGATTTGAAGCTGACGATTTAATTGGAACACTGGTGACAAAAGCCGAGCAGGCAGGGTTGAAAAGCATTATTGTTACCGGTGATAAGGACACCCTGCAACTGGTATCACCGTATACTAAAGTGCTGCTCACCAAAAAAGGAATTAGTGAACTGGAGGAATATGATGAGGATAAAGTGCGGCAGCGGTTTGGTATCACCCCGGCCCAGTTTGCCGATTTTAAAGGACTGTCCGGAGACCCTTCCGATAACATTCCCGGCGTACCCGGTATAGGAGAGAAAACGGCTTCCCGCCTGCTTAGCCGGTATGGCACGGTAGAAGAGGTGATAGCTCACGCCGGCGAATTACCCGGAAGGTTGGGTAACCAAATTATAACTTTCGGTGAACAGGCTATGCTCTCCAGGCGCCTGGCTACCATTCAGCGGGAAGTACCGGTAGACATTGATTTAGACCTTTGCTGCTGGCAGGGGCCGGATTATAAAAGTTTACTGGAGATTCTTAAAAAACTGGAGTTCAAAAGCATTATTAAATCGATAATGAACGATAAAAAACTTCCCGGCGATATTGAAAAACACAGTGAAGCCGGGACCGGCCTGCAAACCTACCCTGTAAAATACCGTCTTTTAAATACTCAAGCCGGCCTGGATTATTTTCTGCAAGCTATCCGGAAGAGCGGTTGCCTGTCCATAGCTCTTTCCGGCACCCGTTCAGGCGGTATTACTGCTGCCGGGCTGGCAATTAATCATGATGCGGTTTATTATCTATTGCCAGATGCCGGGTTGTCCCTGGATGAAGTATTACGTGTCATAAAACACATCTGTGAAGATGATAATATTACTAAGTATTGCCACAATGGAAAAGAATTGATCTGGCTCTTGCATCACCATAAAATCAAGCTGCGCAATCTGGGTTTTGATACCATGGTGGCAGCCTACCTTTTAAACCCCGCCTCACCCAGTCAGGACTTAGGAAATGTGCTCTTAGAGCACCTTGATGTTGTACTGCCTTTGGGAGGTGAAGAAGAATTGCCGGCCCGGGCCGACTGCATCATGCAGTTGGTTCGGTTACTGGATAATAAACTGCGCCTGCAGGAAGAAGAACAGCTTTACTACGAAGTGGAGCTGCCCCTGGTGGAAGTGCTGGCTGCTATGGAGATTAACGGAGTGGCGGTAGATAAAGAGCAACTCGAAACTATGTCCAAAGAGTTAAGCATGCAGATAGACGCCCTTACAGAAGAAATCTACCGCTTAAGCGGGGAAAACTTTAACATCAACTCGCCGAAGCAACTGGGCCGTGTTTTATTTGAAAAGCTCAAGTTGCCGGCCATAAAGAAAACCAAGACCGGCTATTCTACCGATGCTGAGGTGTTGGACGAACTGGCCGCCAGCCATGAAGTGGTTTCAAAAATACTGGAGTACCGCCAGATGGTAAAATTAAAAACCACTTATACCGATAGCCTGGCTTCGCTGATCAATCCGCAGACCAACCGCCTGCATACTACTTTTTACCAGACGGTAACGGCTACCGGGCGGCTTTCCAGCGCCGAGCCCAATTTGCAAAACATACCCATCCGCCTGGAACAGGGCCGGAAAATCCGCAAAGTTTTTATCCCCGGCCGGGCGGGTAACCTGCTTTTGGCGGCTGATTATTCTCAGATTGAACTGCGCATCCTGGCCCATTTGAGCGGTGACCCCAACCTGACTAATTCTTTCCTAAACCGTGAAGACATTCATACCCGCACCGCAGCAGAAGTTTTTGGCGTGCCGTTGGAAGAAGTGACAAGGGAAATGCGCGGCCGGGCCAAAGCGGTAAACTTCGGCATCATTTACGGGCTCAGCGATTACGGGCTGGCCAGGGATATAAAAGTAAGCCGCCAGGAAGCCAGGCAATACATACAAAATTACTTTGCCCGTTATCCGGTGGTCAAATCCTATATTGACCGGACAATCAGGGAGGCAAAAGAAAAAGGCTATTCTACCACCCTGCTCAACCGCCGCCGCTACCTGCCGGAATTGTTCAGTTCCAATCATACCATCCGCAGCTTTGGCGAACGTACGGCCATTAATTCGCCTTTGCAGGGCAGTGCCGCCGACCTGATCAAACAGGCCATGGTCCGCATTCACCGTAAGCTGAACGGTCAGGCCCTGCAATCGAAGATGATTTTACAGGTGCATGACGAACTGATTTTTGACGTGCCTGCCGAAGAAATTCCGGTCATGCGCGAACTGGTTAAAGAGTGCATGGAAAACGCCCTGCCCATGTCTGTACCGCTGGAAGTGGATCTTAAAATAGGGCCGAACTGGTACGATGTAAAGAAAGTTTAAGGGAGCCTGAAAATGCCGGAGTTGCCCGAAGTGGAAACCGTCAAGCAAACATTGCAAGCAAAGCTGGTCGGACTTTCTTTTAAAGGAATCCGGATATTTATACCGAAGGTGGTTCAGACTCCGGCGGCAGAACAGGTTGAAAAAATGATTGCTGGAGCAAAAATCCTTAAGATAGGCCGGCGAGGGAAGCACCTGTTGATTCACCTGGATAAAGAACTGGCTCTGGTAATCCACCTGCGCATGACCGGAAAGCTGCTCTACTGCCCTGCCGGCGAACCCCTGGCGAAATATACGCATGTAATTTTTTACCTGGACAACGGTGATGAACTGCGTTTTGCCGACATGAGGAAGTTCGGCCGGCTGTGGGTGGTCCCCCGGTCTGCCCTGGGTGAATTGCCCGTCCTCAAAAAACTGGGTATGGAACCACTGGAAGATAGCTTTACCAGCGAGTTTTTACAAAAAGAACTGCCGCGCCGGAATACCCGCATTAAACCGCTTCTCCTGGATCAAGGTTTGATCGCCGGGCTAGGTAACATTTATACCGACGAGGCGCTGCACCGGGCCGGGCTCCACCCGGAACGACCGGCCAAAACTATCACCTCACGGGAAGCAGACCGCCTTCACCGGGCCATCCGCACAGTGCTGCAGGAAGGGATAAAACACAAGGGTACCACTATAAGCAATTTTGTTGACGGCAACGGCCGGGCAGGGAATTATCAGGAATTGCTGAAGGTATACAAAAGAGCGGGCCAGCCCTGCTGCCGCTGCGGCAAGCGGATTGAAAGGAAAAAAGTGGGAGGGCGCAGTTCATACTACTGCCCCTGCTGCCAGCGCATATAAAGATAAACGATTTAGCAATCAGAGTTAAACTTAATCAACAGGCTCCTGGCCTCGCCCACCATGTAGATAGAACCGGTGATGCAGACCATTTCTTCCGGCCCGGCCAGGTCCCGGGCCTGCTCCAGGGCTCCGGCAATGTCCTCGTTGACGTATACTTCAGATACATGGCGCCGGGCTTCATCGGCCAGTTTCCACCAGTCCCCCGCCCGCGGGCTGTTCGGCCTGGTTACGATCACCGCCCGGGCCGCCGGCGCTATCTCGGCCATCGCCCTGCTCCGCTCTTTGTCCCCCAGCATGCCCAGCACCAGCACCACCGGCTTGTCCGGAAAGTAATCCGCCAGGGCCTGGCGCAGGCTTTTTATGCCATCATAGTTGTGAGCGCTGTCCAGCAAGAGCAGGGGCTCCCGACCTACGATCTCCAGCCGGGCCGGCCAGCGGGTAGCGGCCAGGCCGTCCCGGATCGCCTCATCCGGAATAACAAAACCCTGCGCATTCAGGATTTCCGATACCGCCACGGCCGTTGCCGCATTAACCTGCTGGTGCCGCCCGATTAAAGGCAGCCAGAGATCTTCATAGATACCGTACCTTCCCCTGACAGCAAAACGTTGGCCGGCTGGAGACTCCGTCAATGTCCACCAGCTAAGGTCCCTGTCGACCAGAATCAAAGGCGCATTTTTCTCCCGGCAAACGGCTGTAATAACCGCCAGGGCCTCCCCGTCTCCGGTTGCCGTCACCAGGGGAACGCCATCTTTAATGATACCGGCTTTTACAGAGGCAATTTCTTCAACCGTATGACCAAGATAATCCATGTGATCCATGGAAACGTTGGTGATAACCGTTACCAGCGGCGTCACTACGTTGGTAGAATCAATGGCCCCGCCCAGACCCACCTCCAGGACCAGAAAGTCGGCCGCTTCGTCGCTGAAGTACCAGAAGGCCAGGGCCGTGCTGACTTCGAACTCGGTCGGGTGTTCGAACCCTTCAGCTACCATGGCCTCCAGATGGGGCTTTAGCTCCCCGATCAAATTGGCCACCTTTTCCTGCATAATTTCCACTCCGTTAATGCAGTACCGTTCGGTATAAGAGTGCAGGTGCGGCGAGGTAAAAGTTCCCACCCGGTAGCCAGCGCTTTTTAATATACCGGCCAGCATTGCCGCAGTAGAGCCTTTCCCGTTGGTTCCGCCGACGTGAATCACTTTCAGATTGCGATGGGGGTTGCCCATGCGTTTCAAAAGCTCTGTAATGCGCCCCAGCCCAAAATTGAAACCGAACTTGGTAAGATTCTCCAGATATTCAATGGCCTCCCGGTAGTTCACACCGCAACTCCCCTAAAGATTAGCTCTTTTAAAATGCTTCCAGCATCTCAATCCTTTCCTTAATTGCCGCCTGCTGGACGGATAGCTCTTCTTCTTTAGACCGTTCTTTGTCAACCACTTCCGCCGGCGCCTTGGCCAGAAAGCCGGGAGAAGCAAGCTTTCCTTTCGTCCTGACCAGGTCTTTCTCCACTGCTGCCAGTTCTTTTTTCAGGCGGGCGGTTTCTTTATCGATGTCGATAAGGCCCTTCAATGGCACAAATATCTCCACGCCCCTGGCCACTGCATGAGCGGCCTGGTCCGGTTTGTCCTCCAGGGCCGGAAAAGCAGTTATTCCAGCATTCGTCAATACCTGGACATATTCCATCTCCCGTTCCAACAGCGCCTTTGTATTTTCTTCCGGCGCGACCAGCAAAACTTCTATCCGGCGGCCAGCCGGCAGGTTGAACTCACTGCGGATGTGCCGGATGGCCCTGGTTACTTCCATCAATACAGCCATTTCCGTTTCAGCGGCAGGGTTTAAGCATTCTTCTTGAAAAACCGGCCAGGACGCCCGCATGATCGTCTTACCGCGGCCGGGCAGGTGTTGCCAGATTTCTTCGGTAATAAAGGGCATAAACGGGTGCAGCAGCTCAAGAGTTCCTTTCAGCACGCTTGCCAGCACATACCGGGCGGTATACCTGTCTTCCGGGTTGCCCTGGCCGTAAAGGCGGGGTTTGGCCAGTTCAATGTACCAGTCGCAAAACTCACTCCAGATAAATTCGTATAATACCCGGGCCGCTTCGCCCAGTTCGTACGCTTCCAGGTACCCGGTAACATCGCGGACGGTGTTCTGATAGCGGCTGATAATCCAGCGATCGGCCAGGTTATAGTTGAGAGGCTCTTCCCCCGGCTGGAAACCGGACAGGTTCATCAAGACAAAACGGGCCGCGTTCCATAGCTTATTGGCAAAGTTGCGGGCGCCTTCCAGACGTTCGAAGTGAAACCGCAGATCGTTTCCGGGAGCGGTGCCCGTAACCAGCATAAAGCGCAGGCTGTCGGCGCCGTGGGATTCAATCACGTCAATCGGGTCCACGCCGTTGCCCAGCGACTTGCTCATCTTGCGTCCCAGGGCATCCAGGATCATCCCGTGAATGAAAACTTCTCTAAAAGGCACCTCGTTCATAAAAGCCAGGCCGGAGAAAATCATACGGGCCACCCAGAAGAAAATAATGTCCCGCCCGGTAACCAGTACCGACGTCGGGTAGTAATAAGCCAGGTCTACCGTCTTTTTCGGCCAGCCGAGCGTAGAAAAAGGCCAGAGGGCCGAGGAAAACCAGGTGTCTAAAACATCGGGATCCTGTTCTAAAACAGCGCCTTTGCATTTAGGGCATTTTTTTACCGGCTTTTTGGACGCTATCACTTCATCACAATCCCGGCAGTACCACACCGGAATACGGTGTCCCCACCACAACTGGCGGGAAATGCACCAGTCCCGGATATTTTCCATCCAGTTTAAATAAATTTTGGTAAACCGTTCCGGAATAAATTGTACTCTGCCTTCCACCGCAGCCCGGATGGCCGGCTCTGCCAGAGGCTTCATTTTGACAAACCACTGGCGGGACAGCGTCGGCTCGATTACCGTGTTACAGCGGTAACAGTGCCCCACCCCGTGGGTGAGATCCTCAATTTTGAGCAGAAAGCCGCCCGCCTCCAGGTCCCGCACGATTTTTTTCCGGCATTCGTAACGGTCCAGACCCTGGTACTTTACCCCGGCCTCGGAGCTCATCTTTCCTTCCTGGTCGATTACCTTCACCTGAGGCAAAGCATGGCGCCGTCCCACTTCAAAATCGTTGGGGTCATGCGCCGGCGTGATTTTAACCGCGCCGGTTCCAAAAGATGGATCCACGTATTCGTCGGCTATCAACGGCATTTCCCGCCCCACCAGCGGCAAAACCAGGATTTTGCCGAGCAGGCGGCGGTAACGGTCGTCTTCCGGGTGTACAGCCACCGCCACGTCTCCCAGCATGGTTTCCGGGCGGGTAGTGGCTATTACCAGATAATCATCACTGTCTTTGAAATGGTATTTAACATAGTAAAAATGGCCGGGTTGGTCCAGGTATTCCACTTCAATATCGGAGATAGTGGTCTGACACTTGGGGCACCAGTTGGTTATGTAATAATCCCGGTAAATCAGTCCCTGTTCGTAGAGGCGGATAAATACCTCCTGCACCGCCTCGGAACAGCCGGCATCCATCGTAAACCGCTCCCGCTGCCAGTCACAGGAGGCGCCCAGCCTTCTGAGCTGAGTGGTAATGCGGTGGCCGTACTGTTCCTTCCAGGCCCATACGCGGCGCAAAAACTCTTCGCGCCCCAGATCATATCTGCTCAAACCCTCCCGGGCCAGTTGTTCTTCTACTTTAGCCTGGGTGGCAATCCCGGCGTGATCGGTACCAGGCACCCAGAGGGCATTATATCCCTGCATCCGCCGCCACCTGATCAGAATATCCTGCAGAGTGTTATCCAGGGCGTGTCCCATGTGCAGTTGCCCGGTAACATTGGGGGGCGGCATCACAATACAAAAAGGTTCGCTTTCGGCGTCTGCCGTGGTATGAAAAAAACCGCTCTCCTCCCAGTATCTATACCACTTATCCTCTACGGCGCGAGGCTCATAGGTGGAAGGGGTGTCGCTCGTCGACAAAGCCGCTCACTCCCCGCAAAGTAAATAAATTCCCGCCTAATCTTAACGATTTTTATTTATCCTGTCAATCCTTTAAAGAGAGTGGGTTAAAACCTAAAAAACCTAAATATAATTTTCCTGAATTCAATTTTCTAAAAAGGAGCGCTTTTAATTGTTAACTAAAAGAAAAAAAGGCCTGCTGCTGGCCTTCCTTTTAATAATATCTCTCGCCTGGTTCTGGGCCGATAAAAAGTATAAATCACCTGATCCTCCGGAACAAGCAGTAGAAGTAATGGAAGTAACCCATACCCCTTACTTTCTACCTCAGTATATCGCCATAAACAAAGGCTTCTTTAAAGAAGAAGGCCTCTTGGTGCACCTTAACACTACCAGCCGGGAAGCTGCCCGTAAGGCCTTGACTGACCAGCGAGCCGATATCATCCTCTGTTCTCTGACTGAAAGTATCTTCACTTTACCGTCGGATAAGAAACCTTTACCCACGGCTTTCGCTGCTCTAACAAGGCTGGACGGCTCTTTTCTTCTGACCAGAAAGAAGGATTCGCCTTTTCAATGGGCAGACCTGAAAGAAAAAACTATCATTGGTGATGCACCGGATAGTTCTGCCCAGGTAATCCTGGAAGAAGTTTTACGTTCTTACGGACTCGAACCACACCGTCACCTGACCATTTACCAGAACATACCCGCTTCCTTGCGTTTAGAAGCCTTTCATTCCGGCACCGGAGATTACCTGTTGACTTCTGAAACCAACGTTTCTACCGCAGAAGCCGGGGGATACGGTTATGTCATTGCTTCCATTGGAGCCGCAGGCGGTGAGATGCCGGTTGCCGTATATGTGGCATCAGCCGATTATATCAACACCCACCGAAAAATAATCCAAAAGTTTACCAACTCCATTTATAAAGCCCAGCTCTGGCTGCAATTTCACAGCGCCCGGGAAGCCTTTGATATTGTAGCCCCATCATTCCCGCAAGTAGATGAAGAAGTCTTATTAAAATCAATCGAACGTTATATGGCTCTGAACACCTGGCCAAAAGACCCGCTCATAACCGAAGAGCCCTATAATCGTTTTCGTGCCGCAGCGGAGAAAGCCGGAGAACTGGCTAATTCCGCTTCATACGAAGATGCCGTAATTACCGATTTTGCCCGTCAGGCAACGGAAACCATCAATTATAAGCCACATACCTCTAAGAAGGTATCTCGCTGACCACAGATGGCTGGTAAGGCCGCAGAGGCATATCAGCCGGGACAACTGGAAACATCCCTGGATCCAGTTCCTTTTCCTTTAATGCCACTTCCAGTACCCGATCTATATGATCTACTAAAATGAAACGTATTTTATCTTTAACTTTCTTTGGAATTTCATCCAGGTCTTTTTTGTTTTCTTCTGGTAAAATCACTATTTTAATGCCGGCACGATGAGCAGCAAGCACTTTCTCTTTAATTCCTCCGACTGGCAATACCCGGCCCCTTAAGGTGATTTCACCGGTCATTGCTATATCGTGCCTTACCTTACGCCTGGTTAAAGCCGAGGCCAGGGCCAGGGCTATAGTAATGCCGGCAGAAGGGCCGTCCTTGGGAATGGCGCCTTCAGGGATATGAATATGCACATCGTGTTTATCATGGAAATCATCGTCAACGCCAAATTCTCCGAACCTGCTGCGAACATAACTATAACCAGCCTGAGCCGATTCTTTCATCACTTCGCCCAGCTTTCCGGTAAGGGTTAGCCGGCCGCTTCCCTTGCAGACGGTTACTTCAATAGCCAGGATGTCACCACCTGCTTCCGTCCAGGCCAGTCCGGTAGCCGCACCAATTTCATCATCCTGTTCGGCGGTACCATAACGAAAACGAGATGTGCCTAAAAACTGGTTTAGATTCTGAACAGTAACATGTACCTTCTTGGGTTTCTCAGCTACAATTTGTTTGGCAGTCTTCCGGCAAATAGCTGCAATCTGCCGTTCCAGGTTGCGCACTCCCGATTCCCTGGTATATTCCCGGATAATTTTACGGATAGTGTTTTCCGAAAACCTCAACATCCCTTTTTTCAATCCATGCTCTTTTAATTGTTTGGGAATCAGGTGACGCAAAGCAATCTGCACTTTTTCCTCTTCGGTATAGCCGGAGAGATAAATAACTTCCATGCGGTCAAGCAGCGCCCGCGGAATATTATACTGAACATTGGCAGTAGTAATAAACAAAACCTTGGATAAATCATAAGGAACTTCGATGTAATGATCACTGAAGGCATTATTTTGCTCCGGATCCAATACTTCCAGCAGGGCAGCCGAAGGGTCTCCCCGGAAATCCATGCTCATTTTATCCACTTCATCCAGCAAAAATACCGGGTTTTTGGAACCTGCCCGGCGCATCCCCTGGATGATCCGGCCCGGCAGGGCGCCGACATAAGTACGCCGGTGGCCTCTGATTTCTGCCTCGTCCCGCACTCCGCCAAGCGAAATGCGGATAAATTTCCGTTCCAGAGCACGGGCAATCGACCGGCCGAGGGAAGTCTTACCTACTCCCGGAGGCCCTACGAAGCATAAAATCGGCCCTTTCATTTTTTTAGCCAGCTTACGAATAGCCAGGTATTCGATAATGCGTTCTTTTACATTTTTCAGCCCGTAGTGATCTTCATCCAGGATAGCCTCAGCAGTTTTTATATTCAAGCGATCGCGGGTGCTTTTACTCCACGGCAAAGTTAAAAGCCAGTCCAGATAGTTGCGGATTACCGCTGATTCAGCAACCATAGGCGGCATTTTTTCCAGCCGCTCCACCTCTTTTAGGGCCTTTTCCGCCACTTCTTCCGGCAACCCGGCTGCGGCAATTTTCTCCCGTAATTCTTCTCCTTCAGCCACGCGCTCGTCTTTTTCACCAAGTTCACGCTGAATGGCTTTAATCTGTTCCCGTAAATAATATTCTTTTTGTGTTTTTTCCATTTGTTTGCGTACCCTGATGTTGATCTTGCGTTCCAGTTCAACTATTTCCAGTTCCCTGGCCACTATTGAACAGAGTCTTTCCAGCCGCTGCATGATATTAACAGATTCTAAGATATTCTGTTTATCTTCAATCCGCAATGTGAGATGAGAAGCAATAATATCAGCCAGCCTTCCCGGTTCTTCCAGGCTTACCACCGACACTATTGCTTCCGGTGGAATGCGCTTGGAAAGCTTGACATATTGTTCAAACTGATAAACAAGGCTGCGCATCAATGCTTCAATTTCACTATTTTTCTTGGTTTCTTCTGCATACTGCTCAACTTCCACCTGGAAATATGGTTCATGAGAAACATAATGACAGGCTCTGGCCCTGGTAATTCCTTCAACTAAAACCCGGATGGTGCCGCCCGGCAATTTCAACAATTGTTTAACTTCTGCCACAGTACCAATCTGGTAGACATCATCCTCCGCCGGGTTATCATTCTGGGCTTCTTTTTGGGTAGCCAGAAAAATTTTTCGGTCCCGAATCATCGCTTCTTCTATAGCCTGTACTGATTTTTCCCGGCCTACATCAAGGTGAACAACCATATAGGGAAAAACCAGGATTCCTCTTAACGGCAATAATGGTAACACTTTAACGCTTGAACGCATAACCACACCTCCCCTTTTTCATCCTATTTCAAAAACACATCCTTATTTTATCATAAAAGCTAAAAATCACGCTATAACAATAATAGCCAGGAATGAATAAATCCTGGCTTATCCCAAATGTGAGAGCTTATTTTTAAAGTTTTTGATACAATTATAATCCTCCCGCCTGAATACTTGAAGTATTCAGCACCTCAAATGGAAAGAGTTTCTCAATTTTTTTACCGATTGCCGCCTGGGAAACCAGGGCTAACCTGATTACATCCTCCAACCGTTCTACCGCAATCACTTTAATTCCAGCCGATTCATGTAAAAGTTCCTGGTCATTTTCTTTGGGAATCAATACTTTTTCTACTCCGGCCCGGCGGGCCGCCTCTATTTTCGCTGTTATTCCGCCCACTGGTTTGATCAACCCGCGGATAGATACTTCTCCGGTCATGGCTATCTTATTATCCACCGGAGTTTCGGTAATAGCTGAAACAATAGCAGTGGCAATGCTCACGCCCGCCGAGGGGCCGTCGGTAGGAATACCCCCGGGAAAATTAACGTGAATATCATAATTATAAGGATCTACTTCTATTACCCGGCGCAGCGCCGTCAAAACGTTCTCTACTGAATTACAAGCCATACTCTTGCGGCGAAAGGTTTTACTACCGCTGGCCAGTTCCTCTTCCTCCAGGATACCCGTAACTGTTACCCTCCCCCGCCTGCCGGCAGCAGGTAAAGCTCCTGCTTCCACTTCAAGTAACACGCCTTCATTGGGACCGCAAACAGCTAATCCGTTGACCACCCCTACCTGTGGTTTTGTAAGAATTCTCTTCTCCAGGCGTGGCGTGTACTGACCGCTTTGCACAACCCACTCGGCTACGGCAGTACGTATTTCCTTGTGGCCTTCGGTCGTGGCTATACCGCCGGCAATCTGGATGATATTCACCGCTTCCCGGCCATTAGTCGCATACTTCTTAATTATATTCAGCGCCCCTTCTTCCATTGGCAGGTTTATTTTCCTGGCTGCATTACTGGAAACTACACCAATCTCGTCGGGTAAAAGCGGCCGGAAAAAAATTTCCAGACAGCGGGAGCGAATGGCCGGCGGTATTTGTTCCGGAGAACGGGTAGTAGCTCCTACCAGGCGGAAGTCAGCCGGCAGGCCGTTTTGAAAAATATCATGAATATGACTCGGAATATTATTATCTTCTGCATTATAATAGGCACTCTCCAGGAAGACTTTACGATCTTCCATTACTTTTAAGAGTTTATTCATTTGCACCGGGTGAAGTTCTCCGATCTCGTCGATAAACAAGATCCCGCCATGTGCTTTGGTTACCGCGCCGATCTTCGGCTGAGGAATACCGGCTATGCCCATCGGACCAGCTCCCTGATAAATCGGGTCATGAACCGAACCGATAAGAGGGTCGGCAATTCCCCGCTCGTCGAAGCGGGCAGTGGTAGCATCCATTTCTATAAACCGGGCTTTTTCTTTGAAGGGCGAAAAACTGTTTTGCTTGGCCTCTTCCAGTACCAGTCTGGCCGCTGCCGTTTTTCCCACACCAGGCGGGCCGTAAATAATCACGTGCTGCGGGTTCGGCCCGCATAAAGCTGCTCGCAATGACTTTAGACCCTCGCTCTGACCGATGATCTCGCTGAAACTGCTCGGGCGGGTCTTTTCCGAAAGGGGTTCGGTCAGGGAAATAGAACGCATCCGCTTAAGTTTTTCTATTTCCCTGCGGGACTCTCTTTCCACTACTGTTTTACTTCCTCGCTGCGCCTTCAACAAATGCCAGAAATAAAGACCGATAATTATGGCGAAAAAAACCTGGATAAAAGTAAACAAGCTGCCGATGTTTAAACTAAGATCTCCCAACAAGATGCCTCCCGTAACTTATTTACTTTTAGTATTGCTATTTATTGCAAATTTTAATCCCAATCGGGTAGGAGGCTGACCCTTGTTGGGTCAGCCGACCTCCCACAGAACCGTACGTACCGTTCAGTATACGGCTCCTCCCAAGTTTACGCACGAACA
>JAGUVT010000052.1 GCA_020062745.1 Deltaproteobacteria bacterium
CCAGGGCGCTTTGCCGGAAAAAAACTATTGCTATTGCTACAAAAATCACGGCAAGTACCGACAGGTATTTCAGCTTCCTCCGCCGGAAAGGTGATATAATCGGGGCAGCGGGCGAGTCCACGGGCGCCCTGAGAACGATCATCACCAGGCCGGTCAAAACGGCCAGGGCCGCCAGCACATCGGCATACGGCTGCTTCAGCGGCGCAAGGAACGCCGCCAGCAGGGCCAGCAGGGGAAAAACCAGCACCGTGACCGCCGCGCAGCGCCAGGGAGAACCGGAATGGGCCCCGCCGGCGAAGTTTCTGAACAGGGCCACCGTAACCATACAGGTAACAATACCGGGCAGCACGCCGAGCAACAGCCCCAGGACAATCGTAAGCAGCACATTTGCCACATTTATTGCCAGCACTTCGATAACATAGGCCAGAATGGCTTCCTTTTCCGCCGGCAGTCCGGCCTTTGCGGATAGGTAACCGGCCCAGCGCCGGCTGAAGGAAAGGTAACTCATATCTTCCACGCGCCCTGTACGGGTTTTCTGAACCTCGAAACCAATAACGCCAAAAGAATCAGGATTATAGCTTGAGGTAAACCGAACAAACTCCACAGAACCTTATTAGACATGAGTACCTGTAGTTCAATTTTTGTCATTGCAAATAAAAGTTTATGGATGAATAACTCCAGTAATGATAGGGTGACCATGGATATAGTAACAAATATAACACTTTTGACAGGTGAAACGTTGGTAGTCTTCGCAATAAAAACAACCATTAACAACAGAGCAGCTATCGTGTGCAGCCCGAAGGTAACGGGCAAAGCCCTGATCGCGTAAATAATTATGACCAGCACTACTCCATAAGGAACTATAATCCGCCAGCGCAGCGGCACCCCGGCCAGGGCCAGGCTTAAAGCAACCGCTCCGCTCATTTCAGGAATACCCTGCACCAAAAACATTAAGATTTCCAGCCATTTCATCTTTACCACCCCTAAAGTTTCATAACAATTTTTCTACCGCTTCTGTTCTTGCCTGCAGGCTGCTTGCAGGCAAGAGCAATTTAATATAAACATTACCATAAAAATTGCCATATTCCTGCCAGAAATCTTTATTTATTTTAAATTTTACAGCCTTTTTAAAAATTTCTGTGACAAATTGTCGGCAAAACGAGAATAAAAGTGGACACAAAAGCTCTAGCGGCAGTCTGCTTTTCCGGTGGAATGGGCGCCGGTATCCCGGGCTTTGAAGAAAGAAGGCCTTACCTGGGGCAAAAACCGGGCGGCTTGCCTGATGCGGGAGAATAGCAAATAAAAAGAAAAACGGCAAGCACTTCAAGGGTTGAAGTGCCTGCCGCCACTGGTTTTGGAGGCGACACCCGGATTTGAACCGGGGAATGGAGGATTTGCAGTCCTCTGCCTTACCACTTGGCTATGTCGCCGGATTAAATGGAGCGGAAGACGGGATTCGAACCCGCGACCCTCGCCTTGGCAAGGCGATGCTCTACCACTGAGCCACTTCCGCACTTCATTAATATTATATCATGTTTTAATTACTGGTGCCACGGGACGGAATCGAACCGCCGACACGCGGATTTTCAGTCCGCTGCTCTACCAACTGAGCTACCGTGGCTTATGTGGCGGAGCTGACGGGAGTCGAACCCGCGATCTCCTGCGTGACAGGCAGGCATGTTAGGCCACTACACTACAGCTCCCCTTTACCAATTGAAAACAGCTCTTTTAAGAAAGTATTAGCAAAAATAAGTATACCTAATCTCAGAAAAGAAGTCAAACAAAATTTCAACTATGGACCAGCCTGATTCACAGGCAAACCGAAAGATATAATAGCCTCACGCACCAACTTCGCCGCCAGAAGAGCTGTTCTTTCAGATAAATCGTAAACAGGGTTTACTTCCACCAGATCCAACCCTACAACCTGAAGTTCGCCTAAGATGTAAATGGCTTTCAATATCTCAAGCACACTACAGCCTCCCGGTTCGGGAGACCCGGTTCCCGGCGCATAGGCCGGGTCGAGCACATCGATATCCAGGGACAGATATACAGGCCGGTTTTTTAACTGCGCCAGTACTTTCTGCAGCGGCGATACTACTTCATTGATAAAGATATTGGTATTAGCTCTGGCAAAGTCAAATTCTTCCCTGGAGCCGGAGCGGATGCCGAACTGGTAAAGGTTCCTGCTGCCGATAATTTCCGCCACCCGCCGCATGACAGTTGCATGAGAGCAGGTTTCCCCCATGTATTCATCACGCAGGTCGGCATGAGCGTCTAACTGCACCACTATAAGATCAGGATATACTTTAACCATTTCTCTAATTACCGGCAGGCTGATTAAATGCTCCCCCCCCAGGATCAAAGGAAACCTGCCATCATTTAATACTTTTGCCACTACCTGTTCAACCCGCTGTAAACTCTGCCGCACACTGCCAAAGGGCATGATTATATCGCCAGCATCAAAATAACAATAATCAGACAGGTCGCGGTTAAGTTCAACACTATATTCTTCTATACTGTACGACACCCGGCGCACCTGTTGAGGCCCCTGGCGGGTTCCCGAGCGGAAACTAACAGTGAGATCCATCGGCGCCCCGACCAGAACTATGCCGGCCCGGCTATAATCATCCGTACTGCCCATAAACCCGGCATATTTTTCAACTAATTCAAACATTACTTTTTTCACCTATTTCAAAAGCTCCGCGATGAAGGGCGGCAAAATAAAAGCGGCATGGTGAACTTCAGGGCTGTAATATTTAGTTCCATAATCTTTAATATTCGCCTGTTCCACAGTTAACGGGTCGTATTTTTTTGAACCCATGGTAAAAGTCCACAAGCCGCCTGGGTAGGTCGGCACATTGGCCAGAAAAAGCCGTACCACCGGAAAAATACCGGAAACATCTTTAAAAATACGTTTAATCAGTTCCTTATTGAAAAACGGGGACTCCGTCTGGGCTACAAATAACCCGTCTTCCCGCAGGGCCATGGCCACATCTTGGTAAAAAGCAGCGCTAAAAAGCCCTTCCGCCGGCCCAACCGGGTCGGTAGAGTCGATTATAATAACATCATATGTTCCTCTTTTTTCTTTTACATGCTTAATACCGTCTGTTACTGCAATTTCCACCTTCGGGTGTTCCAGGGCATGACTTATCTCCGGCAAATAATCTTTGGCTGCGGCAACCACTTTTTCATCAATCTCACAAAGAACCACCCTTTCAACTGACGGGTGTTTAACTATCTCCCGCACCGTACCGCCGTCTCCGCCGCCAACGACGAGCACCCGGCGCGGACCGGGGTGTGTATTCAAGGCCACATGGGCAATCATCTCATGATAGACAAATTCATCTTTTACAGTGGTTTGAATTACGTTATCCAGCACCAGCATGCGGCCGAACTCCAGGGTATCAATGACCGCCAGTTCCTGAAAAGGGGTTTCTTCCGAATAAATTGTTTTCTTCACCCGGCAGGAAATAGCGAGGTTTTTTGTTTGCCGTTCAGTAAACCAAAGTCCCATAACATATACCTCCTCAATACCACAAAGGAACGGCGGCCAGGGCGCAGCCAATCCGCCTTACCCGGTGTTCAACAGAAGCCACTTTAATTTCAACCAGTTCCATACCCCGCCTTTCAAAAGCTTCTTTTAACATTGATTCAATATTCTGGTATGCTTCTTTCTCACTGCAGCGGCCGGAATATTCCATGATCACCCCGAAACTGTCGCCTGAAAGGCCCACCCCTACTGCCGCCGCAATCAGTTCACCAGGAACTTCGCTGATAATATACCCATAAGCAGTCGGTACCAGCGAACCGGACGGTATCTGTATCTCCGGACAGTACTGAGCCTCCGGCGGCAAGATACTGGTCACCCGGATCAGATTAAGGTTGCCTATTTTTGCATCCATCAAGGCATTATCAAAGGCAGTAAGGGGGGTCTCCCCTTCGGCTTTGCCGGCCGTAACAAAAAACTTCCTCGGGGTAGGCAGCAAGGCGTTTCTCCTCCTCTTCGTTTGCTTACAAACAAACACTATTATATCAGAACCGCAATAAAAATAAACCTTTACCCCGGGAAAATTTACTTCTGATGTCTAACAAAAAAGGTATAGAAATCCAACTATAGTGACATCCTAAAGGCAATAAATTCTTCTCTTAAGGAGGCAGGTTAATGACAAAGACAGTTTTAGGGTTATTTGATTCCAGAGACAAAGCCGAAAAAGCAGTAACCGAGCTTCGTAACCGTGGTTTTTACGAAGAAATATCTATCGTTGCTGCAGATAAAAAAGGCAAAGAAGCTGACCGCCCGCAAGATGCCAACCGCATGGACTATGGCGAAGGAAGCATTGCCACCGGAGTTACTACAGGCGGTGTGCTGGGCGGTTTAGCCGGACTGGCCATGGGTGTCGGCGCCCTCGTTCTGCCCGGTATCGGACCAATCGTCGCCGCCGGGCCAATTGCCGGCCTCTTATCAGGTGCTGCTACCGGGGGAATCGCCGGTGGTCTGATTGACTGGGGCATTCCGGCAGAAAGAGGAAAATTCTTTGAAAGCAAGGTTAAAGAAGGAAATATTCTGGCATCTGTCCGGACCGATGAAAAAAAAGTAGACGAGGCTGCCCGTATTCTGCGCCAAGCCGGCGCTAAAGATGTAGAAACCCACTGAACTTATTAATTTTAAGCGCCCGTTGAGGCGCTTTTTTCTTTTGTATAGGAAATTATGCTCCAGGCCGCTTTGTGGATAACTTTTTAAGTCGCCCGAAGGGCGAATTTGTTCTTTTTTACCTGCTCGTAAATACTCCGGTAAACCAGCGCATCTTCAGCCTGTTTTCCATTAGACTCGCAGATAATAACAGGTGTTAAATTCCTTTCAACCAATAGCTCGGCCAACGGTTTAAAATCCGGCCCAAATTGACCATCAGCAAGAGTACGGTGTTTTTTTTCCCCGCCGGCTTTCGTAAACTCTACCGGGCTAAAGTGGATGTGTATCTTTTGCAACATTTCCCGGCCTAACCTGGCTTCAATAAAATCCAGCACCGCAGCAAATGAAGCCTTGTCAATGATGCTTCCCCCGGTTACAGCATGAAGGTGTCCGAAATCTAATGCCGGGATGATATAAGTACTCAGTTCACAAAGGGCCAGAACTTCTTCTAAAGAACCAAGTTGATTTTTCTTGCCCATGGTTTCCGGAGCCAGCATAATATCTGCCAGCCCTTCTTCTTCTACCTCGTTCAAAATCTCTTGCAATAATCTTTTTGCATTGCCCAACATTTTCTGCCGATCACCGCCACTGGCCGAGCCAGGATGAAAAACTACCGTGGTTGCTCCCATCCAGCGCGCGGCACGTAACGACTTAATGAGGTGCATTTTTGTTTTTGTTCTGATCATCGGGTCAACGGTACTTAAGTTTATATAATATGGAGCATGAATACTCAATAAAATATTATTCTCCCGAGCCAAAGCCCCCAGTCTTTTGGCAGCTTCTTCCCCTATGTTCACCCCCCGGCTACACTGGTACTCAAAAGCATCAAGACCCTTTATCTTAAGCCAGGCCGGCATATCTAAAGACGACTTGTAACCTTCAGCATAAAATGATTCCGGGGCGCCTGCCGGACCAAAACGAATACTCATTTAAAAAGCCTCCAATTTTTAAAGACCTCTCATTCATTTTATAATATCTCCCATGACTTAGCCAAATAAATTTTTAGCAACATTTACTATCCCTTCCCACTAATAACTTTTCATCAAAAAGAAAATAATAAAGTTAAAATTCATACAAGGAGGAACTAAAATGGATCAGATCATGCAACTGCAAAGACAAATTCAGGAACTAAGACAGGAAGTAAACAACATCAACCAGCTTGCCGGCCAACTGCAACTCTCGGAAGCACAAAACGCTACCCAATTGCAACGCCTGCAGCAGCACGAAAATTTTGCCACGCAACAGTTGCAGCAAATACAGCAACTTTGCAGCCGCCTGAGTCAGGATGTCAGCCAGATCGGCAGCATGGCTCAGCAGATTAATTCCCAGATGGCAACCCGCACCCAGTTTGGAACCTACGGGACAGGTTTCTCAGCCGCCTGGCAACCCGGGGCCTTTTCCTCACAGCCCGGCACTCTCGGCTGGCAACCCAGCACGGCCCAATGGGGAGCAGGTCAGTATGGAGGACAATTTGGCACCACCCAGTACGGTGTTAACCCGGCAAGCAACATTTACGGAAGTTATTTTACCACGCCAGCCCAATTCAGTACCGGAAACCAATACAGTACCACTCTTTCAGCCGCTAACCCTTATGCCACCAGCCAATTCAGCAGCGCAGCCCCGCAATATACTTCAGGGCAAATTGGAACCAGCCAGATGGCAACCCAGCCAGGGTACGGCCAAACCAGAAGCATGGGCCAATACGGCACATTTTAAATTCTTTTGAGGGGTCAAAGACGACCCCTCTTTCTTTTACATAAAAAGACATTTATTACCTCTTAACACTGAGAATTATTTTTACTATAATTAACTAACGATGGTACAAGCTGGTTTTAAGGAGGTGAAATTTCTGTGAAAATTTTAAAAGAAGGTTCTTCATTTACTCAACGGGATGTAATAGATCTGCTGGTAGAATTTTCATCATTTAAGGATCGGGTGGAGAAAAAATTCAAAGAGTTGGCCAGGGAACTGGAAGGCAAAAATAATGAACACGATCTCTGGGTGAATTTATACCTTATTTCCACTGATTACGCTGAAGAAAATGTTAACAAAAAACATAAACAAGAAGCATTACAAAAAATCTCATAAGTTACCGACAGCCCCCTGGTATTAGCCACGGGGCTTTTAGTTTTTTAAATATTCTCACAAACACACTCTAAAGACAAAGGGGAAATTTAAAATATGGCGAATTCATAATTAAATTTAAGCAGGAGTTGTTTTTTATTGAAACTAACCGAACTGTCCATCAATCGACCGGCTGCACTGACCATGGTGATTATGTTTTTTATTGTATTAGGGATACTGGGTTACACGCGTCTTGGCTCCGACCTTTTCCCTAAAACAAACATTCCTTTTATCACCATAGTAACCACTTACCCGGGAGCAGGAGCCAGAGAGATCGAAACCCAGGTAGTCGACCCGATAGAAGAATCGGTGTCCTCTATCGCCGGTATTAAACGGGTTACTACCACCTGCTCCGGAGGATTTGCCTTAACCGTTCTGGAATTTTACATGAACACCGACACGGAAATTGCCGTCATCGACGTCCAAAAAGCCGTTGATGCCGTTATGTACAAATTGCCCCGCGATATTGACAAGCCCATTGTCCAAAAATTCAATCTAAACGCCCGGCCCATGATGACCATAGCGGTGTCCGGAAATCGCCCGATCACTTCACTTTATCAGATTGCTAAAGATAATATTAAGCAACCGCTGGAAGCCATCTCCGGTGTTGGTAACGTTACCCTGATCGGCGGCCGGGAACGGGAAATCGACGTTCAGGTTGACCGGGCAAAACTCGACGGCTATGGGCTCTCCATCAACCAGGTGATCAGCCGCCTTTCTTTAGAGAACATCAACCTTCCGGCAGGCAGCCTTAAACAGCCGGAGAACGAGTCTACAATCCGGTTTTTAGGCGAATACCGGAACCTCTCCGACCTGGCAGAGTTACGTATCCCACATGCCGGCGGTTCAGTTCCGCTAAAGGAAATCGCTACAATTAAAGACAGTTTCGCTGACCCCACCCAGTATGCCCGCCTTAACGGTGGCCGGGCAATCGGCATTATTATTCAAAAGCAAACGGATGCCAATATTACCAGCACCGCCATAGCCATTGAAGAACAGTTGGAATCCATTAAAAAGCAACTACCTCCGGATATCGAAATTACAATTGCGCAGAACAGGGCCACCTTTATTACAGATTCACTCACTGATTCAAAAAGGGCTCTCATTGAAGGCATCTTAATGACCGGCCTGGTACTGATTATCTTCCTGAGAGAATGGCGCTCGGTAGTCGCCGTAATGGTTGCCATCCCTACTTCGATTATATCAACCTTTATGATGATGTATTTTGTCGGCTTCAGCTACAATCTGCTTTCCCTGCTGGGGCTTACCGTGTGCGTAGGCATCCTGGTGGATGATTCTATTGTAGTTTTAGAAAATATTCACCGCCACCGGGCAAAAGGAAAGGATCCGGTTACGGCCGCTATTGACGGGCGTAATGAAATCGGCATGGCTGCCGTGGCAATCACCTTGCAGGACGTGGTGGTCTTTCTACCCATCGCCTTCATGACCGGCTTAGTGAGCCAGTTTTTCCGCCAGTTTGCACTTACAGTGGTTTTTGCCACTTTATTTTCCCTCTTTGTTTCCTTCACTCTAACCCCCATGCTCTCGGCCAGGCTGGGAATAAAAACAACAGAAAATGATCCTGCCGCCAACCGCTTTCGAAAAAAACTGGGGCAACTTCTTAACATCGAGAAAGTCAATAAAATTTACCTGCAGTTTTTAAAGTGGTCGCTAAACCACAGGCGTTATGTAGTTGCATTTACTTTCGTCGCTTTTGTTTTCTCCGCAGCGATGATTCCGCTTGGCGCCATTGGCTCGGAATTCATGGCCAACCCCGATCAATCCCGCTTCAGCATCGATCTCGAACTGCCGCCGGGTATGTCCCTGCTGCACACCGACGAAACGGTTAAGCAAATTGAAGAAAGGATTATCGCTTTACCAGAAGTTAAATTCTGTTTTAGCACTACCGGTAAAACGAGCGATCGTTTCACGAGAGGCCCAAACTATGCCCAGATCGATGTTACGCTCTGGCCTAAAAGAGAGAGAAAACGCTCCGTGTGGGAAGTTGCCGACGAGGTCAGAAGCTGGAAATATGATTACCCGGGTTTAAAACTAAATGTAACTGAAGAAGGAATGGCCGGAACCCAGGAAAAAGGAGCACCCATCCAGGTTGAAGTTACCGGCCAGGATGAAGGAAAACTGGATGCTCTGGCCGCAAAAGTGCAAAAGATAGTGGAAGAAACACCGGGAGCAACGGATGTCCGCACCACTTTAAAGACCGGCCAGCCGGAAATCCAGGTTTCAATCGACCGGTTACGGGCAGCCTCCTATGGCCTCTCGGCAGCAGAAATTGCTCAGGCCATGCGGGCCAGTATAAACGGAGACGTGGCCGCAAAATACCGGGAAGGAAATAAAGAAATAGACATCCGGGTCCGTCTCGATCGGGTAAACCTTACCAGCGTAAATGATATCGGCGATATAAAAATAAATAACTTTGCCGGACTTGCCATACCGTTAAAACAAGTGGCAAACATTAACCTGGAAAGTGGGCCGGTTAATATCAGCCGATTGAACCGCCAGCGACTGATTACCATCTCGGCCAACGCCAGCCACCGCCCTCTCGGCGATGTTTCTGGTGATATAAAAAACAAACTGGCAGACTTAAACATCCCTGAAGGATACAAAATCCAGTTCTACGGCGCCCAGACAGATATGGAAGAAACCTTCCGTGATTTAATTCAGGTGCTCGTGCTGGCTGTCATTTTTGTCTACATGGTCCTGGTAATGCTCTACGAGTCTTTTCTCACGCCCTTCATCCGCATGCTTTCTTTGCCTTGCGGCGCTATCGGTGCTCTACTGGCGCTGGCCATTACCGGTAACACCTTTAATATGATATCCCTAGTCGGGCTGGTCATGCTGGATGGCCTGGCTGCTAAAAACGGCACCCTGCTGATCGACTATACCAATACCTTGATGAAACAAGGACTTAATTTAAAAGAAGCTATTCTAGAAGCCAGTGTCACCCGGCTTCGCCCAATTGTAATGACGTCTGCCACTCTGATTGGCGGGATGCTGCCTACTGCCCTGGCACTCGCTGAAGGAAGTGAAATACGCAAAGGCATGGCCATTGCCATTATTGGCGGTATGGTAACATCAACCTTTCTTACCCCTATTGTAATCCCCGTAGCTTATACCTTGCTGAATGATTTTCAACAATGGGCAAAATCTATTTCAAATAAACACTTAAGTAAAATGAAAATACTGTTTTTTAGAAACAAAAAAATTACGGGAGATATCAAGGTCGGAAAATAAAAAATGATTCCCTTGTTTTCAAAATGAGTTCATGCTAAAATTTAATGGTAAAGGGCGTGTAGCTCAGTCGGGAGAGCACCAGCTTCGCAAGTTGGGGGTCGTGGGTTCGAGTCCCATCACGTCCACCAGTAATATCAAGGCTTCCAGGGCTGGAAGAAGATTACCAGCAGGCAAATTTACTGCAATCTTACTGCAATGAAAATAGGTTTACATTTTTATCAAGCCGTTCAGCCTCTGGACGGCCTTTCTTTTTCCCTCTTCGGTCGAATGGCAATATAAATCCATTGTGGTACTTGTCCTGGTGTGTCCCAGCAAGTCCCTTAAGTTCAAGCATTATTTTTCTTCTTTAGGGAATCGTTTCTTAACGCCTTACAAGAAGAAACGCAAGGCGGTTAAGGTTTCTTTATTCCTGGGGTATGCAAAGTGGTGTTTGAACGGGGCAAACTCAAGGTGGGCGGGGGTTTCAGGTGGGGCAAATGCCCCGGCAGGTACTAATTGCATTAGCCGGGGGATTTGCGAGGCGTTTAAGACTGTTTACGGGGCTTGTTTTCGCAAACTTTCAAAAAACGGGCTGTTAAGAAGGATACCTCTGGTCTGGCTGATTGGGTCTTTCTTGCGGGGCATAGTTAAAACACCCCTTCTTTTGGTTTGGGGCGATTGGTTTTTGTCATCCCTTTAACAAAGTGACAAACTGTTTTGCGGTCAACCCGGATTTGCGAATTTGGGACCGCAAAAGTCCCTTATCCAATTCTTTATGCAATGGTATCGTTAATACTACCGGCACACCTTCTTTGAACATGCTGACGTGGCTTCCTCGCTGCCTGTCTACCTGCCAACCGGCTTTGCCAAAAGCGCTTATCGCTTCTTCCCCTGAACAAACCGGCAGCCGGGGCATCAGATGGCTACCTCCACTTCAGCAACCTCAAAAGGCATTGGGAGGGTATGCGCCTTTCTCGTCTCCAGGCTTAATTCAATAGCCTCCTTGATATTGATAAGTGCTTCCTCTTTGGTCTTACCCTGCGTCATACAACCGGGTAAAGAGGGACATTCAACGAGAATATAGCCGTCTTCTCCTTTGGATAATGTAACGATAAACTTCATACTTACTCCTCCACCAGCAAAGATTATTGATTAGCCGTTTTATTGCCTTCCTCCAAAAACTCCTGTAAAGCGGACTCAGGGATTCGCCACAAATCCCCTACTTTTATTCCCTTTATTCTACCTTCCCGTAGCCATAAATAAACAGTACGCCGGGATATTTTTAGTTTTTCTGCTACTTCTTCAGGGGTAAACATTTCCTGCATATAAGATACCTCCTTTAGAAATAGGATACCATAAATAAAAACCTATATCAATAAATTTTCATAACTGCCATTGACATTGATAAATGCCTATGGTAATTTAATTATATTAATTTCTATTTATGGTAATCTATTTAACAAGAAAGGAGGTACCACCATGATAACAATCAACATTGCGGAGATCTATGACGAACAGGCCAGGCTGCCCTTGCTCAACACCTACCTGGCAAAAGCAACGCAGCTTGCCGGTCAAGGCCAGGACGTTACCTTAACAGGACCTTTCGCCGGTCTGGCTGTACCTGGCCGTTGCCCACGCACTGCATGCACTTACCTACGATTCACCCGTTACCGGGCCGGTGGTTATCTTTGACCACAACCCGCACTAAAGGAGGATGGCAGGCCGTGAAAAGACGCTTAATTGAACGGGCGGTAGCCGCCGGCATCCCCAGGGAGTATGCGGAAAATAACCCCTTTGACGTCTTTATGCGGGGAATTCTGGGAAAAAAGCCGCCCTCCCCTTGATAATTCTACATTTTGCTATTAGGTGAGGGTAGGTAAAACACGCCTCCTCAAATTCGCAAGTTGGTTGGGGGTCGTGGGTTCGAGTCCCATCACGTCCACCAGTATTATCAAGGATTTTGGAGATTGAATTTATAGCATTCTCACCTGTTTTAGCCGGAGCCTGAGTGCACCTTTTCCATAGAAGAGTCTCCTTTAGCGTCTTTCTCATCTGCAAGTATCTCTACCATCCAAGAAACCATCTTCGGGTCGAACTGAGTTCCTGCACATGATTTTAAAATCTGGATAGCTTCTTCCCGGGTATAAGCATCACGGTAGGGCCGACAGGAAGTCATCGCTTCATAAGCATCCGCCACACTGATAATCCTGGCTCCAAGAGGAATTTTTTCTCCTTTCAGACCGGCAGGATAACCTTTGCCGTCATACCGCTCATGATGGTACAAAACCAAAGGAACCAACAGCTTCATGGACTCGACATTACCGATAATATCTGCTCCAATCTGGGGATGTTTTTTTACCACAATCATTTCCTCATCAGTTAAAGACGTTGGTTTCAACAAGATGCCATCAGAAACACCGATTTTCCCAATATCATGTAAAAGAGACGCCTGACGCAGGTGCTCTATAAAAACTTTATCACAACCCGCCCGGAGACCTAATAAAACAGAATATTCAGCCACCCGTATGGAATGCTCATGAGTACACCTGTCTTTCGCCTCCATCAACTTGTTTAACGACTGAATAAATTTAAGATTCCGAGCCACGGTCTCATGCTGCAACTGACAATGCTTTAACAAAAGTGTAATATAACCACTGGCAGCCGGTAATATAGAAGTCAGATCTTCTTCTGCTAAAAAAGATTCCTCTCGAAATCCTAAAGCCAATAAACCAACCATCTGTTCTCCTACTTTAAGTGGTACCGTCACATTAAAAAGGGGAATCAAGCTCCCCCACCTGGTTAAAAATCCCGGTGCAACACCTTCAGCCAAATAAGTCTCGACATCCTCAGCTACTATATTTGCCATGCTATTATCTAAAACAACGGGACAAGACCCGTCATCCTCTATATCCGCCCGCAATGCCCTTACTACCAAATTGCCAGTGATATGGTCCAAAAAAATCAGCATACCACAGTCAGCATCAAACATATCAATTAAGAAATCCAGGCATTTATCAAAAAATTCTTGGACAGGTAAAATATTTATGTGGGTTCTACTCAATGTATCTAATCGGCTGAGAAGTTCTATCAACTTTTTGTGGTTATCATTTACTCTATCTAAACTAATACGCTTGCGTCTATTTAACAAATCAGACACCTGCCCCCAAATTTACTCGTTGCCTGAAAACAATAACGCCAACGCAAAAAAACCTGTTTCCAGAATCCAAAAGAAACAGGAATTTCTCCTTTCTTCAGCAGCCTGGCAATCGTAGCAAGGATAAAAGCCTTAGACCCATAGCTTTGCGCCCCATTTTTTAAAATGGTTTGCCCTTTCAGAAAAATTTATATAAACTATTTTTACCTAATTCGCTATTTTCCAACTAATTCCTTCCTTTTGCTGCAAAAAACAATAATTTTTTTAATTATAAAACCATTAGTATACCACGTCAAGAAAAAATATAAACTAATGGTATATTTGTTTGTTTCTTCTGCCCTTTAGAATAAATAAAGGGGTGCGTATTACTTTGGAACTAAATAAAATATTAGGTAAAAACATACGTCAGTTTCGAGAAATAAAAGAACTGACCCAAGAACAGTTAGCAGAAAAAGCCGGCTTAACAGGCGCTTACCTGGGCTACATAGAGCGTGGTGAAAGAAATCCTTCTCTGGAGACTATTGATAGAATAGCAAAAGCACTACAGGTTGAACCGGTTTCCCTTTTACAGCAGTTGACCTGCCATAACGGCAAGGAATTAAAAAGGCTAACGGTTTACCTGGCCAGCAAAGATAAAAAACATATTCTTTTTCTCTACAAAGTCGCCTGTGCCTACTTTGAGACTCTGGAAAACAAGTAAACCGTGTATTAATGTATCATATATAGAATAAATAAAAAATTTATAGCGGCTTAAATAAAAATTATGCGAGATAATTTCTTGGAACAGGCAGGAAAACTAATCATAAATATAGAAATAACCCCTCCAGTATAACATTGGGGAGGTTAGCATCATATGGGTAAAAAAATTACTCTTTCGGTCATCAAAGCAGACGTCGGAGGTTTTGTCGGTCATTCCAGTGTACACCCTGAATTACTTGAGAGGGCTAGAGGTATTCTGGCAGGCAGCCCGCTTCTGATAGACTTCCATGTTACCCACGTTGGTGATGACATTAATTTAATCATGACTCACGAACATGGCGTGGACAAAGGCGAGGTGCACCAGCTCGCATGGGATACTTTTACAGCCTGCACCGCCGTGGCCAAAAAATTAAAGCTGTATGGGGCCGGGCAAGATCTGCTCGCAGATGCCTTCTCAGGCAACATCAAGGGTTTGGGGCCGGGCATAGCCGAAATGGAATTCGAGGAAAGCACCAGCGAACCGGTTATAGTATTTATGGCTGATAAAACCGAGCCGGGAGCATGGAATTTACCTTTGTATAAAATGTTTGCCGATCCTTTCAATACCATCGGTTTGGTTATCGACCCTAAAATGCATCAGGGGTTTAACTTTGAAATAAGAGATTTAATTGAAAATAAGAAAGTTACCTTTTCATGCCCCGAAGAGATTTACGACATGCTGGTATTTATCGGCGCACCGGGCCGTTATTGTATAAAAGCCGTTTACCATAAAACAAGCGGTGAGATTGCAGCTTCCTCCAGTACCCAACGCCTTAACCTGATGGCCGGGCGGTATATCGGCAAGGACGATCCCGTTTTAATCGTGCGCTGTCAGAGCGGCCTTCCGGCAGTGGGCGAAGCCCTGGAACCTTTTGCCAACCCACACCTTGTTTCGGGCTGGATGCGCGGTTCTCATACCGGGCCCCTGATGCCGGTTTCCGTAGCCCAATCCAACCCCACCCGCTTTGACGGGCCGCCCCGGGTGGTAGCGCTCGGCTTC
>JAGUVT010000065.1 GCA_020062745.1 Deltaproteobacteria bacterium
AAGAGAACAATTAACTGCAAAGGAGAAATCGCCATCTGCTTACTGAACAAGGTATTTTCAGGCCTTTTATTTGGATCTGTTTTATCTCTGCGATAAAGTTGGTTATTAAAGGGCTGGTCGTTATGGGATTCATTGAAGTAAAACAATAACTGTGGTGCAAAAGAACCTGTCGAAACGACAGCAGACCGCCGGGATATTGCGTTTCTGTCTAAAACGCTAATGACTGCATTGTAACGCTAATGTTTTCATTTATTTGGTAATATTAAAAAATTTTTAGCTAAAAAGATAGAGGGAAAAGGAAAGTATGTGTAGAATATCTCCTGGAAGTAGAAGTCACGCCAAATTTTATTTTTTGAGGCTGGTCAGTCGGTGATGATGAGTGACCGGATCTCTCATATTGCGGAAGCTGTACAACTTGCCATCCCCGGTATCCCGTTCCATAACTCAACTCCCCCTGCACCCAATCCGCCCTACTATTTCCTTAATGTGCTCAACGACGTACCTGCTCGTCTTAACGTCTCGGTTCTGCATACTGCGGGGATTACCGGCGCCGGAGTTCGCGTTTCTATGGTTGATACAGGTTTCGTTACGCGTGTGACTGAAGCGCAGGTTTCTGACAGTGCCACTCAGGTAACCGTTGAGCATACGGTGCGGCATGTGCAGGGGGTGTGGCTTGCTACCGATCCTGGTCATACCGGCACCAACTACTTCACAGGCGGTGCGTTTGCAGGCAATATAGTCACGCCGGGCACTTGATTGCGCTGATGGCCGGATACTCACTGCCTCCGAGTTTGCAGGCAATATAGTCACGCCGGGCACCCCGCTTCCGGCGGCTAACACCAATGTCGAAGTGGTTTATAGCTCTTTTCATCCGCATTACCTGGCTCAGGGTTATAATATTGACGATATCCGTGCTGTCGGGGGATTGGATGTTAACACCGATGAATATGGTCATGGCACGGCCGAAGCTGCCAATGTTCTGGCTATAGCCCCGGGAGTAACTTTTTCTTTTGTTAAGTACAGCGATGGCGGTTGGAGTAATTTCCCGCTGGCAGGTTTCCAGGCTGCAGTCCAAAATCAAAACCCGGATATAATTACTTGTAGTTGGGGTACCGGAGCCACTGACTATGCCTTGCTTCTGGAAGTCGCCAATGCAGTTGCCAACGGCATTGTCCCGATGTAGTGGGTTTGGTTGGGGAGACGCCCCGGGCTTGCTTGATCATGCTGCCTACCGAGCCGAATAATGACATGGATCAGGATATTGCAAGCTCAGGTGCGTTTCCTAATGGTGACAACACCGCTACTGATGATGGTTGGTGTGTCTGTAGCGGTACATCCGCCGCTTGTTTGCCAGTCCTGATATAATCGTCCGCAATGAGCAGGTTGCCGATCCTCAGGAGGAACTTGGGCAGACGGTTAAGCATCGTTACGACCTGAGCGACGAAGTGGAAGACGGCCAGGATAACTATGTCTATCTGCGTCTTCAGAATCGGGGTGCGCTGGCGGGTAACTGCACAGCTACCTTGTACTTTACCGATCCCGGCATGTTCCCTAATCCGGCAAGCTGGCAGAACGTCGGACAACTCGCTGTTCAAGATCTGAAACCTGGTGAATTCCGGGTTGTTGGTCCGATCACCTGGCCGGACGCTAAAATTCCCACTAGCGGACATTATTGTTTGATCAGTATTCTGGATAGCTCCGGAGATCCTGCTCCCGACTTGAATGCCATACATTCTGAAAGCGATTTTGTAAAGATGGTACGGGATAAAAATAATGTTGCCTGGAAAAACATAACTGTTGTGGATGTCATCCCTGGCGGTTCTTCCACCTACAGCTTTTATATGGAGGGTCCGCAAGGCGCCGGTCACCAGGCCGATCTCCGGATTGATCTCACTAATTTTCCAGCCAATGCCACAGTATTGGTTAAAGCGGTCAGGCGGCTGGTAGATACAGCCGTTCTCGACCATATGACGGTTGCTCATCAGTCCGAACTCTTTACGACATTGAATCACCTTGGTGGTGTTGGTGAACTGGAAAGCATGGATTTTAAATCGAACGAGAAAAGTAAGGTTACCATCTATTTGCGCAAGAAGATTTAGCTGTGCATGCTGACCCGGGGCTATATCTGGCAGACCCGGAAACCGTGCAGGAAGCCGTAACGGAACTGCGGCAGCGTGGGTTTACGATTGAGGCCCAGGGGGTTACCCTTTCTATTTCTGGCCCATCTGAACTGTTTGAGCGAGTTTGTGGGGTTGAAATATTGTTTGAAAAAACAATGGAGCAGGAGCCGGGGCAAGCTCAATCTCGAACCCGCCTTGCCTATCGCAGTTCTCGGCCGGTAATGCAAATAAAAGGGTTGGAGGGTATCATTGAAGGAATAGTTTTTACCACTCAAGGGGTTCCATTTGGATTGTGAATTAGATAGTAGAGTTCATTTTTAAACAAGGTTGAAAGGGTTACTGAAATTTCTGACTTTCCTGCTGTAAGCTGTGTTTGGTGAATGTGCCGGGCTGCCTCTGGGCATTCTTACCAAAGGAGAGGAGGGGGTGCTGTTTGCGGAGAATGTTATTGGTATTTCGATAAGTGCTTGGGTAGGTTTTTAGCAAGTTAACTTACAGATGGAGGTGTAGAGTTATGGAAAAGTTGGACAGAATCGCCTTTAGTGTTCCTGAGTGGGTTTTAGAACGCTGGATTCTTGTAGCATATCTGATTATTAACTGGCGCGCAAAGGATCTGGCCGATCGGATTCAGGTTCGTCCTGATAAAAGATTTTACGAAGTTGTGGCTAAACACCTGCATGCATATGTGCAGGAAGGTGTGATGCCGCCGGATGATATTGCTCCGGCTGTCCTAAACCTTGCTGATGATTACATGTCCAGCACTCCTGGTACAGGAGGTTGATTTCACTGGTGGCGAGCCGTTGCTGCGACCTGACTGGCCGAGGATAGCTGCCTGTTTAGGGAAAAAAGGCATTAGCACTAAGATGCTTACCAACGGACTGATGTTGGAACCAGATATAGTAGATCAGATGAAAGACGCAGGAATTGCCGGTGTTGGGGTCAGTTTGGACGGTCTTGAGGACACACATAATTACATTCGTGGTCATAAAGACCTTTTTCGGCAGGTTTTAGTCGGTATTGATCGGGTGCTGAACGCTGGTCTTCCTCTCACCGTGATTACTACGGTTAATGCTCTAAACCTGAATGAACTCCCTTCTTTGCTTGCCCTGCTCCTATCCATTGGGAATTATAGGGACACAATACTTATCTTTTTTTCTCGATACCTGGTAGTTTCTTTGCCCCGGGCTTTTGTGGTTTTAGTATACGGCCAAGTCTTCTTTTGAAGGAAGATAGAAAGATATTTACTTCCCGAAGGACGGCCCTGTCACCTTTCCATCTTACCCCAGTGACATTTTCTCAGAAATATTTCAAGGTGACATTATCACAGAATGAACACATACAAAACGGTGGCTATGCATTTTGACCATTTTCAAAAAGGTTGTTTGAACGAATATCCTACAAAAAGTTGACACCGTCAATTGGGAGTCCTGCGTTGACAAAATAGTATGCCTGGTTGTATACTATTATGTAACAAATGGTATGTCAGGGGGACGTTAAGGATGTCTGCCACAGTCAGAATCAGCCAGACGGCGCTCCAGGCGCTCCGTCAAATCGCCGCCCAGGCGGGTGAGCCGATGCAAGCGATTCTTGATAAAGCCATAGAAGCATACCGCAGGCAGTTGTTTTTAAAAAAAGCAAATGAGGCTTATGCAGCTTTGAGGGAGGAGCCAGAAGCCTGGCAGGAAGAGATTGCGGAGCGGGAAGCGTGGGATGTCATATTATCCGACGGAATAAAGGAGGGGTGATTTACGGCTGAAAAACAACCCTCCCGGGGAGAAATTTGGCTTGTAGATTTAAACCCTGTCCGTGGACATGAGCAGGCGGGTAAAAGACCCGCCCTTGTTGTTTCGGTGGATTTATTTAATAGCGGGCTGGCAGGGATTGTCATCATTTTGCCGGTAACGACCAAGTATAAAGCAATACCTTTTCACGTGGAACTATGCCCGCCGGAAGGCGGGTTAACCGAAAAGAGCTTTATTAAATGTGAGGATATAAGGTCTGTTTCAAAAGAAAGGCTTTTGTCACGGCTCGGCGCGGTTTCCTTGCTGACCATGGTAGCAGTAGAGGACAGACTGAGGATCTTATTGAACCTTTAAAATTTCTTTCCGACGGTCTTAAGCTATATTTATCCTCTGTGTCCTCTATGGCTAAATTTCTTAAAAAAGAAAGGGAAGACGTTTTTTGGTTGACTATCACCTGCACAGCAAGCTCTGCGGGCATGCCTGCGGAGAAATGGAGGAGTATCTGGCGGCGGCGGTGCGGCAGGGCCTTATAGAGGTTGGCTTTGCCGATCACCTGCCGCATTACTTCTTCCCTCCGGCAGAGAGGGACCCTGACCTGGCCATGGCCGAAGCAGACCTTCCCCGCTACGTAGAGGCTGTCCGGAACTTGCAGGAGAAAAGCCCGGTTCAGGTGAAGCTGGGTATTGAAGCCGATTATGTACCGGGCCGGGAAGATGACCTGGCCGTGCTCCTGGCATCTTTCCCCTTTGATTATGTTCTGGGCTCGGTTCATTTCATCGACGGCTGGGGATTCGACAATCCGGCGGAAATTGAAGGCTACCGACATTATGATCGGGGAGTGCTCTACCGCTGTTATTTTACCCTGGTGCAGCAGGCGGCTTTGTCCGGTCTTTTCGACATCATGGCCCACCCGGATTTAGTAAAAAAGTTCGGCTTTTCCCCTCCCGCCGGGCTGGCGCCTCTTTACGAGGAAACGGCCGTTATCTTCAAGCAGGCGGGGGTGTGCGTGGAGGTCAACACCGCCGGCCTGCGGATGCCGGCAGCAGAAATTTATCCTTCCCGGGAGTTTCTACAGATTTGCCGCCGGTACGGGGTGCCGGCTGCTCTCGGCTCCGATGCCCACCGTCCGGCCGATACAGGCGC
>JAGUVT010000009.1 GCA_020062745.1 Deltaproteobacteria bacterium
GATAGCTACCAATATTCGAAGACTGCGTAAAAACCAAGAGCTTACGCAGGAAGAACTTGCACATCGTGCCAAACTGGCGTTACGACATCTTCAAAAAATTGAAGCTGCTGAAGTTAATGTAACATTAGATACTTTGGTTAAGTTAGCATGTGCCTTAAATATAGACCTGATAGAATTTTTTCTGGAACCATCACAGGAAGGAAAATGATAAATGGACTTCATTACTACATTTACCAATAAAATGGACGAGTATAAACCAAAGTTTGAAATAACAGGACTTCTTGCTCGTGACGATAGAATATATCCCTTCGGTACAGATACCAAAGTTTTGTCCACTATCTTTGAGCTTTTAGTCCGCCCTTTTATTTGTGAAATTGCTGATGAGCACGGACTAAAGATATACGAACCGGAACAACAAAACTATTATCCCGATTTCACGTTAATGAAGGCAAAAACCGATAAAGCCAAAATTGCAATTGATGTTAAGACAACATATAGGGATTTTCGCAGAGACGGAACTTGGCGTGCTAAATTTACTTTGGGAAGTTTTGCGTCGTTCATGCGAAACGAGACTAAAAATATCGCTTTTCCATATTCTGACTATAGTAAACACTATATTATTGGATTTATTTATACACGTGTAACTAATGTTAACGATAATTATTTGTATAATTTAGACAATCGAGAAAAAGTTCCTTATTCTTTCAAAGATGTTGAATGGTTTGTGCAGGAGAAGTACAAAATTGCTAGTGATACTCCCGGAAGTGGTAATACAGAAAATATTGGGTCTATAACAGCATCCTCTATAGACGAGTTCATAAAAGATACCGGTCCTTTTGCTAACTTAGGAGAAAAAGTATTCAATGATTACTGGATTAATTTTCCTAGATATAGGCAAAGAGAACACGGACACTTCACAAATCTCCATCAGTATCTTTCATGGAGGAAAAGATTATAGTAAAGACAGATAATAGAACTTAAAACAACGAGCAAATTTGCTCGCTGTTTTATTCCGACTCAAGTCAAGTATGCCGTTATTCAAGTTCAATAATTATAATGACAGGAAATAACTCCAAATTACCGGCTGTAGAGGGGAATCAAAGACAGTTTTACCCTGCACATTACATTCCTTCATGTCCGGATTTCCCATTAGCAACAAAAAGTATAGCCGAGGGCAAAGAAGGAGGCAATGTAGGTTTATTTTCCTTCCACTGAAATTGAGCGATACCAGAATTACAATCGCATAAGGAAGGAGCATGTACGGAGGTACCAGTTTGCCAGGTAGGTTTCCAGGTCGTCGCTGGCATACATGAAACCGGTAAACTGGGAGCCGGACGGCGCCAGGAAACGAAGGGAAATATAAGGAACCAGAGTAAGCAGCGGGACGAAAAATAACAACAGCCAAAAAAATTTCGGGTATTTCGGGCATTCCTTTAAAAATAAGGTTGAATCGCAGTTTCCAGGCAAGGTACGACACCACCACCGGATATTAAAATAAATCAACCGGGCGCAGGTTAAGCGTCAGCCCGGTCTTCTGGCGCAGGCCATTACGGAAACGCCGGCGGGAAACCTCAAACGGCCTATAAAGTAACTTTCACTGCCGAAAAGAGCCGCCAGCATGCGATTAACCGGGAAAGGCGGCAAACTCAGATCATCGGAAGATATATCGGCCGGTCCGCCGTGTTTTACCCTCCCCGTTTTTTCAGAACGGCTGTATGTTTGCCTTAAATTCGCCATTATCTGCCGTTTTCCCTGCCGCCTTAAAACAATCCCCGTGTTTTCAAAGCGAATAGGTTTCCTTTTTTTGCTCTATTTGATATAATACAGTTGCCGAAGGAAGGCAGATATAGGGAGCCGGCGCCGCTGCTGATTATGCTTCAGGAGAAGCTACTCATGAACAAAAACATTGATCACGACCGCCTGTTCAAAGAACTGCTGGAAACTTTTTTTGCCGAATTCATGCAGCTTTTCTTTCCCGACGCTTACCAGGCCATCGACTTTGCACATCTCAAATTCCTGCAGCAGGAAATCTTTACTGATGTCACCGTTGGGGAAAAGCATGCTGCGGACATCATCGTGGAAACCCGGCTCAAAGAAGAACCGGGGCTGATTCTGGTGCACATAGAACCTCAGGCATACGTCCAGAAGGATTTTCACGAAAGAATGTTCATTTACTTCAGCCGGCTTTACGAAAAACACAGGCGCAAGATCCTGCCCATCGCCGTCTTCAGCTACAACCAGATACGCGACGAGCCGGACACTTTTGAGCGGGGTTTTGTCTTTCTGGATGTGTTGCGTTTCCGCTTTTATAAACTGGAACTAAAGAAACTTCCCTGGAGGGAATACATCCACCGCGATAACCCCGTGGCAGCGGCGCTTTTAAGCAAAATGGGCTTTTCGGAAGAAGAAAGAGTGCGGGTAAAGCTGGAATTCTTGCGCCTGCTAACCAGGCTAAAAGTGGACCCCGCACGGATGGAGCTGATTGCAGGTTTCTTTGAAACCTACCTGAAATTGAATCAGCAGGAAGAAGAACAACTTAACCGGGAACTGGACAAAATAGACGAAAAGGAGGTTGCGTTGATCGTGCAGATTACCACCAGTTGGCATGAAAGAGGTAAAATTGAAGGGAAGATTGAAGGGAAGATTGAAGGGAAGATTGAAGGGAAGATTGAAGGGAAGATTGAAAAAGCCCGGGAAGCCATTTGCAAATTCCTGGCGAAAAGGTTTAGCGCTGATTACAATGAAACAATGCAAAGAATTAAACAGATACCGGCCCTGGAAACTCTGGATAACCTTATGGAAGAGCTATTTGCTGCCAACACCGGAGAAGAAGCCCAAGCCATCATTGAACAAAACGTTGCCAGGACTCTTCAGTGAACAGGTAAATAACCCGGCTTTAAAGGAATATCAACTAATGTCAAGATTCTTTTAGGATAGACGCCCGAAGGTGCTCATTAATTTTAGTGAATTCGGCACTCTCTGGTGGAACGGCAGCTATTTAGCCAGTTTCTCAAGACTGATCACCCTTGCCACCAGGTAGCGGACATCGGTGGAAATATCGGCCAGCTTATCATTGATGCAGTTAAAACGTTCATTTTGCGCTTCGCGGTCGTCGAACAGGGCACGGATTTTCTCGACAACTTCGTTTTCCATGCGGAGTTCAAGCCTGGTTTGCCCTTTTTGTAAAACATCCAACATGGTGCCGTGTTCTTTTAGAATCTCCCCGTGTTCTCTTAGAGTTTCTCCATGCTCTCTTAGAGTCTCCCTCTGTTCTTTTAGAATCTCCCCGTGTTCTCTTAGAGTTTCTCCATGCTCTCTTAGAGTCTCCCTCTGCTCTTTTAGAATCTCCCCGTGTTCTCTTAGAATTTCTCCATGCTCTTTTAGAATTCCGCTATGTTCTCTTAGAATTTCTCCATGCTCTTTTAGGGTCTCTCCCTGTTCTTGAAGAGTTTTTTGAATTTGTTTCTGGCCTTCAGAAATTTGCTTTAACAGTTCTTCCATAAAAATATTCCCCTTTCGCGGAAACGCCGAAGAAGCCGGCGAGATTTGTAGAGCTTGAACCTGGTTATACTTCAACGCTTGCCGGGTAATTCCTGCCAAACAACAGTTCTGATTCTGTCCAGCTCAATTCCTCTTCAGCACGGCGGCGTGTTGGTCTTCGTAGAGCACCGTCCACCGGGGCGAAAATTTCAGCGCCTGGACCAGCGGCGCATCGGCCGGCATCAGGACGTATTCGATGCCGTACTCGTCCAGGAGGGCGGCGGCTTCCGGCTTCAGCCGGCTGATGCTGATGTAGTCGCCGAAGATTTTCTTGATGTAGACGTCGGCCCGGCCGTCGATGAACACTTTTTCCGCAGGGCGGTTCCAGATGAGGTAGCCGCCCCAGCCGTAGTCGTTGAACATTTTCCCGCTCAGGGGGCGGGCGTCGAGAAATTCCAGGGCGCCTACCGGAAAGGATTCCGCACTGGTAAAGCGGTAGTTTATCCCGGTCTGCGACGGCGCCCTGAAGATCAGCGCCAGGGCGTAAAGGGCAAAGAGCAGGAATATGGCCGGGTATTTTATTCTCGCCGTGTTCAGCTTGAAATTAAGAGCGGGGCTGAAGTAGGAAGTCCAGATGAAGCCGGTCGTCAGCAGGGCGTAAGGCACATAGCGGACGTGTACGAAGGCGGCGACGCCGAAGACCAAGTAGAGCAGAAAGTCTTCGACTCTGACCCGGCGGCGGGCAATTACCAGAACTACAAAGGCGGCCAGGTAGTAGGCCAGGAAAATTCTGTCGTAAAAGTGGTGGGGATTTAAAGAAAGCCATTCCAGGATGTTGTCCACCATCAGGCTGTCCCCGACGGTCTCGAAGGGGTAAACGAGGAGCCTGAAGCCGTTGGGGTTGACCGCAAAGGCGGCGACGCACAGGAACAGGACAAGGGCCAGCTTCTTCAACTGGCCGGTGTCCCAGGCAAGTTTCTCCAATTCCCCGATCCTGTACCTGCTGATGCCGGAAATGAGGAACAGGCCGATCAGGAACGGGCCGAGGGGAAAGGAGGCGTGGCCGTTGGCCCACACCAGGCTTAAAAGCGGCAGCACGAAGAGGTAGTCTTTTTTTTCCGCAAACAGCTTCAAAAGGTAAAGGAAGACGACAAAGAAAAGGTAGGAAAGCACCTGCGGCCTGATCACCAGGAACGGGGCCAGCAGTTCTCCCACTACCAGCAGGGTAAGAACGGTTATGAGGATCTGTCCTTTCGCCAGGCACAGCAGCCGCCAGTAGAAGACGAGGAGCAGGGCGGAAAGCAGGAGCAAAAGCCCCAATATCCCCCAGAAACTGCCGGCCAGGCCGGCCAGGTAAAAGAGCGCTTCCATAAGCCACTCGTGGGTGACCCAGGGCTGGCCGGAGGCCGTCCAGGAGAATATGTCCGCGTGCGGGATGGAGCGGGTTTCCACCATGTACTTGCCGGCGGCCAGGTGCCACCAGGTATCGGGGTCGGTAATGCCTTCCTGGAAGTACCCGGTGATCAGCACCAGCAGGCCGGCTATGGCGGTTATCACGACGGCGTTGTATGATTTCATGAAACACCTTTCTAATTATGTATTGTGTCCTAAGAAATTACCCATGGTCTGCCGGACGAAGTAAAGGGGGCGGCGTTTGGATTCGTTGTAAATGCGGCCGATGTATTCGCCGACGACGCCCAGGGTGAAAAGCTGCACCCCGCCCAGGAAGAGAATTACCACCATCAGGGAAGGGTAGCCGGGCACCGGGTTGCCGTAAAGCAGCGTGCGCACGAGAAGATAAAGGCCGTAGCAAAAGGAGAAAAAAGCAATCAGGAGGCCGAAATAGGTGGCTATCTGCAACGGAACGTAGCTGAAGGAGGTAATCCCCTCCAGGGCGAAATTCCAGAGCTTCCAGTAGTTCCAGTTGCTTTTTCCGGCAAAACGGGGCTCCCGCCGGTAGGGGACGCTCACCTGCCGGAAGCCGACCCAACTGAAAAGGCCTTTCATGAAGCGGTGCTGCTCGCGCAGGCTTTTGAGGGCCTCCACCACCGGCCGGGACATGAGTCGGAAGTCCCCTGTGTCGCCGGGGATGCCGATGCGGGTAAGCCGGCGGATTAACCGGTAAAACATGCGGGCGGTCCACCGTTTGAAAAAGCTCTCCCCGTCCCGTTCTATGCGGGTGGCGTAAACAACGTCGTAGCCTTCCCGCCATTTCTCAACCAGCCTGGGGATGAGTTCGGGCGGGTCCTGCAGGTCGGCGTCGATGGGAATGACCGCCTCCCCGGAGGCGAAGTCGATGCCGGCGGTCAGGGCGATTTCTTTCCCGAAGTTGCGCGAGAGGTCGATCACTTTTATCCTGGGGTCGCGCCCGTGTATCTGCCTGAGCCTCTCCAGGGTATCGTCCCGGCTGCCGTCGTTGATGCAGATAATCTCGAAGGGTTCGCCCAGTTCGTCCATAACCTTTAAAGTCCGGCTGAAGAAGGCTTCGATGCCGGACGACTCGTTGTACATGGGAACCACGATGGAGAACGATATTTTCATCAGGATACAACTCCCGGCAACATAATTTCATGCGGGACAATACAATCGGCGGGCACATCTTCTTTTGCAACTAATTCGCTTATCTCTTCCGGATGTATGAGTCCGGTAATAACTATGCTTCTTTCGTTCTGGAGGTCGATTTCTTCTTCTGAGTCCAATACTTTGACCACCGGCCTGTACGGGATGCCCTGATTCAACCTGCAAACGCAGCCGGTAACATTATTGCTCAACCGGACCATTGAACCGACAGGGTACGGCGTAACGCATTTCAAAAAAGCTTTCACTACTTTAAAATTAAACAGTAAATTACCGGAAGCCATCACCATCTCGTAGGCCTCATGAGGCGGCAGCGCATCCCTGTACACCCTGTCCGTGGTTATGGCGTTGTAAACGTCAGAAACAGCGCATATGACAGACATTTCGCTGATTTTATCTCCCTTTAGCCCGCGCGGATAGCCGGTGCCGTCGTACCTCTCATGGTGGCATAAGATTATCGACGCACTCTGGGAACTGAAGCCGCGTGTTTTTTGAAATATTTGATGGCCGTATTCGGGATGTTTCTTCATTTCGTTAAATTCATCCGGTGTTAACTCGCCCGGTTTGTTCAGTATTTCAGCCGGTATTTTCGTTTTACCCAGATCGTGGAGCAGGCTGCCTATCCCCAGACGCAACAGCTTAGGTCTCGCATAACCCAATTTAACTCCGACCGAAAGCGATAGAATGCATACATCAACCGAGTGGGCATAGGTGTAAATATCGGCCGAACATATTTGAGTCAATCCCCCTGCCACTTCTTTGCCGGATAAGATCTCATCAATAATGACCTCTACCGTACCGGCAATATGCTCCAGCTTGTTTTCGTTTTTCAGTGTCCATTCATGTACTACATTCATTACGCCCAGACGCATTTCATCTTCTATAACATTTCTTTCTTCATCATCAAAACCGAAAGGGCCTTTTATATCCACCGACAGCACCCTGCAACGCTGCAGGGAAACTATGTTGCGCAAAGTCAACACGGCGTCTCTTCCTAAAAGCAACTCCCCGTTTTGTCCGTAAACCGGCCGGGCCAGCCTCATGCCCGGCAAAAGATATGAAGTGGACAGCTTCAATTTTCACAACACACCTTTCGGGATGCATCTTACTAAGTTATATCGTCAAAAACAGCAAAATAATTTAGTATCTTTATTAACTCCTTTATAAGATTGCTTCGTCGCTTTGCTCCTCGCAATGACCCTTAATCGACAGCCTCTTATTAAAAGTATTAAATAAAAAAGCCGCCCTGACTTATTTATCCCGGCCGGGGCGGCTGATATAGACAACTTTTAGCTTTTAAGCCTGAAGCTTTTTACACTCCTCGGCAAAAATCGGCACCACTTCAAACAAGTCTCCTACTATGCCGTAATCAGCCACCTTGAAAATGTTAGCTTCAGGGTCTTTGTTAATGGCCACGATGCACTTGGATGAACCCATACCGGCCAGGTGCTGGATAGCCCCGGAAATGCCGCACGCAATATAAAGCACCGGCGATACTGTCTTGCCGGTCTGCCCCACCTGGAAACTCTGCGCAATCCAGCCGGCGTCTACCGCCGCCCGGGAAGCGCCGACAGCCGCTCCCAGGACATCAGCCAGTTCTTCCAAAACCTTGAAGTTTTCCGGGCCTTTCATGCCCCGACCGCCGGAAACAATAACATCCGCTTCGGTCAATTCCGGCCGGGTCGATATTTGCCGGACAACATCCTTAATTATCTGGCGTATATCACCCGCGGCAAGGTTAACCGGTACGTTAACCACTTCGGCTTTGCGGCCGGCCTGCGGCGCATCAACGCTGAGCACATTGGGACGGACGGTAGCCATGACCGGCCTGGCTTCGGGACTGGCAGCCTTTACAAAAGCCTTGCCGGCATAAATAGGCCGGGTAAAATTAAGCTGGCCGTCCGCCAGTTCCAGAGCGGTGCAGTCGGTCATCAAGCCGGCGCCTACCCGCTGGGCCACCCTGGCTGCCAGGTCACGGCCGGTAATGGTGCAGCCCAAAAGAACAGCCGAAGGCTGGTGATCCTTAATCAGATCAGCCAGAACTTTCGTATATCCATCAGTTGTATAATCAGCCAGTTGATCACTCTCGGCCACATATACTTTATCGGCGCCGTATTCACCAAGACCTTCGGCCAGGCCGGCCACTCCTTTCCCTAAAAGAACAGCGCACAATTCTTCACCGGTTTGATCGGCAATTTTCCGGCCGCTGCTTAAAAGCTCATAAGTAACTTTTTTAACCTTTCCTTCACGCTGCTCTGCAAATACCCAAATTCCTTTTGCCATCTGTTTCTCCCTCCTTTAAATGATTTTTGCTTCTTCCCGTAAAAGCCTGGCCAGTTCACAGGCAGCCTCGGCCACCTCACCAGGGACGATCTTTCCGGCCGACCTGGCGCTGGGCAGGGAATAAGACAGGGCTTTTACTTTAGGCGCCGCCTGGCCGGCATCCAGACCCAGATCACCGAGGGAGAGTTTCTGCATCGGTTTTTTCTTCGCCTGCATGATTCCTTTCATGGAAGGGTAACGGGGTTCATTGAGCCCTTTCTGGGCGGTAATTACAGCCGGCAGCGGCACTTCGACAACCTCGCTGCCGCCTTCAATATCCCGGGTGGCAACAGCTTTGCCGTCCGCCACTTCCAGCCTGGTAACCACGTTTACCTGAGGCAGGCCGAGAATCTCGGCCACCCGCACGGCCACCTGGGCGGAACCGTCGTCAACAGCCCGCCAGCCTGCCAGAACCAAATCGCACTGGAGGCCTTCCAGGGCCTTGGCCAGAACAGCCGCCGCAGTGTATTCGTCAGCGCCGTCTAAAGCCGGGTCGGTAATATGGACGGCTTTATCCGCCCCCATGGCTAACGCCTGGCGCAAAGCATCCTGCGCTTCAGGGGGGCCGGCCGACACGACGGTTACTTCACCGCCATTCTTTTCCTTGAGCCGCAGCGCCTCTTCTACCGCAAACTCATCATAAGGATTAATAATCAGGCTGACACCCTGCCGGTTAATCTGGCCGCCGGCATCTAAAGCAATCTTGGCTTCAGTATCAAAGGTTTGTTTCAAAAGCACAACAATATTCATACCTTACCTCTCCTACCTCCTTTAAGAAAATAAAGTCAGGCTGCCTTGTAATCTCAGAATTCTTTACCTAATCCCCCCATTCAAGCATAAATAAATGAACATTTACTCATAACCTTTACTATATTACAAAGACCGGTAAACGTCAAGAATCGAATCCTTCCAGCACAACCAGCGCCTGGCTCAACCGGCATAACTAAAACCCGTACAGTAGTATACCATATTTATCGCCCCGGCAAAATACCCCCTCCAACAGTTTTGTACATTTTACTCCTTTTTTGAAAGCGGAATATCTTAACCGACAAACTTTTTTACCACCAGGCAGGCATTCTGTCCGCCAAAACCGAAGGAATTATTCATAGCGATATCCACCTTTACCTCCCGGGCAAAATTTGGAACATAATCGAGATCACACTCCGGATCGGGCTCTTCCTGATTAATCGTCGGCGGAACCACACCCTCCCGGATGGCTTTAACACAGGCAATCAGTTCCGTTACCCCGCCGGCGGCAATCATATGGCCGGTGGCTCCTTTGATTGAGCTGACCGGTATGCGATAGGCGTGAGAGCCAAAGACGGTTTTAATAGCCTGCGTTTCCACGCTGTCGCCGAGAATGGTAGAGGTGCCGTGAGCATTAATATAATCAACCTGCTCCGGCGAAATGCCGGCATCGGCCAGAGCCTTCCGCATGCAGCGAACCTCCCCGTGACCGTCCGGGGCCGGAGCCATCGAATGATAGCCGTCGCCGCAGTTGGCATACCCGATCGGCTCGGCCAGAACAGGCGCCCCCCGCCGGCGGGCGTGTTCCAGCGTCTCTAAAATCAGCGCTCCCGCACCTTCGCCCATAACCATACCGTCTCTCTGCCGGTCAAACGGCCGGCTGGCCCTGTCCGGATTATCGTTACGGGTGGAAACAGCCCTGGCCGCGTAAAGGCCGGCCAGCACCAGCGCGCAAAACAGGGATTCGGCGCCGCCGGCAATGACAATATCGGCTTCCCCCCGCTGCAGAAGCCTGAGCGCGTTGCCCACCGCATCCGTCCCAGAGGCGCAGGCGGTGGTAACGGTCAGGTTCGGTCCCCGCAAGCCGTAATGGATGGAGATCTGGCCGGCGGCCATGTTGGTCAACATTTTAGGGATGAAGTGGGGACTGATGCGAACGGATCCGTGTCGTCCTTCCATTTTATCCTGTCCATCAACAATGGTGACAATTCCGCCGATGGACGTGCCGAAAACCACTCCCACCCGGTAAGGGTCCTCTTTTTCCAAATCAACCCCGCTGTCCAGCAGGGCCATTTGGGCTGCGGCCAGGGCAAGCTGAATAAAAAAGTCGGTTTCTCGAACAATTTTTGGCGTCATATAATCGGTCGGATTAAAGCCCTTTACTTCAGCCCCGATTTTACAGGCCAGCCTGTCAGGATTAAAGCGGCTTATTCTTCCCACCCCGCCCCGGCCGGCAACCAGATTGCGCCAGTACTCTTCTATTCCTATCCCAACCGGGGTCAATGCTCCCGCTCCAGTAATCACTACCCTCTCCCGCATTGTTTTACCACCCCTTTTTCATTCCTTTGACGCAATAGACCGGCCGCATATTCAACCAGTCCAGATTTTTCAACTCCGCTACTGCTGTCAAAGGGCATTTCCGACCCGGAAACAAAAAATACGTGGTGCGGCACCTTAAATCTGGCCATCCGCTCTTTGCAATAATCAACAATCTCCAGAGCAGTTACCGTTTCGCCTTCTTTTAGCTCAATCAAGGCCACTCCTGATTCACCCTTTAGCTGATCGGGAACCCCCGCCACCCATACCCTGTTCACGCCGGGATGGGTGCTGATAACACTCTCCACTTCTTTAATTAATACGTTCTCAC
>JAGUVT010000079.1 GCA_020062745.1 Deltaproteobacteria bacterium
ACTTCCGGAAGTTGTGGATTGCCAGAATAAATGCTGCAGCACGCATGAACGGCTTGACTTATAGCCGGTTGATGAATGGGTTAAAGCTTGCCGGAGTGAATGTCAACCGCAAGATTTTAGCGGATATAGCTGTTAATGATGCGCAGGCTTTCGTTCGGTTGGTTGAGGTGGCGAAAGCCGAACTTTAAGCTTGATGAGTTGCTGTTACTGGACAAAGTTAAATTATTTATAGTATTGTTGCTTGCAATGACAAAATGGGGGTTTTCGACAGGTTTTCTAAATGGTTAGCTGGAAGGATGCGAAAACAGACTTGGAGCATGCTTCTGCAAGGCGTAGATTTGTTGGCGTCGTCGGTCGGCTTAAAGGATGGCGCTTAACTCCTGCTCAGGTGCTGGTTTTTGGTTTTAGCGGGGCGATCCTGGCCGGAACGATTTTGCTTACCATGCCTTTTGCCGTGCAGCCAGGCGCCAGTGTTAACTTCCTGGTATCCCTTTTTACCGCTACTTCTGCGGTTTGTGTGACCGGCCTGGTGGTTGTGGATACCGGTACCCACTGGTCTTTAGCCGGTCAGGTGATAATCTTAATTTTAATTCAGGTCGGGGGCCTGGGCATTATGACCATGGCCACTTTGTTTGCCATTTTGCTTGGCAGAAAAATAGGCCTCCGGGAACGTTTATTAATCAGAGAGTCTTTGAACCAGGTAAGTATTGAAGGGATTGTCCGGCTGGTTAAATACTTACTGATCTTTACTTTTGGCACAGAGGTTGTTTTTGCTCTTATCCTGGGGGTCCGCTGGTCTGCCGACTTCGGGTGGCAAAAAGGGCTGTGGTTTGGTTTGTTTCATGCCGTATCCGCCTTTAACAACGCCGGTTTCGACATTTTGGGCGGCTTCCATAGCCTGACCGGGTACCGGGAGGACGTTACCGTTAACTTGAGCGTAACTACTTTAATTATCATCGGCGGCATTGGTTTTAGCGTCGTTGTAGATCTCTGGCAGCACCGTAGTTTGAGGAGGATTGCTCTTCACAGCAAGCTGGTTCTATTGGTATCAACGGTGTTGGTGTTGTCCGGCATGTTGATGATTTTGTCTTTGGAGTGGTCCAATACCTTAAAACCGCTGAGCTTACATGGCAAAGTGCTGGCTGCCTATTTTCAGTCGGTTACCCCTCGCACGGCCGGCTATAACACTCTGGATATCGGTGGTTTGCGTGAGGCTACCCAGTTTTTGATTATTGTTCTGATGTTTATCGGCGCTTCCCCCGGTTCTACCGGAGGCGGGGTTAAGACTGCCACTATCGGGGTGTTGGTGCTGGCAGTATTATCTCAGATTGCCGGCAAGGAAGATGTGGAACTGTTTGACCGCCGCATTCCACGGTATCAGATTTATAAAGCGCTGACCATTTTGCTGATGGCTGTTGCCCTGGTTATATCGATCAGCCTGGTTTTGTCTGTAACCGAAAAAGCCAGTCTTTTGCAGGTTCTCTTTGAAACAGTTTCTGCTTTTAGTACTGTTGGTCTGTCTACCGGAATTACACCGTCGCTTACTCCGTTCGGACAGATATTGATTATTATAACCATGTTTGTGGGCCGGCTGGGACCGCTGACTGTGGCTTTTGCTCTGGCCCAGCGCAAGCGGAGGACGGTATTGCGGTTTCCGGAAGAAAATATTATTGTAGGGTAGGCGGGAAAAGTGAAGCAGTTTGCTATTATCGGCCTGGGCCGCTTTGGTACCAGTGTGGCTTTGACCCTGTCCAGGATGGGCTATGATGTCCTGGCGGTGGATACCTGCGAAGAAAAAATAAATAATATTATTGAACATGTTACTCATGCGGTCCAAGTGGACGCCATGGACGAGCAGGCTTTAAAGGCATTGGGTATCCGTAATTTTGATGTAGTCATTGTGGCTATCGGGCAGGATGTTCAATCCAATGTTCTGGTAACGGTGATGTTGAAAGAAATGGGGGTTAAGACGGTAGTATCAAAGGCTCAGTCCGAGTTGCACGGGAAAGTGCTGGAGAAGGTGGGAGCCGATAAAATAGTTTTCCCCGAGCGGGACATGGGGGTTAGGGTGGCTCATGCTTTGGTTTCGAAGAATATCCTGGATCATATTAACCTTTCTCCCCATCATAGTATTATTGAATTGATTGCGCCGACTGAATTTGTTGGCAAGACCCTGGCAGAATCGGCCCTGCGCATGAAGCACGGGGTAACCGTTCTGGCTATCAGAAGAGGTGATGATATTATCATTTCACCGGGTGCCAAGCAGGTAATTAAAGAAAACGATATCCTGGTAGTGGTCGGGCGCAACGAACGTTTGCAAAGTCTTGAGGAAAGGTAGGTAGGGTCTGGTGGCCGGTAAGCGAAACATCAAGTACCTGCGCCGCCTGGCCGGCCGCCGTTTCCGGAAAGAAGAAGGAAAATTTCTGATTGAGGGAGTGCGTTTTGTACGGGAAGCTCTGGTTTCCGGCTGGCCGGTAGAACTGGTGGGATACTCTCCGGAAGTAGCCGAATCCGCGCCGGGCAGGGCTTTATTGGAGATTATTGGTGATCATTGTATTCCCCTGCTGAGGCTGGAAAGGGGCTTGCTTCAAGAGTTAGCCGGTACTGAAACGCCACAGGGAATTTTGGCGCTGGTAAAACAGCCGGAATGGAAAATAGATGAGGCGCTGCGCCCGAAAGGAGTGCCTCTAATGGTTATAGTGGATGGTGTTCAGGATCCGGGTAACCTGGGTACTATCATCCGGGCTGCTGACGCAGCCGGGGCTGACGGTGTTTATCTCTTGAAGGGAACGGTGGATCTTTATAACCCGAAAAGCTTACGGGCTACGATGGGGTCTATTTTTCACCTGCCGGTGATGCAGGATCTTTTGCCGGGACAATTGCTTCCACTGTTGACTAAATCAGGTATAAAACTGGTAATAGGCGATCCATATAGTGATCTACCGGTCTATAAAGTTGACTTAACTATTCCTTGTGCGGTAGTTGTTGGCAGTGAAGCCAGAGGCTCTGTGATAACGGTACCGGGTGATGCAGGAATGAGGGTATGTATTACAATGCCTGGACGGGCGGAATCTTTAAATGTGGCTATGGCCGCGTCTATTATTCTTTATGAGGCAGTACGTCAGCGCTCCCTATAAGCGTCTTGTATACATTTTATTTCCAATAAACTTTCTTGTCATAAACATGGCCTTATGATATAATCAGTCCGGAAGGTCCCCAAGAAGTTGAGGAAAGGTTGTGGTTAAATGTTTTTAACCGCCGACTTTTTTTGGAGGCTATTCGAAGCAACAGGTTCGGTGAGGGCATATATTCTTTACAGGAGGCTGGCTGTTCACTAAGATTATTTAAATAAAACTAAAAGGTGATGAAAGGGAAAAGTAGGTGTGCCGGGTTCAGCAGGGAGGACAGGTCGGTGACTGAAAGCCTGGCCGGGACGAAGCACTCTGAAATTCACCCTGGAACTGCGACTGAACGTTTGCTAAACAAGTAGGTGACGCCGGGACTTCTGCCGTTATCCGGAAGGCGGACATTTTTTATGTTCGAAGCAGTTAAGGTAAAAAAGATCTAAACTAGAGGGTGGTACTGCGGATTTCCGTCCCTGTAGAGGGCGGAATTTTTATTTTTCAGTATTATCAAGGAACGTTCATAAAAACATTTTTGCCGCGAAAGCTCACAGATTTTTCTTCAAGGAGGAATGGGGGAGTGGAAAAACGACTGCGCGATATTGCCGAAGAGGCCAGACGCAGTCTGGACAGTGTCAGCAGCCTGGCAGAGCTTGACGAAATCAGGGTGCGGTTTTTAGGTAAAAAAGGAGAACTGACCCGGGTACTTCGGAAGATGGGCATGGTGCCGGCCGAAGAGCGTCCCCGTATCGGTCAACTGGCTAATGAGGTGAGGGACGTCATCGAGAAAAGCCTGGCGGGGAGAATTGAGGCTGTAAAAGAGCGGGTTAAAGAAGAACGTCTGCGGCAGGAGGGCATTGATGTAACCCTGCCTGGTTTGCCTGTGACCCGGGGGAGGAAACATCCGATCACTCTTGTCACTGAGGAAATTGCCGGTTTTTTTCTTGGTCTTGGCTATAGTATTGCCGAGGGGCCTGAAATAGAATTGGATTATTATAATTTTGAAGCTTTAAACATTCCGAAAGATCACCCGGCCCGGGATATGCAGGATACTTTTTTTATTGAACCCGAAATCCTTTTACGCACTCATACCTCGCCGGTTCAGGTGCGTGCTATGGAGAAAGCGACCCCGGCTTTGCCGGTGAAGATAATTGCTCCCGGCAGGGTTTACCGCCGTGACGACGACGCCACTCATTCCCCCATGTTTCACCAGGTGGAAGGACTGGTGGTTGACCGGCACATTGCTTTGAGTGATCTTAAAGGTACGCTAGATCTTTTTGCCAGAAAGATGTTCGGGATTGGTATCCATACCAGGTTCCGTCCCAGTTACTTCCCTTTTACCGAACCCAGCCTGGAAGTGGATATTTCCTGTGTTATGTGTGGCGGAGACGGCTGCCGGGTATGCTCATCTACCGGTTGGCTGGAGATCTTGGGGTCCGGCATGGTTCATCCACGTGTGCTGGAGATGTCTGGCTACAATTCGGAAGAAGTGACCGGCTTTGCCTTTGGTCTGGGCGTGGAGCGAATAGCCATGCTGAAGTACGGCATTGACGATATGCGGCTTTTATTTGAAAATGATTTGCGCTTTTTACAGCAGTTTTGAAAAAGCAATAAGCAATCAGCAATCAGCAATCAGCGGCTAGCTCTTTGTCTTGCTTTACTGAAAGCTGACAGCTATTAGCTGACGGCTAATATGGGAGGTTTGTTTGGATGCTGGTCTCGTTTAAGTGGCTGCAGGAGTTTGTGGATATCGATATTTCACCGGCGGATCTGGCCGACCGGCTTACCATGGCCGGACTGGAGACAGGCCGGATTATAGAGCCGGGTAAAGATATTACCGGTGTCGTAACCGGCCGGGTGGATGATGTGTCTCCTCATCCCAATGCTGATAAGCTTCTTGTGGTTAAAGTAAGTAACGGTGCGGAAACATTTCAGATTGTCACTGCTGCTACCAATATAGCGCAGGGTGACGTAGTTCCGGTGGCTCTGGAGGGGGCTCGTTTGGCCGGTGGGGTTGTTATTAAAAGGGCTAAACTGCGGGGGATAGAGTCTCAGGGGATGATGTGTTCCGGACGGGAGTTAGGGCTGGACCAAAAAATTATGCCTGCTGAACAGGCCCATGGGATAATGATTTTGCCGCCTGGGACGCCTTTAGGAGTAGATGCCAGGCAGGTTTTAGGGCTGGATGATGTAGTTTTGGAACTGGAACTGACGCCTAACCGCGGCGACTGCCTTTCGATCATCGGGGTGGCCAGAGAGGTGGCAGCCCTGTTGGGGAAAGACTTCCGGATGCCGGTCCCGGTCTTTCCGGAAATGCCGGAATCTATTGAGGGGCAGGTGCGGGTAGACATTCACAAGCCTGACCTGTGCCGGCGCTATGTTGCCAGGCTGATTAAAAACGTCAGGGCCGGTAGTTCTCCACTTTGGGTGCAGCAGAGGCTCCGTTGTGCCGGGATAAGGCCCATAAGCAATATCGTAGACGTAACCAACTATGTAATGTTGGAACTGGGTCAACCCCTGCACGCTTTTGATTATGATCTTTTAACCGGTCATCATATTATCGTCAGACTGGCCGGAAAGGACGAAAAAATAACCTCGCTGGACGGAGTTGAACGGGAACTTGACCCTGATATGCTGGTTATCGCCGACCCGTCCGGAGCTGTGGCGATAGCCGGGGTGATGGGCGGCTTGAATTCGGAAGTTACCCCTGACACAAAGTCTGTCTTATTGGAATCAGCGTTTTTTGACCCGGTCAGCATCAGGCGAACCGCTAAACGTCTTGGGCTGAGTTCCGAGTCGGCGCAGCGTTTTGAAAAGGGTATTGATTTGAGCGGCTGTACCAGAGCGGTGGACCGGGCAGCCCAGTTGATTCAGGATATGGGCGCTGGTGAAGTGGTGGCCGGAGTGGTTGATAATTATCCCTGCCCGGCAGTGGAAAAGGCTATTGTATTAAGGCCGTCCCGCGTTACTCATGTCCTTGGGGTGGATGTTTCTGTTTCTGCGATGCAAAACGTTCTTTCCGGCTTGCAGTTTAAAATTAGGGATGATGGAAACGAAATGCTGGTAACCGTACCTGTTCACAGGACGGATGTAAACGTGGAAATTGATTTGATTGAAGAAATAGCCCGTATGTATGGGTATCACCGGCTTCCCTGCACCTTGCCCGGCGGTTCCGCCACTCCCGGGTATAAAACGGCGGAACAGCTTTTTACTGATAAAATAAGGGATGTTCTGGCTGAAGCAGGGTTGTTTGAGGTGGTCACTTATAGTTTTATCAGCCCCGGCATTTTTGACTTGATCAACCTTCCGCCGGAGCACCTTTTACGCCGGGCGGTGTCTGTCAAAAATCCCTTGAGTGAAGAGCATTCGGTAATGCGCACGATAATGTGGCCTGGTCTTTTAGAGGTGCTGGTACGTAATTACAACCGGCAGGTGAAAAATGGAACCGTATTTGAGATCGGTCATGTCTTTTATCCCCGGGGTGAGGGCCGGCAGCCCGCAGAATGTCCGATGCTGGCGGCGGTTGTAACGGGCCGTACCAGAGGCGGCTGGAACCAGGCGCCTCGAGAAATGGACTTTTATTACCTGAAAGGTTTTTTAGAAATTATTTTTGACCGCGCAGGTGTTTCGGAAGTGTCTTATTTACCTGAAAAAACCAACCCCAGTTTCCATCCCGGACGTACCGCTTGTCTGGTATCGGATGATTGTTTTCTGGGTATCATAGGTGAAATACATCCGGATGTGCTGGAAAAATTCGGTCTGGGGCAGCGGGCAGCCGCTTTTGAAATAGATCTTACCGCGTTGTTTAAAGTGTGTAAGGGTGGCAAAAAGTATCAACCAATATCCCGTTTTCCAGGCGTGGATAGGGATCTGGCTGTTGTGATCAGCCAGGATGTGCCGGCGCAGGAAGTATTTAAGGTAATTCGGGAAAGCGGTGGCATGTTGCTCAAGGAGGTCGAGCTTTTTGACCTTTATTATGGCCGGCAGGTTCCGGAAGGATGCCGGAGTATGGCTTTCACCTTGAAGTTTCAAGCTCTGGACCGGACTCTTACCGATACCGAAGTAACCGGATGCCTGGATAATATTGCTAATGACTTGAGGTTGCGTTTGGGAGCAAAGTTACGGGTTTAAGGTAGGTTTTGGAATAATTTTCTGAAACATGTCCGGCAGGCAGGAAATTAGTAAATGCATGGCGAATGATAAAGAAAAATAGCTGTTCGGCTAATTTAAAACTCCTGAGGGAATTTTATGGATGATCGTAAAGCCCGAGTGGAAGTAGAAATCTTTGGTGAGTATTATACCCTCAAAGGGGATGCTGCACCAGAATATATGGTTATGCTGGCGAAATACGTCAGCAGCAAAATGCAGCAACTGGTTAGCCGCAATGACAGGCTTAACCGGAGTCAGGCAGCGGTACTGGCTGCTCTCAACATAGCTGATGAACTAAACAAACTGAGGGAGGAATATGATAACCTGGTCCGGCTGTTGGAACCGGATAAGGGTAAACAAAACTCATGAAGCTGGCTTCATGAGTTTTTTAGCGGCTGTTTTGGGCAAGATAACGGCGTTGTGGAATTTTCACCACGCTTGCAGGGGAGAGGTAAAAGGTGCATAATATCGAGGTAGCCCGGGTGTTTGATGAACTGGCGGATTTACTGGAGTTAAAAGGAGAAGACTTTTTTAAGATCAGGGCCTACCGGAAAGCGGCGAGGGTGGTAGCCGGTTTGCCGGAGCCGGTAGAAAAAATCTGGCAGCGCGGTCAACTGGGCAAAGTGCCTGGCATTGGCAAAAATATAGCGGCTAAAATAAGTGAGTTGATGACTACCGGGAAATTTCAAAAACACGAGGATTTGCTCCGTGAGATACCGTCCGGCCTTTTGGAGATAATGTCACTTCCCGGTATTGGCCCAAAGCGGGCCAGGGTGCTTTGGGAAGGTTTGGGCATATCTTCAATTGCTGAACTGGAAGCGGCGGCCCGGGAGGGCCGGGTTCGTGAACTGCCTGGTATCGGCGGCAAGAGCGAGAGCGATATGCTCAGGAATATTGAGATGCGTAAAAACCAGGCGGGGTGGCTGCTTCTTGATACGGCCCGGCAGTTGACTACAGAACTGCTCGATCTTTTAAAGATTTTGCCTGGTGTCGGGCGGATAGAGATAGGCGGCAGTATGCGTCGCTGGCGGGAAGCAGTAAGGGACATTGATCTGGTGGTAGAAGCCGAAGACCAGGCGGAACTTTTTACGGTTTTGGCAAGACACCCCCAGGTTAAAGGGCTTCTTAGCAGGGAAGATAACCGGGCCAGGTTTGCCACCTCTTGGGGAGTTCCATTAGATGTAGAGGTGGTGTCGGGTGATCGTTTCTGGAGCGTTTTGCACTGCAGTACCGGTAGTAAAGAACACTACCAAAAGTTACAGGAACTGGCTTTAAAGCGAGGGTTGAAACTTGATTCACGTGGTATCCGGCATCAGGGCGAAGGGATTAAGCCGGCAGCAGGTGAAGAGGACATTTATGCTCAACTCGGGCTGCCCTACATAGTGCCGGAATTACGGGAGAACCGGGGGGAAATTGAAGCTGCGCTGGCCGGTATCTTGCCTTTTCTCGTGGAACTTCCGGATATTAAAGGTGATTTTCATGTTCATACCGACTGGAGCGACGGCCTTAATTCTATTGAACAGGTAGCGGCCGCGGCAAGGGGGAAGGGATATAGTTATATTGCTGTAACCGATCATTCCCGGTCATTGAAAGTGGCCAGGGGACTGTCTCTTGAAAGGCTTGCCGAACAGCATGAAGTCATACGCCGTTTGAATGAAGAACAGGGGTTTTATATCTTTACCGGTGTTGAGGCGGATATCCTGCCGAACGGAGAACTGGATTACCCGGATGATATTTTGAGCAGGGTGGATGTGGTTATAGCCTCCGTGCACAGTGCTTTCCGCCAGGACCGGGAAATCATGACCGAACGCATTTTAGCAGCGGTTAAGAATAAGAAAGTCGATATTATCGGCCATTTGACTGGACGGCTTTTAGGCCAGCGGGAGGCGTATGCTCTGGATATTGACAGGATAATGGAAGCCGCTGCCGCCAATGGCACGATCCTGGAAATCAATTCCTGTCCCGACCGGCTGGATTTGAACGAGGAAAATGCCCGGCTGGCGAAAGAACGGGGGGTAAAATTGATTATCAATACGGATGCCCATGATATCTGGCGAATGGATGAAATGAAGTACGGAGTAGCCGTAGCCCGCCGGGCCTGGTTATCACCGGAGGATATAGTCAACACCATGCCTCTTCCGGAACTCCTTGATTTCTGGCAGAATAAAAAGGGTAAGGAGTGACACAGGAGTTGATATGGAATACTGTTTGTATAAAAAGGTCTTGCCCCGTTCTTTTTATGCCGGGGATACGGTTACTGTTGCCAGGGAATTGTTGGGCGCCTTGCTGGTACATGAAAGTTCATCCGGGTTGACAGTCGGGCGGATCGTGGAGGCGGAAGCTTACCTGCAGGGAGATCCGGCCTGTCATGCCAGCCGGGGTATGACCAGACGCAACCGGGTGATGTTTGGCCCGCCGGGGCATGCCTATGTCTATTTTGTTTACGGGATGTATTATTGTTTTAATGTTGTTACGGCTGCCGAAGGTATCGGCGAAGCAGTTTTGATTCGTGCTCTGGAGCCGCTGGAAGGGATTCCGTTGATGTGCTCCCGGCGGCGGCGCCGGACGGAACTCTGTAGCGGACCGGCCCGGCTGGTGCAGGCTATGGGTATTGGAAAAGAACATAACGGGGCCGATTTAACTGCCGGTTCTCTGGTAGTCTGTGCCGGGGAACCGCCGGCAGAAGAAATTGTGACGTCAACCAGAGTCGGTATCCGGGCCGGGGCTGATTTACCGTTGCGTTTTTATCTTTCCGGCAATAATTTTGTTTCCCGCAAGTAAAAGTTGTTGAGGAGGGGTTGGTAGTTTGAAAATTAGGGAAATCTATGAACTGGCTGTGCGCAGGGGAATGGAAAATGATCCCAGAGGATTAGATGCGGTGCAAAAGCTTCTAGACAAAGAGAGGAAAAATTATGAAGACTTAAAAGATGATGAAAAAGGCGAGTTCGATCAGGAAAAGTTGAAAAATCCGTATAGCGATACCAGGCTGCTTTGCGGTGACCCGGAAAAGGAAGTAAGGAGAGTGCTGGCCGGTGTTGATATGGAGGTTGGAGAAGTGTTGCTGGCCGACCGGATTTCAGAGCGTGGTACGCCGGTTGACCTGGTTGTGGCGCATCATCCGGAAGGCAAAGCCCTGGCCGCCCTGCATCAGGTGATGCACCTGCAAGAGGATGTGTTGGCTAAATTTGGTATTCCAATCAATGTAGCGGAGGGGATTATGGCCTCCCGGATCAGTGAGGTCAAACGGGGGCTTATGCCTTTGAACCATAACCGGGCCGTGGATGCTGCCAGAATCCTGGGACTGCCGCTGATGTGCATTCACACTGTAGCCGATAATATGGTCAATAGTTTTTTGCAAAAGCTGATGGATGAAAAAAAGCCGGAGACTCTAGGCGAAGTAGTAAAAATGCTGAAAGAAATGCCGGAGTACGCCGAGGCTGTCAAGCATGAGGCCGGCCCTTCAATTGTGGTTGGCAGTAGAGAGCGCCGGGCCGGGAAGATCATGATTGAGATGACCGGCGGCACCGGCGGTTCGGAAGATGCTTTCGCCAGGCTGGCTCAAGCCGGGGTAGGCACTTTGATTGTGATGCACATCGGGGAAAAACACCGCAAGGAAGCAGAGAAGAATCATGTAAATATTGTTATCGCTGGTCATATGGCCAGTGATTCCCTGGGAATGAACCTTCTTCTCGATGAATTGGCCGGGCATGGCGTTGAAATTATGCCTTGCTCAGGTCTGATCAGGTTTGAACGGAAGGAGTAGTTTGCTTATGACCTGCAGACCCGAGTTGCTGGCTCCTGCCGGCAGTTGGGAAGCACTGGTGGCGGCGGTGGAAAACGGAGCCGATGCCGTTTACCTGGGCGGCAGGCAGTTTAATGCCAGACTGCGGGCGGGGAATTTTGATGATTCTGAACTGGTTCGGGCAATAGAATATGCGCACATACGGGGGGTAAAAGTTTACGTTACAGTTAATACCCTGGTGGCTGACCGGGAATTACCAGAGGCGGCATTATTCCTGCACTTCATCCATAATGCCGGCGCTGATGCAGCCATTGTCCAGGATCTTGGTCTGGCCAGACTGGCAAGGAACGTACTGCCGGAACTGGCGTTGCACGCCAGTACCCAAATGACGGTACACAACCTGCCGGCGGCGGAACTTTTAAGAGAAGCGGGATTCCGCCGTATTATCCTGGCCAGAGAACTAAGCCTGGAGGCCATCACGGCAATTGTCAAACACAGCGGGATTGAGGTGGAAGTGTTCGGGCACGGGGCTTTGTGCCTGTGTTATTCCGGGCAGTGCCTTTTTTCCAGCATGGTCGGCGGCCGGAGCGGGAACAGGGGTCTGTGTGCTCAACCGTGCCGTCTCCGTTATGAACTGGCAGATGAAAAAGGGCAGGTGATAGTTAACCCGGGCGTGGCCGGGGATTATCTGTTGAGTACAAGAGATTTGAACCTAAGCAACTGTCTGCCGGAGCTGATTAAGTCCGGTATTGTTTCTCTTAAGATCGAGGGGCGCATGAAACGGCCGGAGTATGTAGCCACGGTGGTACGTATTTACCGGAAACTAATAGACCGTGCGGTGAACGATGGGGACTATCGGGTGGAGCCGGAGGAAGCGAGAGAACTGGCCCAGGTTTTTAATCGGGGTTTTACGACCGGCTACCTTTTTGGTCGGCCTGGAGGAGAACTGATGAACGTAAGTAAGCCTAACAACCGGGGAATAAAGCTTGGCCGGGTAAAGAGTTACGACCGGGAAAGGCGGCAGGCGGAAATCGTCCTGGAGGAACCGCTGCAGGCTGGTGACGGTATCGAGGTATGGGTCACCGAAGGGGGCCGGCTTGCTTGTAAAGTAGGCCAGATGTTTCAAGATGGTAGAGTTGTGGAATGGGCTCCTGCCGGTACGACGGTGCTGCTTCCGGTGAGAGGAAGGGTGCGTACCGGCGACCGGGTTTTTAAAGTTTTTGATATCGGTCTTTTTAGAAGGGCCAGGGCTACTTTTACTTCCCCTCAAAAGCGGCGTAAAATACCGCTGTTTTTTTTGGTGAAAGGGCGTTTGAATATGCCTTTAAAGCTTGTTGCGGAAGATCCAGGCGGTCTGTTCGGGGAGGCCGAAACCCGGTCCCTCTGTCAGCCGGCGTTTAACCGGCCTCTGACCGAGGAGTTTTTACAGCAACAATTGGGCCGCCTGGGCAATACTCCTTTCACTCTGGAAGGTTTGCAATGTGATTTGGAAGGTGCGGTGATGGTACCGGTACGGGAGATTAACGCGGCCCGCCGCCTGGCTCTGGCTCAACTGGAGGAAAAAAGATTACAAGCGGCGAAAACCCGGCCGGTATCGGCGGAAGTATTTCAGCAGCGGCTTTTATTTGCTTTAAAACCCCGCTGCCGGAAGGTAAATTCCGATGAAATATTGCCGGGCGGCGGAATGTTGTCGCCGGCCATAGCCGTGGCTGTAACAGATCTGTCTTCATTAAAGGCAGCGGTATGCTCCGGCGCCGATGTGATTTATTATGGAGGTGAGCAGTTTCGTTTCAAGCTGCCTTTGGACCTGGAACAAGTCTATTCGGGCAGCAGTTACTGTGCCGAAAACGGCGTCCGTTTTATTTTCTCAACACCCCGTATCCTGCATGATTTTGAGCTGGAACAATACTGCCGTTTATTAGAAAAGATAGTAGCCTTTCCAGTTGGCGGGGTGCTGGGAGGAAACCTGGGGTTGCTCCGGAGAGTGGAGGAAATTACCGGCCTGCCGATTTATGCCGATTTTCCTTTAAACGTGTTTAATTATGAAGCAGCAGCGTTTTTAGCCGAAGGAAGGGTAAAACAGATTGCTCTCTCACCTGAATTAACTTTAACTCAAATCAGCGAAATAATCCCTGATCTGGTAGTCCCGGCCGAAGTGCTGGTACACGGCGCTGTGCCCCTGGTGGTTTCAGAATATTGCCTGATAGGCGGTGTGCTCGGCTGCCCGGAGGCGAAGGGCGGTTGCGCTGGGCCTTGTAACCGGCAATATAACTTAAAAGATCGCATGGGGATAACTTTTCCGGTGGCGATGGATCGGTCTTGCCGGACGCACATTTTTAACTCCCGCGTTTTGTGTATGATAGAGGATGTTGATCAGTTGGCCGCGGCAGGGGTCGCTGTGTTGCGGGTAGAAGCCGGGAGGGAAGAGCCGGTTTACGTATCTGCCGTGGTCGAAGCTTACCGCCGGGTGATTGACTGCCTGAAGGCTGGTGGGAATGTGCAGCATCAGTCTTTGCTTGCCAGGAGGACCATTGCCGGGCTCGATCCGGGCGGTTTTACCAAGGGGCATTACTTTCGCGGCATTCTGTAAAAAAGAAGTTTTTTGGCGGAGGGTTTTTGGTTGATTGATGGAGGCACGCTCAGACGATTAGAGTTTCCGAAAATCTTAGAGCAGTTGGCGAACTATGCCGATTCTGCTTTGGGTAAGGAGAAAGCCTTGGCCCTGCAACCGGTAACCGACCTGGAAACCGCCTGTCGGCGGCAGAAGGAAACTGCTGAAGGGTGTAATCTGCTGCGCTTTGAGCCGCTGGCTGAAATTGGCGGCTGGCATGATCTACGGAACCAGTTGGAACGGGCAAAACGGGGAGCGGTGCTGGAACCGGAAGAATTCCTGTTTATTGCCGATACTCTGGCAGCGGCCCGAAGGATCGGCAAGTTTTTGTCGGAGCGCCGGGAACGGTACCCTTTACTAAGTGGTATTGCTTCCAGATTAGCTGTTATGCCGGATCTGGAGCAGAAAATCAGGAAGGCTATTTTACCGGCGGGCGAGGTCGCCGACCATGCTTCACCGGAACTGGCTCAGATACGCCGCAGCTTAAACCAGGCTCAGGCGCGGGTAAAGGAACGTCTGGAGCAGATAATCCGTTCACCCGGTTACCAGAAATATTTACAGGAACCGATTGTGACCATCAGGGAAGGCCGCTATGTAGTCCCGGTAAAGGTAGAGTATCGTGGTAGAATGCCGGGTATCGTACATGACCAGTCAGCCAGTGGGGCAACTCTTTTTATTGAACCAATGGCGGTAGTAGAGGAAAATAACGAACTGCGTCGTTTGAAAACGGCCGAAAAACAGGAAGTCGAAAGGATATTAACCGTTCTGTCAGTTGCGGTTGCCCGGGTGGCTGGAGAACTGGGTGACTCTCTGGCGGCACTGGGGGAACTGGACTTCATTTTGGCTAAAGCCCGCTACAGCCGGAAGCTGAATGCGAGTGCCCCGGTTTTAGAGGAGGGGGCTTTCTTGGATATCCGGCAGGGACGCCATCCTTTATTGCAGGGTCAGGTGGTGCCGGTGGACATCCGCTTGGGGATAGAATTTGACATTTTGGTTATTACCGGGCCGAATACTGGCGGCAAGACAGTGGTTTTAAAAACTGCCGGCCTGCTGGCGCTGATGGCGCAGGCGGGGTTGCACCTGCCTGCGGACGGCAGTTCCCGGTTGGGTGTTTTTCACCGGGTGTTTGCTGATATTGGCGACGAGCAGAGCATTGAGCAATCTTTGAGCACTTTTTCTTCCCATATGACCAATATTGTAGACATTATGCAAAAAGCAGGCCGGGACAGCCTGGTTCTGCTGGATGAATTGGGCGCCGGGACCGACCCGGTGGAAGGGGCAGCCCTGGCTCAGGCTATTCTGGAGCGTTTGCAGGTAAAAGAAACCAGGACCATAGCTACTACCCACTATAATGAGTTGAAAAATCTTGCTTATACCCGGGAAGGGATGGAAAATGCGAGCGTCGAGTTTGATGCTGTTACTTTAAGGCCTACTTATCGATTGCTTACCGGCCGGCCGGGACGAAGTAATGCTTTTGAAATTGCTGTTCGGATCGGGTTGCCCCGGGAAATAATAGTCAGGGCCGGAGATTTTCTTACTGCTGAGCAGGCTCGGATGGAGGAACTGCTTCGGGATGTAGAGAAGGCCCGGCAAGAAGCAGAAACGAACCGGGAAACGGCAAATCGTTTAAAAGAAGAAGCAGCCCGGCTTAAGGATCAATATGAAAAGATGATAAGTGAAATATCGTCCAGGCGGGAGGAGTTGTTGACCAAGGCCCGGGCCGAAGCCAGGATGCTGGTTAAGTCAGCGAGGCTGGAAGCGAAAGCGGTAGTTGATGAACTGAAGGCCGGGTTGGCCAAAGAAACAGGGCGGGAAAGAGCTAATGTGATCCAAAAGTCCCGTCAGCGGCTGGTAGAGCTTCAACATACCCATATGCAGGAACCTGCTGCCGGTGGAGAAATTCCGGCGCAGGTACAGGTTGGGGAAGAAGTGTTTCTGCCCCAGTTTAACCAGCACGGTTATGTGCAGGGGCTTTCGGCAAAGGATGGTGAAGTGCAGGTTCAGGTGGGGGCTATCAAGTTAAGTGTACCTTTGAGTGAACTGCGCAAAGCGGTGAAAAGAAGTGTTGCTGACAGCGGTCAGGAGCGGGTAGCCAGTGTTTTGCTGAACAAGACCAGGGAAATTTCCAGTGAATTAAGTTTGAGGGGGCTCTACGTTAATGAAGCCTTGTTGGAAGTCGAAAAATACCTGGATAATGCCTCCCTGGCAGGCTTGTTCAGGGTTAGCCTGATTCACGGCAAAGGAACCGGTTCCTTAAGGGAAGCGATCCATCGTTATCTTACCGGGCATCAGCGGGTAAAATCTTTTCGTCTGGGTGATCACAATGAGGGAGGCAGTGGCGTGACCGTGGTAGAATTATCTTAGGGCTCCAGCCGCGCGGGAGCCGGCTTCGGTTCGTCATAGACGTTTTTGCCGGTTTCCCTGGAATCGTTGTGATCGGCAAAAGGATCGGCAACCGGGTTTCTTTTGGGAGTCCTGAACCTATCAAAAAGGCCCGGTTCCTCATCAGAAGGAACATTTACCATCCCTTCCGGTTTGGGAAAATCTTTCACCGGCTCGTACCGGAGCGACTTGCTCATGATTTCTTTCCAGATTTGAGCCGGGTAGGTGCCGCCAAAAGCCAGCGGCATCGCTTTGGGTGTATCGTAACCAATCCAGATTACGCCGACCAGTTCAGGAGTATAACCGGCAAACCAGATATCCTTACCGTCGTCGGTGGTCCCTGTTTTGCCGGCAGCCGGTCTGTTCAGCCTGGCCCGCGTACCGGTGCCGTTTTGGACGACGGATTTAAGCATATCAGTAATCAGGTAAGCGGAAGCCGGTTTCATGGCCTGGTGCTGTTCGGGCACTTTGTCGATAATGGCGCCGTCCGGCCGTTCTATTTTAACGATTGCAGTGGGCTCTATGTAAATTCCAAGGTTGGCGAAAGCACCGTAAGCTCCGGCCATTTGCAGCGGTGATACCCCGGTATGCAACCCCCCCAGCGCCATGCTTGCCCCGTGCATTTTCGGATCAAGCACGATTCCCAGGTTGGCGGCAAACTTAATAGCAATCGGTATGGTTACCGTGTTCATTAAGATTTTTACGGCAGCAACATTAACTGAGTGGGCAAGGGCACTGCGGTAGGTGATCAATCCCCGGTACCGGCCGTCGTAGTTGTGCGGCTCATAGGAGCCGTATTTGACAGGACTGTCATCTACCACCGAAGTTGGGCCCGCTCCTTTATATTCTACAGCCGGCCCATAGACGGCAATGGGTTTAAATGCTGAGCCCGGCTGGCGGAAAGATTGGCTGGCCCGGTTGAACTGTTGTTTTTTGGTATTATCACGTCCGCCTGTCATTGCTTTGATCTGGCCTGTATGAGGGTCCACTATCACTACCGCACACTGGGGCTGGATAATTCCCCTGGCGTCCTGTCTGGAAGGAGGAAAATTTGCCTTATTGTTTATGGCGGCTTCAACGATTTTTTGTATGTTTGGGTCAAGGGTGGTGTAAATTTTAAACCCGCCTCTGTTAACTTTATCTTCACCATATTCTTTAACCAGTTGTTCCATAACAAAATCTAAAAAAAACGGGTAGGGGTATGGCTGCTGGGTGGATGGTTTTTTAGCAAGTACGGTTAATTTTTCTGATTTTGCCTTTTTATATTGGGATGAGTTAATTAAATTGTACTTGAGCATCTTGTCCAGCACGATGTTGCGCCTGGCCAGCGCCGATGAGGGATCCTGGTAAGGAGAATATCTGCTGGGAGCCTGCAGGAGGCCGGCCAGTGTGGCTGCCTCGTTCAGGCTTAAATTCTTTACCTCTTTGCCGAAGTAAGTCCTGGCGGCCACTTTGATCCCATAAGAACCTTCTCCCAGGTAGACTTTGTTTAAGTACATTTCTAGAATCTCATTTTTGGTATAAATGCGTTCCACCATAATGGCTAGAACCGCTTCTTGAATCTTGCGCTTTAAAGTGCGTTCCGGCGATAGTATTGAGTTCTTGATCAATTGTTGGGTAATTGTGCTGCCTCCTTCTATTACCTCGCCTACCGTAAAATCCGACCACGCGGCCCGGATAATAGCCCGCGGGTCAATACCGCGATGCTGATAAAAACGATTGTCTTCGATTGCCAGAAAGGCGTTCCGTACGTGTTCCGGAATATCTTTAATTTTTACTGGCTCACTATTTCTGGCGCCAATTCTGGCAATGAGCTTCTGGTCTTTATCAAAAATTACATTAGTAGTGTTAGCTTCCAGGGTGGCCGGACTTAGTACAGGCATATCTTTTACGATGGAAACAAAAAAAGTGAAAAAAGTAATAATTGCTGTCAGGCCGAGCAAACATAAAAGAAGAAAAATTAAGTGCAGAATATTTATTCTTCTCTTTTTTTTTCGTGCAGCCAACACCTACACCCCTCGTATGTGCTTAATTATAGCACATATATTGGGTGATTATATTAAAAATCTTCAAAAAGTTGCGGTTTATATAAAACGGTTGGGAGATAATGGTGAAATATTTACCAAACTGGTGTAACCTTTCCAGATAAGCTGGGCTGTTATTAAACCAATAGCCGGGGCGTGCATGAAACCATGGTTGTTGAAACCGCCGGCACAATAAAATCCTTTAATTGTTTCAACTTCGCCGAGGATACCGTGATAATCCGGAGTAAGACACCTGGTTCCAACGTAGACCCGCATTAAGCCCGTTGCCTGCATGGGTGGCACCCTGTGCACTGCTGCTTCAATAAAGTCATCCAGCAAGGACCGGTTTACTGCCGTGTCCCAACCTGGATAATTATCCAGGTCGGTGCCGCCTGAAATCAGGGTGCCGCTTTTTTCAGCGTGGATGAAGAAACCGGTATCGATGTCTACTATCATTGGTATGCCCGGAGCAATTGCCGGTACCGGTTCGCAGACATAAACCTGGCTCCGGTAAAGCCCGGCCGGCAGGTTGACCCCGGCCATGGCAGCAACCTCGGCAAAGCGGGAACCGGCTGCGTTTATCACTATTCCGGCAGCGATGCGACGTTTCTCAGTTTGTACCGATTCAACCCTGCCCCTGGCATTTTGAATGGCCAGTACAGCTTCACTTGTGGAAACCTCAACCTCTCTTTTGCGGGCTTGTTTAAAATAACCCTGGATTACTCCGTGCGGGTCGGCATAACTATCCAGGACGCAAAAAATTCCACCCGCCAGGTTGCCGGCGTGGATGAACGGGTGCCGCTTTTTTATTTCTGACGGGCTGAGAAGTTCTGCCGGTATGTCCAGTTTATTTAACAGAGACATGGTTTTTTTAAGTTCTGCCAACCGTTCCGGCCTGGCGGTGAGGGACAGGCCGCCTCGCTGGCGCAGGTAAATAGGATAACGCATTTCGGCGTTAAAGCGTTTAAAATAAGGCAGGCTGATTCTGGTCATTTCTATATTGATCCGGATGGGAAACTGGTGACTGATGTTACCCATGCACTGGGCTGTGGAACCCATGCCGGGAAACTTTTCGCGCTCGACGACGATTATTTTTAAACTGCTATCGGATACGGCCAGATGGTAGGCGATGCTGAGACCAATTACTCCGGCTCCGATGATTACCACATCTGCAGTTTCCACCTCAGGACTTCCCTCCTAATCAGCTATCAGATGACTGCTTTATTGCTATTCTTCTGAACCCTGTATTATTTACTATTCTTTTAGCTGTCTGAGGACAAAAATCCTGTAACATCAAAGTAAATTTTTATATTAATTATCTGAAAATACTGCTTTAAACTAAATTATTTATAAGATATAATCTAAATATAAAATATTATATAATATCAAAATAATAATTGAGGTGTTATCAATATGCAGACTGAGGCAGTGGGAGCGGTGCTTGTTATTGGGGCCGGAGTTGCCGGCATGCAGTCTGCGCTGGATCTGGCAGAAGCGGGCTTTAAGGTTTATCTTATAGAGCGGTCTTCGTCAATTGGCGGCACAATGCCAATGCTGGACAAGACCTTTCCGACCAACGACTGTTCGATGTGCACCCTTTCGCCCAGACTGGTAGAATGCGGCCGGCATCTTAATATTGAAATTTTGACCGACTCGGAACTTGTAGGTTTGAAAGGGTTTCCCGGAAATTTTCGGGCAACCGTGCGGAAGAGACCGAGGGGTGTTGATATTGAAAAGTGTCTGGGCTGCGGGGAATGTGCTGCCGCCTGTCCGCAGGAAGAAACCAGCGAATTTGACCAGGGTCTCGGCAAGCGGAAGGCGATTTATAAACCTTACCCCCAGGCATTCCCAGGCGCTTATACCATCGATTGGGGAAATTGCCTGCACTGTTTGGAGTGCGTGGAAGCCTGCCCAACAGGAGCCATAAGCCATGGAGAGGCGGAAAAAATGGTTGAACTTAAAGTTGGTGCGGTTATTTTAAGCCCGGGATTCGAACTTTTTGATCCTGTTCAGCGGGGGGAGTTTGGTTATGGTATTTATGCCAATGTGCTTACGTCTCTTCAATTTGAACGTATGTTAAGCGCCTCCGGCCCTTATGCCGGGCACCTGGTGCGTCCTTCGGACAGGGTCACGCCCAAAAGGGTCGCCTTTATCCAGTGTGTTGGTTCTCGTGATTCTGCCCGCCGGCGTGAATACTGTTCGGCGGTATGCTGCATGTATGCCACGAAACAGTCCATTATAGCTCGTGAGCATGTCCCCGGTCTGGAATCAACTATATTTTTTCTGGATATGCGGGCTTTCGGTAAAAATTTTGAGAAGTATTATGAGCAGGCCAGGCAGGATTACGGGGTGCGTTATATCAGATGTTTTGTCTCGTCGGTTAAGGAACTCCAGCAGAGCAAAGATCTGCGCCTGCGCTACCGTACTCTTGATGGTGATTTACGAGAGGAAGACTTCGACCTGGTGGTGCTTTCCCTGGGCATCAAGCCACCTGCCGGGGTGGGCGAAATAGTTGCTGTGACCGGTATTGAACTTGATGAGTACGGTTTCTGCAAAACTCTGGAACATGGCCCGGGTTGCACCTCCCGACCCGGCATATTTGCTGCCGGAGCTTTCTGTGAGCCGAAGGATATCCCCGAAACAGTAGGAGATGCCGGCGCGGCTGCCGCCCATGCCTCTGCTTTACTCAATGCGGCCCGTCACAGCCTGACTGTTGCCAGTCAGTATCCGCCGGAGATAGATATATCCGACCAGCCCCCGCGTATCGGCGTTTTTGTTTGTAAGTGCGGGTCGAATATCCAGGGCGTAATCGATGCTCTTCATCTTGTTGCTTTTGCCAGAACGTTAAAAAACGTTGTTTACGCCGGAGACTTTTTATTTTCCTGTTCACAGGACAGTATCCAGCGCATAAAAGAGCGGGGCAAAGAGCATGGCATAAATCGCCTGGTGATAGCTTCCTGTACCCCCCGTACCCACGCGCCTCTTTTCCAGAACAGCCTGCGCGAAATAGGGCTGAATCCGTACCTGTATGAGCAGGCCAACATCAGGGAACATTCTTCCTGGGTACATCAGCAAAAGCCGGAGGAAGCCACCGCTAAGGCCAGGGACCTGGTGGCCATGGCAGTGGCAAAGGCTGGCCTTTTGAAGCCTGTGATTACTTCAGTTATTTCCGTTAACCGGCATGCTCTGGTGGTTGGCGGCGGACTGGCCGGCATGACGGCGGCACTCTCCCTGGCCGAACAGGGTTTTTCAGTTTACCTGGCAGAAAAAAGCAATGTCCTGGGTGGCAACTTGCGCAAAATCTACAGTTCCTTAGAAAGGCTTGACCCTCAACAACTCGTTGCTGATCTCGGCCGGCGCCTGCAGGAGCATAGTCGTGTAAGTATCTTTACCGGGGCTGAGGTAATTGATGTTAAGGGCTATGTAGGTAATTACGTTACTACATTGGAGTGTGGTAATACCCGTTTTGAGTTGGCGCATGGAGCAGTAATTCTGGCCACCGGCGCTGAACCGGTAGTACCGCAGGAGTACCTTTATAATGAGAACCAGTGTGTGTTGACTCAACTGGAACTGGAAGAAAAAATTGCTGATTTGGATCTCGACGGCGCGCGTAATATTGTGATGATCCAGTGTGTCGGTTCCCGTCAGGAAGGGCGGCCTTACTGCAGCCGCATTTGCTGTTCGCAAGCAGTTAAAAATGCGCTTAAAATAAAAGAAGTCAGTCCTGAAACAAATATTTTTATTTTTTACCGGGACATGCGCACTTACGGTTTTAAGGAAAAATACTACCTGCAGGCAAGAGAAAAGGGGGTGTTCTTTATCCGGTATGAAGATTCGAACAAACCGAAAGTGAGGGATACAGAGAAAGGGCTGGTAGTCAGTTTCACAGATCTTGCTTTAGGGGAAGATTTTGTTATAAGAGCAGATTTGCTTGTGCTCGGTACCGGTGTGGCTCCGGGCAGAGATAACGAAAAGTTGAGCCGTCTTTTTAAAGTGCCTTTAAATGCCGACGGCTTTTTTGCCGAAGCGCATATGAAGCTTCGCCCGGTTGACTTTGCTGCTGACGGCATTTACCTGTGCGGTCTGGCCCATTCACCGAAGACAGCAGGGGAATCCATGGCCCAGGCCGGTGCTGCGGCCTTGCGGGCAGTCACTCTGCTGTCCAAAGATAACCTTGAGAGCCCGCCCATAGCGGCTACTGTGGATGAGGAACTCTGCAGCGGCTGCGGTATGTGTGTTGCCGCCTGTCAATATGACGCCCGCTTTATTGACGAAGATAAGGTGGCCCGGGTAAATGAGGCCCTCTGTCAGGGTTGCGGCGCCTGCGTGTCGGCTTGCTTAAACGGAGCTTCTCAGCAAAACACCTTTGAGAAAAAGCAAATCATGGCCATGCTCGACGCTGCTATATAGCGAACCATGGCCGGAATTTCTCATGCAATTATTGGAAGAGGACTGCATCTGCATTGAGACAGGGGGAGTTGGCCGAGGGCCTTTAAAATCCCCAATATTGCATATTTTGGTGTGTTGGTTTATAATATATCTTGCCTGCCGGAGTGGCGGAACAGGCAGACGCAAGGGACTTAAAATCCCTCGGGTGGTTTCACCCGTACCGGTTCAAGTCCGGTCTCCGGCACCATTAGTAACCAAACGATTGGCTGGCTTCTCTGGTTGGGGGGCCAGCTTTTTTTTGGCAGTATTCCACGCGGAACATGCTCAAATATTCCATGAAGAAAACAAGACGTCTGATTAAAGAGCAATACCATATTATGCAGGCAGGAACAATGTTTAGCGGCTTTTTCGATGCTGTTTTTGGAATGGTTAAAAGGTTTTTCGTACCCGGCTGTGGTATGTATTGTATGGGCATATATTATTTCGGAGGATTAATTAAAAAATGAGCAGGTTAGCTATGCGTGATGAGAAACTGTGCCTGTACTGCGGTTTTTGCAGTTGGGGTCTGGCCTGTCTTGATACGGACCGGTGTGTCGGCTGTGGCGCCTGTGTGGATGCCTGCCCTGCTCAGGCACGACGGTTGGAGAGTGTTCTATGCGATGACAGCAAGAAGGTAAAGATTACAGTCGATGGCAGGCCTTATCATTTTCCAGTTTCAACAACTCTTCTTCAGGCTCTTGAGAAGGTTGGGTATATTATTTCAGGGTTTCCAGGCGAGGGCCAGATTTCTGCTCCGTGTCGTACCGGAGGCTGCTGGAACTGTGCTGTGCTGGTCGACGGCGAGTTGAAACCATCTTGCATTACGCCGGTAAAGGAAGGAATGAGGGTTGTTACTGAACCAGTTGCAATTTCTGAAAAACCGCCGCTGCGGCTGGTTTCAAATTTTTCGCCTCACCAGGCAGGGGGGGTAGGTACGCCGCACTGGCTCAAGCCGAAAGGGCTTTTTACTGCAACTTTTCCGTATGTTGAACTGGCATGCTTTACTCATGGCTGCAACCTGCGTTGCCCGACCTGTCAGAATTGGGAGGTTACTTATACTTCAAGGGGTTCTCCAGTAACCCCTGTTCAGGCTGCCGAGGCGCTTACCTTGCAGCGGCAGCAATATAACTTAAACCGGATTGCTGTTTCCGGCGGCGAGTCTACTTTGAACCGCCGGTGGTTATTGGAGTTGTTACGAACCTTGCGCCGCTTAAATCCACCTGAAGTACGATTGCATGTTGATACCAATACCACGACACTTACTCCAGACTATGTGGATGAACTGGTGGCAGCCGGCATGACGGACATCGGTACGGATTTAAAGGCTATCCGAACCAGTACTTTTATGAAAATCACCGGTGTTACGAATACAGGGCTGGCAGAAGAGTTGATGAGACGGTCGTGGTCTGCCGTTGAATACCTTTTATATCGTTACCGCCAGGAGGTTTTCGTCGGTATTGGTATACCCTGCAATCCTTCTTTTGTCACTGTTGAAGAAATTCAGGCCGTTGGGCGTCGTCTGGCGGCTTTGGATTCATCGGTACAGGTTTGTCTTCTTGATTACCGGCCCGAGTTCCGGAGGCAGGATATTATTCGTCCCGCGCCGGAACAGATGCTCGCGTTGGCAGAAAGTTTAAAGGAGACCGGGTTGGAATGTGTAACCTGCCAGACTGAGAGAGGTAACTTCGGGCCGTAGAAGGAATTGTTGATTGTTGGCAATGTTTGCAATTATTTACGGATGGAGGCTTTGCTTTAAGCAATTTCGCTCATGCACGGTGCAAATGACCATCTCATAATATACATAAGATTCAAAAGATGTGAGGTAGAGTGGGATGAGCGAAAAAGGTGGGTCGTGAATATTCAACTGTTGATTCAGTAGCAGTAGACCGGTCAGTAGTTGGCGGCCGGTTGCCGGACATAGCAAGACTCAAGCGGCTTTGGGTTTATCTGGGACCGGCTTTTATTGTCAGTGTGGCCTATGTAGATCCAGGTAATTTTGCTACTAATATCAGTGGGGGGTCGTATTTTAACTATAATTTGCTCTGGGTAATTCTCTGGAGCAATTTGATGGCTATTTTATTACAGAACCTTTCGGCAAAACTTGGTATCGTAACTGGCCGGACATTGCCTGAAAACTGTGGTCTTTTGTTTAGCCGGCCGGTGAACTGGTGCCTGTGGGCAGTTGCCGAGGTGGCAGCGATGGCGACGGACCTGGCCGAGTTTTTAGGGGCTGCACTTGGTTTATACTTGCTTTTCCACGTACCCATGCTTTGGGCCGGCCTTCTAACCGGTGTAATAACCTTTTTATTACTTGGGCTGGAACGTTACGGCTATAGGGCGGTGGAATCGACAATTGCTGCCATGGTGGCATTGATCAGCGTGGCGTATATCTTTGAAGTGTTTATTGCCAGGCCGGACTGGCCCCAGGTAGCAATCCATACGGTGTTGCCGGCAATGAGTGCTGAAAGTACCATGGTAGCCGTCGGAATGCTGGGGGCAACGGTTATGCCGCATGTTATTTATTTACACTCGGCGCTGGTGCTGCCGCGCCGGCGCAGTTCAAACGAGGGAGAATTGCGAAAGCACCTGCGCATGGAAAAAGTTGATATAACCCTGGCTATGAACATTGCTTTTTTGATCAATGCTTCAATGGTTGTTGTTTCGGCGGCGGTTTTTCATAGCAACGGATTTGCCATAGAGTCCATAGAAGAGGCGCATAAGACTCTGGCTCCCCTTTTAGGCGGCTTATCCAGTATGGTCTTTGGCATCGCTCTTTTAGCTTCCGGGCTTTCGTCTTCCGTGGTTGGAACGATGGCGGGACAGGTAATTATGAGCGGTTTTGTGGGGCTGAAAATGTCGCTGTGGCTCCGGCGGCTGGTAACCATGATGCCGGCGTTGATCGTCATTATGCTGGGGTTGAATCCCTTAAATATTTTGATTATCAGTCAGGTTGCCTTGAGCTTTGCCCTGCCTGCGGCAGTTATCCCGCTGATCTTGATTACCGGGCGAAAGGACGTTATGGGCCCTTTTACTAACAGTTGCTGGTTAAAGCTCGGGGGGTGGCTGGTCGTTTTTTTGATTATCGCTTTAAACGGGGTCTTGCTCTGCCGGACTTTCATATTCTAAGGGATCCAAGAGGGTGCTTTCGATACAATTGCGGCCTTTTGACTTGGCCCGATACATGGCGCTGTCGGCTTCCAGGAGAAGACGGTCGAGGATTTTTGCTGGTTTGTTGCCGGGCGGGAGTCCATAATTGATACTGGTTACTCCTAAGCTGATGGTTACTTTTATGTGCCCGCTGGCAGTTTTAATTATATTATCTTCTACTGCGGATCTTAACTTTTCGGCAAGTGCTTGAGCCGTGTTTAAATCTGTTTTGGGAGCAAAGATGATAAACTCTTCTCCTCCATACCTGGCCGGCACATCGGATGGGCGCAAATTTAATTTGATTATGTCTGTTGTCTTTTGTAGCACTTTGTCGCCGGTTAAATGGCCATGTTTATCATTAACACTTTTGAAATGATCCAGATCAAAGAGAATAAGGGATACCGGGGACTTTAAGCTGATTGCGCGCTCAATTTCTTTAACCAGGTGCCTCATGATATAAGTTCTGTTATATAAACCGGTCAATTGATCTGTAATGGACATTATTTCCAGTTGTTCGTTCTTATGATTGACCTCACTGATAAGTTTTTTCAGGTCGGTAATATCGTTTAGGGCTACTACCCGACCCAGTAAATACCCCTTATTATCTATCAGCGGCGAAATGTTTATGGACAGGCATAATTGTTTCAGCCCTATCTCTCTTTGAAAGATTTGCAATGGTTTGGAAGAGCGGCTGCTGTATTTTTCAAGGAAAAGATTGAATAATTCTATATCTTCAACAAAGTTGGAAAGAGCATGAAAAACATCGTATAAATTTTGTCCTGCTTTTACTTCTATGAAAGGAGAGAGAAATATTGTAGCAGATTTGTTGATGTCGATAATAACATCCTGGGTGTCGAGGACGATTACTCCGCCGGTCATGTTGTCTATTACTTCCCGCTGAGCAATGTGAACTATTTTTATGAGGTCGTATTTGGTTATGGCGATTACAAAACAGGTGGCTGATATAACAATACCCAGGGATACCCAACCGGTGGAAACCCCCGACGAGGGGTTAATCAATATGTTAGTGAGGGCGTCTACCGCTCCCAGGATTACGGTTGAACTCGGGCCCCATAAAAGCAACTGGATTTGTTTTTTATAATGTTTTTGGGCGCGCAAACGCAATTCACGTAGTATAATCAATGTAGCAAAGAATACATAGGTAACTGTAATAAGGAAGAAAATCCAGAATGAAAAACCGAATGCCGGGTGTTTCCAGCTTCCATTGACAGGTTGGGCGAAGAGATGGTGATAAGGATTGGTACTTATGAAAATTATAATGAATACGACGGGTGTTGAAATTAAGAGTAAGTTCCGGCCTTTAAGCAGATGGGTTTGTCTTGTAAGCACCAGGGCAAAGATAAACCAGACGAAACCGAGGAGAAAGATACTGGAGAACGCAATGTTTATCCATAACCATTTGAAGGTGCCGTCGGGAGAAATTGAAAAAAAGTATTGACTTAAGGGCCAGAGCATTGCTACGGAATGGAGACTAAGATAAGCTTTATGCAGGGTGGTGATGCTGCTGGCCGCCAGGACGTAAATGAACAAGGTGAGAAGGAACAGAAACATAAGTAATTCTTTTATTTCAATGACTGTCAAAAGCATGTTTGGAAACAATAAAATTTGCTCGCTTTCAGAAAGTTTAAGTATTGTATAATTTAGTTTATAATTCATTATTTATTAAAAAATACCTGCTGAATTTTGCAATATTATGTAATTTTTTTAAAAAAGGGTGAAAAAAATGAGATGCCTGGCTGTTGCCTGTAGCCCCCGTAAGGAGGCAAATACCAGTATTCTTGCTGGAGAAGCCCTGGCAGGGGCAAAAAAAGCAGGTGCGGTTACTGAAATTCTCTATTTAACCGGCTACAGTTATGCGCCATGCATGGCCTGCGACGGTTGTTTTAAAAACGGAAGGTGTATAGTGAAAGATGACGCGGCATTTATTTTTAATAAAATCCTGGAAGCGGACAGGATAATTTTAGCTGCGCCCATATTTTCCATGAGCATTTGCGCCCAGGCCAAAATGCTGATCGACCGCTCCCAGCAGTTTTGGGCTGCCAGGTATATTTTGAAGCAACCGGTTGTTGCTGATAAAGAGATTCGCCCGGCCAGGCGCGGTATTTTTATTTCTGCTGCCGGGACAAACCTGCCTGGTGTCTTTGAGGGGGCAATACGGATAATTCAATACTTTTACAAAATAATGGAAATATGCCTGGCGGGTTGTTTTTGCTATCCGAAGATTGACCGGAAAGGAGAAATTAAGAATCATCCTGCCGCGCTGGCTGAGGTTTTTACCGCGGGAATGGAGCTGGCAGGGAGCTAAAACCTTTCTCAATCGGGTACCCCAGTTCCTGCCAGCAGCTTCTTTATTTTGTGATGTTGAGTTTTTCTTTGCAGCATTATAAAATTAAAATTAAAAAATTAAGGTGAAACATGTCTTTGAAATCTAAAAAAACTGCTTTTTTCCTGATTGGTATGGTAATTTTACTGGTATTGCCGGCTTTAGGCCATCTTTCCTGGGCACAGCCGGCCAGGACAATCCAGGTGGGTGTTTTGGCCATAGACCGGCAAACGGATCAGGAAAAGTTTACTCTGTCTGTGTACGAACAATTGCTTAAAGAAGAGGGATTTCCCTACCGGATACTTTCCCGGAACGATCTGGAAAACCTGATGACCGATGACTCGCGGGATGACCTTGCGGCTTTAATCGTGCCGGAATATGTTAATGCTGTAATGTCGCCGGCTGATGCTGATGCTATTAGCAGCTATGTCAAGGAAAAAGGCGGCAAGGTTTTGCTGGTGTTGGACCCGGCGATCGGGCCGGATAACCGGTCTTTTTATCCGATTCCTCTGCTGACCGGTCTGGCGGAGGTAAATTATTGCCTGCCCGCCGCTGACGGTAATATTTCGTATTACCCCGGGCACTGGTATTTTACCGGTAAGGAAATGGGGCGGAAGTGGGGAGTGACTCCCGGCAAGCTGGATCAGGACGATGCTTTTTCCAGTTATTCCTATGGCAAACTGAAGTTTGAACATAGCCGGGCCGGTTCCGCCGGCGCGCGGGTAATCGCTTCCGATCAGATCGGAGGCGCCGGAAACGTTGTCCTCAGCGAAAAACAATATGACAATGGCGGAACTGTTATTTATGCCAATGTGCCCCTGGGAAAATACAAGTTAAATTCGGATGATCTGCCTGCCCGCTCGGTGTTGCGTACGTTTTTGATTCATTATGCCAGCATACCGCGTTTGGTTAACAGCCCAGGTGGGAAAGGCGGTATTGTTTTCAACCTGCACGTATGCAGCAATGCCTATTTACGTTCTTTGACGGTGATGATGATGCAGGGGTTGTTCCGGCCCGACCAGCCTTTTTCGATCCATTATACCGCCGGTCCGGATAACTACCGCCTGGGTGACGGGCTTGGTTTCGACGCCGGCAGTAATTTCAAGGGGCGTCCCCTCCTGCAACTGCTGCAGGATTACGGTGAGACGGGTTCTCATGGGGGCTGGATTCATAACTTTTTCGCCGAACGCTTAGAGAGCTTGCCTCCCGAACAGGCCTTTCAATTTCTGGCCTGGAATTTTGACACCCTGGAAGCGGTGACTGGGGAAAAAGTATTGGAGTACAGCGCACCGGGCGGAAACCACCCGCCCTGGATCAACACCTGGCTGGAGAAGCAGGGCGTAACCGCTTTTTATTACGCCGGCGACACCGGTTCCAGTCCGACCCGTTCCCGTTTTGACAATGATTATATCAGCCGGAAAATGTGGGCCTTTCCGATCACCCCTTATCGAAAATATGCCTCTCTGGAGGAAATGCAGAGGGGCCACGTGCCAATTGACGAGGTAAAACAGTGGATGGAAGATCTGCTGGATTTTACAGCCGGGGAGAGAACGATTCGCATGATTTATACTCATCCTTCTGATAACCGCTATTGTCTTGATGCCATCCAAACTTTTGAGCGGAAAGCTGAAGATAAGCAAAGAGAAGGTCGCCTGACTTTTGCCCCGATGAGCCGGTTTGCTGCTTTTTTGAACCGTTACATGGAAACCAGTTGGACAATTAAAAAGCAAGGAGAGCAGAGCTATTTTATTGACCTGAGAAACCCGGAAGGTTTAAAAGATATTACTGTAGCTTTATATCTTGGTGACGACTCCAGCTATTTTGTATGGGACGGAAACGTCCAGACGGTTTTTGAAGATGGGTGGCTTTATTTGACTGTAACTTCTGACGAACGGGAAAAACATATCGAAGTGCGCCGCATTTGAGAAAGGTGAGTCTTTAGATGTATTTAACTTGTGGATTGATTGGTCTCCCTGCAGCAGGAAAGACCACTATTTATAACCTCTTGACCGGTTCCCTGGCTCAAACCTCTGCTTTTCTGTCAGGCAAGGCAGATACTAATGTTGGGACGGCGAAAGTACCCGATGAAAGAGTTGACTTTCTGGCCGGACTGTACCGGCCCCGTAAAACTACTTACGCTATGATTCAATTTAGTGACGTGCCCGGACTTGGGTATGGTTCCAGCCGGGAGAAGAAAACAGGCAACCAGTTTTTAAATGCTGTTCGCAGTGCCGATATGCTGATCCATGTGGTGAGGGCTTTTTGCAATCCGGAATTGCCTCATGTGGAAAGCAGCATTAACCCGTTTAGGGATATTGAAACCATTAGTACTGAGCTTCTTTTTGCTGATATGGAGATTATCGAGAGAAAAATCAGCCGCCTAAAAGGGAGCAAGAGAACCAATAAAGAAGAAGCTTTTGAATTACTGCTGATGGAAAAATGCTTAAGAACTCTGGAGGATGAGCTTCCAATAGGTGATTTAGATCTGGATGACAATGAAAAGCTGGCCTTAAAAAGCTATGGCTTTTTAACTGAAAAACCCATGTTGATAGTTATCAACACTGATGAGCGGCAGTTTAAAACGCTCACCTTTCCTTTTAAGGAGGAAGTGGAACGATATGCTGTCAGCCGGAACCTGCCGCTTTTGGAGATCTGCGGACAGCTGGAGATGGAGATTGGCATGCTTCCTCTGGAGGAGAGGGGAGTGTTTCTGGCTGATTTAGGTGTCAATCGTTCGGGGATTGACCGGCTGGCCCGGTTAGCTTATGATTATCTTGGTCTGTTCTCATTTTTTACGGTAGGGGAGGACGAGGTCAGGGCCTGGACTATTCCAAAAGGAACAAAGGCCAGACAGGCGGCAGGAAAGGTTCATTCTGATATGGAGCGTGGTTTTATTAAAGCGGAAGTAGTTAAGTACCGGGATCTGGTGGAATCAGGAAGCATGGCCGGGATTAAGGAAAGAGGTCTTTACCGGCTTGAGGGGAAAGAGTACCTGGTGGAAGACGGGGATATTATCAATTTCCGGTTTAATGTTTGACCGGTCATTTATATTGCTTTACTTTCAGTATTATAAGTAACTTTAAGGAGGGATCTGGCCTTGCTTTTAGAGGAGAGTATTAAAGCAATCGGTAATCTCAATTCAGATGTAATGCAAGAAGTGCAAAAGCGTCTGGACAGTTTAATTAAACCACCGGGCAGCCTTGGTATGCTGGAAGAGTTAGCCGTAAAAATAGCCGGCATTACCGGCAGTACCAAGCCGGCAATCAAAGATAAAGCCGTTATTGTTATGGCTGGTGATCATGGCGTGGTATCTGAAGGGGTGAGCGCCGCCCCGCAGGAAATTACTTGCCAGATGCTGCCCGCTTTTTTGAACGGTACCGCCGGCATCGGGGTGCTGGCCGGGCATGCCGGTGCGCGGGTGGTTGTTGTGGACGTGGGCGTGGCTGTGCCGGTACAAACGCCTGGTGTGCTCCAGCGCAAAGTAAGAGCCGGTACGGGTAATATTGCCGCTGGGCCGGCCATGACCAGGGAGGAAGCAGTACGCGCGCTGGAAGCAGGCATTACGGTGGCCGGGGAGGAAATAGAGCGGGGTGTAAACCTGCTGGCTATCGGCGATATGGGAATCGGTAATACTACCCCCAGCAGCGCCATTTTGGCTGTCTTTGGCGGGTTGACCCCGGAGGAAGTGGCCGGCCGGGGTACCATGGTTAATGACGAAGTACTGCTGCGCAAAAGAGGAGCAATTGCTTCTGCTTTAAAGATAAACCGGCCGGACCCAAATGATGCTCTGGACGTTTTGTCCAAAGTAGGCGGGTTGGAAATCGCCGGACTGGCCGGCGTTATTTTAGGAGCGGCGTCTAGACGGGTACCTGTTCTTCTGGATGGATTTATCACAACTGCTGCTGCCATGGTGGCTTTTAAGATTCAACCGAGGGCAAAGGAGTATATGATTGCTTCCCACCTGTCCGGTGAGCAGGGGCACCGCCTGATGCTGGAGATGCTTGGCTTGTCGCCTATGGTACAGATGAATATGCGCCTGGGTGAAGGTACCGGCGCCGTATTGGTTATGCACCTGGTAGAGGCTTCACTTAAGGTTTTAAGTGAGATGGTTTCATTTAGTGAAGCTGGAGTGGCTGATTTAGAAGAAGACAAGCTCTTGAAATAAAAATGTTAGGAGCAGAACCTTGTGTCTGCTCCTGGAAATATTCCTTATTTGTCATTGCGAGCCGAAGCGAAGCAATCTTGTTCCTCCACGAAGGGGATTGCTTCGTCGCTACCCGCCACACGGCTTCGGCTCATCCTCGCAATGATATTTTCATTCACTGTTGGTACCGCATCAATGGTATAGGTGTCTAACCAGTTGGGATTAGCGCAGTTTTTGGAAGCGATCTTTCAAACGCTTGCTCACATCGGGCATGGTGGTGTATTCCATTTCGTCCAGATGCAAGCGGTGCGGCTCAAACGGACCCATCCGGCGCAGGTAGTTGGCAATTTCATTGGCTATTTCCCGGGCCTTATCATAAGAAGGATCGGCAAAGAAATCCTGTGGCCCGATGAGTTTTCCATCACATAACTGGAAGCCGAGCGCTACCACCCGGGGCGGCCCGTCAAAGCGGGTGGGGTTGGATTGGGCTACGGAAACCGGCATCAGGGGCCCGGTATGAGAACCGCGCAT
>JAGUVT010000038.1 GCA_020062745.1 Deltaproteobacteria bacterium
ACAACCTGTGCTTTGAAGTTCGCTGTATAATGTTTTTTCATGGTCTAATTGTATCTTAAGTTTGTCCTTTTTGCTGTCCGAATTTCTGGGTCCATTATACATAAATACAAGGCACGTTTTCAAGACGGTATTCAGTTACAACCTCGATTTCCCTTTTAATCCTTTCATCCGAAGCGCCATCAGGCACTATTTTCAATACTATGTTTCCATGTTTCATGTGTTTTGCCCTAAAAACATATTTCTGTCCGCCGTCATCCAACTTCGATATTTCGGTAATTCCTTGGATCTTTTCTTCAAAAATTTTACAATTAAAAAGATGCATAATCTTCGCCTCAGTTAATTAAATTCTTGTTAAGCCTTCGACCTATCCATTCGTTGAACATGAAGGAACGGTAGCACGAAGGTAGTTGTAAAATCTGGGAGTTGTTAATTTTCTTAAAGGCTCCATTAAAAATATACATCCCTATACCATTATTCTCAAATAAATCAATCACTCTTTTTGTGGGTTTTTTAGACAACTTCGAAAGAGCATAACTCTCAGATGCAAACCATTTGTTTAAAAGCGCCTGTTGCAATACAGCAGACCAGTTTTTTATTTTTGCTTCAACCGCAATCAGCTTCTTGATTCCAAATATCTTGTTTATATCGTAAGCCTTCCATGTTTTAGCTTCTCTTTTAATCATTTTAGCATCCAACAGCTTCTCAAGAGTCAATAGCAAACTCTTAGCATCGATCCCAAGCTGTCTGATCAGAGTCATGGCTTCAGTACCATCGCAAGCTATAATATGCTGGAGTACCTTTAAATCGTTATTTGTAAGAAAAAAGCGTGCATCAGTCCATTTTTCGAATACGGTAGGCAAATACTCCGCAAAAACCACGTCTGGATATCCAGATTCTATTTGAGGCTCACAGAAGACCGCAAGACACATTCTTTTCCTGTTTTTCCCGAACTCAGATATTTTAAAGTCGATGAACTTTTCAACAAGTTCAAGTTCGATTCCTTCAGTTAATTTTCTGGTCATTAGCCCTATCTGTGGCAATGCATCATTAAATAAAATTACCTTATCCAAGCTGGCAACCCCTCTCAGTGTATGGGTTAGATATAGTTATTTCAAATTATTCGTATAAAGCTGAATGGCAACTGCTCTTCCCCGACAGCCAAGTCGGTGACGATAGTGTTCTCATCAAGGACCGTCCTGTTCAACCAGCACACCCGCCAGATGGTCTTGGTCGCCGTGAAGTCTTTACCAGCCTCGTTCTTTATAGTTACTGCGCCGCTCATGGCCCGGGCCAGGCGTACCGGAGACAGGGTCCAGGGTGATGCCGGTTACTTTAAGGTTGACCTGCTCAACCGGGATTTTCGCGTTATAAGTATTGTTGTCACTTGTTATCTCCGACCAGTCCAGTAATTCCAAGCATCTTACGGGAGCACTTGATGAACCTCCTCCGGCATAAGACCGAAGTCTTCCCGGATAAACCATTTTAACCCGTTTCTTCCGCTCCAGGCAAGGAAAATTTTACAAAAAGACGGGAAAATATCCCGCCTTACGGCCTCACCACCATCAGCGGGTCTATCCAGCAGTTCTTCTCCAGATCCAGCACTCCAAAGTGCAGGTGCGCTCCAGTCGAGCGCCCGGTGCTGCCCACAGCGCCAATCTGCTGCCCGGGCTGTACGGACCAGCCGGCCGACACGTCAATACTGCTTAAATGAGCGTAGATATAAGCGTGGCTGCCGTCCATGATTTTTACATACATTCCATATCCCCGACCGCGGTCGTTCGGGTCCTGCCACCCGGCGTGTTCGACCGCTCCGCCGGATATGGACACGACAGGCGTTCCTTCCGGCGCCGGGATGTCAATTCCGTCGTGGTGCTTCAACTCTCCGGTGATCGGATGCTTCCGCCATCCGAAGTACGATGATATCGCAGTATGCCCCGGCACCGGCCATGCCGCCGGGCTCCTGAACCGCTCGGCCAGCTCCCAAATCGGCTCCGCGTATTCCTCCCTGCAACGTTCAAGGGCTTTTTCTCCCCGGAAGCCGCCGTAAAAGGCTAATTCATTAAGCGTCTGCTCTTTCCAGTCCGGAGCGCCCCAGTTGACGTTCCCCAACCCCAACTCCTTCAGCATATATGCTCCGACCATGATCTGAGCCCGAGGGTTGTTTTTATCCAGGTCGACGTCGAAGCCCAGGAGCGGAGCGTAATGTTGCCAGTTTTCGGGCGACACCTGCATCAATCCGTAACAGTGGGTTTTGGGATTCTCGGCCTGCGGGTCGAAGCTGCTTTCTTTAAACGCCACCGCCGCCAGGAACCACCAGGGTATGCCGTATTTTTGCTCCGCTTCTTTGAAATAGGGAAGCAGGTCGGGCGGGATCATTGCTTCCGAGGCGTATTCCGACGGCGAGTACTGCGCCAGCAGCCATTCCAGCCATTCCTCACGCTCGTTGAAGCCCTTCCCGGCTTCGACCACCATTATGCGGTTCAGCGCCATGTCGTCGTCCGGCTTTAAACCGTAAAACTCTTTCAAGTACCGCTCCAGGCGTTTCCATTCGGAAAGGGTGCGGATGTCCTTCAGCCGTTCGTAAGTGACGCTTACGGCGTTTTCACCCTCGCCGTAAGTTTCCGTCACCCACTCGTAATGGTACTGATAATGGCCGAAGATGGTGTAGGCTTCCACAAGAAGATACACGTCGTACGTTTCGCAGCCGTCTTTGCCGCACACCGTCACGCTCGATTCCTTGTAGTAAAAGTACGGGTGGAGGTCTCTGGTCGCTTTTTCTCTTATGTCGTCCAGGATCTCGGGTTTGTTTTTCACATAAGCCCAGTAAAGCGCGGTAGCGTGGACCATGCCCCATTTCAGCTTCAGTTTCTGATCGTTTCCATAGCGGTCGACCATCTGATGCAGGTTCCTCACACCCCTGCCCGGATAAAAAGGGCGCTCCGGCGAGCTTTCGCCTTCCACCAGCCAGGTGTCTTCCACGTTGTACTTATCGCAAAGATTCTCATACTTCTGCTGTATGGCCGCATCTTCAGGGGAAGGGTCCACGCCGGTCAGCGCTCTCTGCGGGGCCATCGCCGCGTACGTCGCCGCAATGAGCATAATCACCAGCAATGCGG
>JAGUVT010000116.1 GCA_020062745.1 Deltaproteobacteria bacterium
CACCCTTTAGCTGATCGGGAACCCCCGCCACCCATACCCTGTTCACGCCGGGATGGGTGCTGATAACACTCTCCACTTCTTTAATTAATACGTTCTCACCGGAAGTTTTGTAAATCCCTTTATTATTTCCGGTAAGTTCGAACAAGCCGTCGGAATGAATAATACCCAGGTCGCCGGTACGCAACCACCCGTCTTTGTCAATCAAAGCGTTGTTTTCCTGCGGACGCTTGTAATACCCCCTGGTTACAGTACTGCCGCGGCAAAACCATTCTCCTTCCGCACCAGGCGGCAGTTCCTTCCCGGTGGAAGGATCGACTACCTTATACTGAACAATATGACCGCCAGACTCAAAAATACCGGCTGCTCCGCCATACAAGGTCCGGCCCACTCTGGACGTATGCGCCTCCAGCGGGTCGGCGGGAGAAGTCAGGGCTCCCGCGCCGGCGATTTCTGTCATCCCGTAGCCGGTACCAAGTTCAGTTACCCCAAGCTCCTTCTGCAATTTCTGCCAGAGAGAAAGCGGAACCGGAGCAGCCGCGCACATTACCGCCCGCAATGAGCCGAGATCGTATTTTTTAAGGCCGGGATAATTAAGCAGCGCCGACAACATCGAGGGAACGCACAATATATCGTTCGCCCGCCTTTTTTCCATCAGTTCCAGCGCCTCCCGGGGGCTGAACTGAACCTGGGGTATTAACGCGCCACCGACAAAGCTGGCCGCCAGTAAACCCTGCTGGAGGGCAAACACATGGTAAAGAGGAAGCGGCGTGAAAATACGCCGGCCTTCTTCCATAGCCCGGGCAAGGCAGGTGGCGTAGGCGCCGCGCAGCATCATATCGTGGCTGAGCATGGCCCCTTTGGGCTTATCGGAAAAACCAAGAGTATACATAATATCGGAATTATCGTCCGGATGGGCAGTTGCTTCCTGGACCTGCCGCAAATCGTCTTCCGGCACTGATTGACCCATTTTATACAGTTCGTTAAAATCAACCGTTCCCCGGTATTTCCCGCCTTCTGGAGAAAAGCAGACAATCTCGCGCAGCAGCGGAAACCGGGCAAACCGGTCAGGCCGGCCATTCCCGACCGGTTCAGCAAGTTCGGGACAGATTTTGGCCAGAACCCCCATATGATTCGATTTGCCCGACCGGTCGGCCGCAACCAGGACCACAGCATCCGAGTCCGCCAGTTCAAATGCCAGCTCTTCTTCCCGCAGCATGGTATTGAGCGAAACACACACCGCCCCGATTTTGGCTATCGCTATCTTTGTAAAAACAAATTCGGGGTAATTACCCATCAAAAGCGCCACGTGTTCCCCCGGTCGAACGCCTAAAGCCAGAAGCCCTCCGGCCACAAGGCCGGCCCGCTCAAGCACATCGCTATAGGAATACTCCTTCTCAAGGGTAGAAATAAAAGTACGCGGGCCGTACTTTTCTACTGCCTGATCAAAATGATCGGCAATAGTACGCCGGGTCCAAACCGGGTACGCCGCCAGCAATGCTTTCCTGCGATTTTCAAGTTCGGCCTTCACTTTAAAACCCCCTTCCTGAAAGTCCCAGATAATGAATAATTCTTGCCCAAAAAGCAAAAATCCTTTTTTTCTAAGCGCCGAATCTACCCCTATCCGCCAAAAAAAATAACCCGTTCCGCAAAACGGGTTAGAAAGAAGCTTTAAACTTAGATGAATTAAACCTTAAATTTTTTACGGTAATAGCTGGAGTAAACAATCCCCAGCGGGTTGTGGGCCAGCACCCGGTCTTTAACCACCAGGGTGGTCACCGGGGCTTCGGAATACTTCTGAAACAACATGTCGTGGCCCACGCACAACCCCAGCGCGATATTTATACCGGTTTTACTATTATTTAAAATTTTGGCCTGCGCCAAGGGATTGCACAGGGCTTCAAATTTATCTGGCTTGACGTTGGGAACATCATAATTCTTCTTATCCAATCCGCAGACTTTACAGCAGACAGAACTTACATTAAACCCGTTATTTTCTAAAATCCTGGAAATAACCCCGGCTTCTTCAGCCAGTCCGACGCAAAACGCCAGGCCCAGCTTTTTATACTGCATCTCCTGGGCAAACTTCATTACTTCTTCAAGGCGAGTGAGCTTATTACCATATTCTGCCTGAAATCTGCCGCTAATCCGGTGAAACGGCTGGTTCTCCAGTTCCTCATACTCCGTTAGTGCCAGCAACCCGGCGGTGCAGTCCTGACCTGCCAGATCACACCTGTTTTTCGGATCCTGGCTGCAGTAAGCGCATTTCATTACCATATTCCTCCTCGTTATAAGCAACCGTTCAGCAGCAACTGAACTTTTTTATTTTAAGGCCGTCATCTGCCTGAAGTACGGCAGGTAGGGCTTAACCGGCGCAAAAACCAGCCTCGCCAGGATATAAGCAACCAGAAAGGTAAAAGTATAGTTTGCGATCCACCCGGTTAAAAAAAGGGGAAATCCAATACCCTGAAAACGGGGCTGCATCCAGGCCAGGGCGAAAAACGCCGGCCACAGGTAGGACGCCGAAAGACCGGCCATACCGAAGAACACCAGCCCGAAAGTGTCGTTGGCCTCGCGGTTGACCGCCCGGTAACCTGATTTATTTTTTAAGCGGAGCGCCGCCATCGAAAGTTCGTGCAGTTCGGCCAAACGGGCATTTAAGCGGACAAAGTACGGCCGGTTGACCAGGTAGACCAGCGAGGTGGTAAAATCACCGATGAGCACGGTTATCAGTGCCAGCAAGAAAGTGCCGATGAAGTAGTCAATCAACGTCCATCCGGTTATGCGGTAAAGACCGACTAAAAATCCGTCCAGCACCGTCCACCAATTCATTGCCTGCAACCTCCATTTCTTTAAAGATTTGCTGATACTTTTACATCGGCACCCACGATTGGCCGAAGAAGCCCTTGCTGAAGTAACCCAACCCTACATATAAAGCCAAAACCACAAAAAGACGCTTCAACCAGATATCGGGGATATATTTTTGCGTCCGCGGCCCGACCATTGAGCCGATGAAGATGCCGACCAGTTCAACACCGATGAGCGCCCAGTCCACGGCAGCGCCGGCAAAGTTCAGGTAAGAAGCAATGCTGGTTACCATGCTGAGCAGCACGGCCAGCGCCGAAGTGCCCGCTACCACGAACATGGGCAGGCCGACGATGCTGGTCAGGTACGGCACGTAAAGAAATCCGCCGCCGACGCCCAGGAAGGAAGATATGGCCGCGATAAGCACGCCGCCGATAAAGGCCCAGAAGGGATTGAAGCCGAACTCCACACCGAAGAAAGAAAACTCGATCCTGGTCAGGCCCCATTTTTTAACCGCAATACCCTGGGCGCTTTCGCCGCCCTCTTTTACGCTTTTTTCAAAAGCCTGGGCCGCAGCCTTGGCCGCCTTCTTGCCCGCCTGTCCTTTCGGCGTGGTTTCATAAAGGAGGAAGCCGCCGACCACGAAAACGGCCACCCCGAACCAGCCCTGGTACTGGCTGAAAGATATTTTACCGCCGGTCATGATCGGGATTACCACGGCGCCGAAGAGAGAGCCGGCGCCCAGGGCCAGACCCAGCGGCCAGGCCAGCCGCTTGGAGCGCAGGTAGTTTAAACTGCTGATGGCCGACGACAATCCCACCAGCCACTGGTTGGCCATGCGGATGCAGTCGGTCAAAACCTTGTTTAATTCCGGCGCGGTCTTTTTAAAGCTCTTAGCGTAGTCGCCCAGGCCGAATATCGTCATGTGACCGACACCGGCCATGATCCCGCCGAAGGCGCCCACGGTAGAAAAAATCCAGCCTACCCAGACCGCCCATAAAAAGGCTAGAATCGGGTTGACTTGCGGCGCGCCGGGAATGCCCAGGAAACCCCGCGGCGCGCTGGAATCGATTTGACCCGCGCCGGCGCCCGCCGGCGCTTTTGCTATGGCTGCTCCCAGTTTCCCTTCCAGGCCGAGAGCACTTCCCACTATTGCCTGTTTATCCGGCGCCGCACCGGCGGTCAATGCTCCCAAAACCAGGCCGGCCAAAAGCAAAACCAGCGTAAGCACAGCCACCTTGTACCACCATTTACTTTTTATCATTTTTCCCCGGTCATGAAATCCGTCCTTGCGGCTTTTTCGCCACCGGACAGACGCCTCCCCGGACCGGGTCTTTTCGCCCCTTCCGGTCTAAATTTGCCTCGCTCCCCGGCAAGGCACAGCAAACGGGAGGCATTTTTTTGGTAACCAACCTTAACCTTTCACCTCCCCGCCTAATTATTTTTATCACAAGCCCCGTCATCTATAGAATAACAGATATCATAACGGACCAATGTCGCACCGGCGACGACTGAAAAGTCATCTTGACGACAAAAAAGCTGTTGCCTGGGCTACAGCTTTAAATGTGCTAGTTCACACAATAATATGAGGGTTTTAAAAAGCGCCGGTCACACAATCCACCGGGCCAGTTTATCGGGATTGACGATATTGATTTCCCGGCCTTCCAGAACAATGCTCTTTTCCTGCTTGAAGGTGCTCAGCAGGGATGTTACGGTCTGGCGGGAAGTGCCCACCATGCAGGCAATTTCTTCATGGGTGAGAGGCAGGTTGATCTTTATGCCGTTCTTGGTCTCCACGCCGCAGCGCTCCCCCATCTTCAAGAGCATCAGGGCCAGCCGGCCGGGCGCCTGCCAGCATACCATTTCATGAATAATCGATTCCGCCTCTCTCATCCTGGCTCCCAGCAGCTTGGCGATTTTTATGGCCAGAAAAGGCTGTACCGCCAGCAGTTCTTCAAACTTGTTCTTTCCCACCACTACGAGGGAGGCATCGTTTATGGCCCCGGCAAAACAAGTTCTCTCACCGCCCCAGAGGGTCTCGGCCAGTCCCATCATTTCGCCCGGACTGCGAATGCTCCCGACGGTAACTCTCCGGCCATCGGTAGACAGGCGGTAAATTTTAACCCACCCGCTCTCAATCAGATACACCCGGTCAGAGATCTCACCAGCGGAAAAAATAACATGCCCCTTGGGATAATGAACAATCGAGCCGGCCTGTCTCACCAGCATCTTCTCGGTTTCGTTCAATAACAAGGTCTCACTATTAATTACCGCCATCAAAGCTCCTCCATAAATAATCTACATATAATATTTTGAATATTCTTAAAACTATTATTATAAACTGCCCTCACAGGCAGGAAGCAAGAAGTTAAGTTTAAGTTTAAGTTTAGCACAATAAGATAATTTATACCCTGAGCATCAGCGTTTATTTAAGATTCACGATCAATTACAAAATAAGCCAGACGGCGTAAAAATTCCACTTCACTGCCGAAACACTCCAGCGCCGCCAGCGCCCGGTCCGCCGCCCGGCCCGCCTCCGCCCTTGCCTCTTCTACCCCGAAGACTAAAGGGTAGGTGGCCTTTTTATTCCGCAAGTCGCTGCCGACAGGCTTGCCGATTTTTTCGGCTTCGCCTTCAAAATCCAAAAGGTCGTCTTTAATTTGAAAGGCCAGCCCGAGATGGCCGGCATAGTCGGTTAAAGCGGCCAGGGGCGCTTCTTTCGCCCCGGCCAGAATGGCGCCGGCGCGGACGGCAACACGGCAGATAGAAGCCGTTTTATGGCTGTGGATATACTTTATAGTATCGGCGTCGACGGCGCGGCCGGCAGAAAAAATGTCCACCACCTGCCCGCCAATCATGCCGAAAGTACCTGCCGCTACCGCCACTTCGCCGATTACCCGGAGCACATCTTCCGGTCCGGCCGAACCTCCGGCGGCATTCTCCGCCAGCAGTTGAAAAGACAGGGTGAGCAAAGCATCACCAGCCAGCACCGCCACCGCTTCACCAAAGACTTTGTGGCTGGTCGGCTTGCCGCGGCGGTAATCATCGTTATCCATAGCCGGCAGGTCGTCGTGCACCAGTGAGTAAGTATGCAACAACTCCAGGGCGCAGGCGGCAGGCAGCACTTTTTGGGGATCGCCGCCCACCGCCTCGGCGCCCGCCATTACCAGGGCCGGCCTGAGCCGTTTACCCCCGGCAAAAACGCTGTAGCGGACGGCCTGATGAATTACCGCCGGGTAGGTATCCGGCAGCGGCAAATAACCTTCCAAAGCATTTTCCACCAGAAGAGCCTTTTTTTTTAACTCCTCTTTAAGATCCATCGTTTATCTTTCCCCCGGCTGAAAAAGGTTTCAACCCGCCCTTATCATCGGCAATGAGAACGGCTATCCGTTCCTCGGCTTCAGCCAGATAACGATTGCACAACCTGGACAGCTCAACCCCTTCGGCAAAAAGCGCCAGCGCTTCTTCCAACGGCAGGCGGCCGTCTTCCAGTTCCCGCACCACGGTTTCAAGGCGGGAAACAGCTTCTTCGAAAGTTTTACCTCCGCTGTCCATCGACCCAACCTCCAAAGCCACATACCTTACTTGTTTGCCATCATTACAGCAGCTTCCACCGTGTTTACCAGCAGCATGGTCACCGTCATCGGCCCCACTCCGCCCGGAACAGGTGTAATGTAAGAAGCCTTCCCGGCAATCGGCTCATAATCAACGTCTCCAACCAGCCGGAAACCGCTCTTCTTGGAAGAATCGGGGATCCTGTTTACGCCGACGTCAATCACCACCGCTCCTTCCCGGACCATATCAGCCGTGATTACCTGCGGTTTGCCCATCGCAGCTACTAAAATATCAGCCTGTAAGGTATATTGCCTGATATCCTTAGCCCCGGTATGCACTACGGTAACAACGGCGTTTGCGCCTTTCGCCTTTTGCATCAGGATGGCGGCAAGCGGTTTTCCTACAATATTACTGCGGCCGCAGATAACAACATGTTTTCCGGAAGGATCGTTGCCGGAACGCACCAGCAACTGCTGCACACCATGCGGAGTGCAGGGAAGGAGGCAGGGTTCGCCGCGCAGCAGCCGGCCCAGGTTGACCGGGTGAAAACCGTCAACGTCTTTCTCCGGAGAAATGCGGCTGATCACAGCATCAACGTTGATTTGCGGCGGCAACGGCAACTGAACGAGAATGCCGCTGAACCGGGGGTCTTTGTTCAA
>JAGUVT010000074.1 GCA_020062745.1 Deltaproteobacteria bacterium
AGACAGCCCCTTTCTGGTTTGGTTTGTTTGGTTACTTACCATTTTACCAAAAAGGTTGTCTCTTGTTTTTATTTATCCTACAACAATTTTACACTATGGATTATGTGAGCCCCAGTTGATTTGATGATGGCATAAATATTGCAACTGAATACTAAACGGGATCAGGTTATTTTTAAGTAATTAACTCAGGTATTTATTTAGGAGAAAGCAGAGGGGGTTAAATATTAAGGTATTCGGCTGATAATTCAAGTAAAAATAACATTTGCGTTTTGTCTAAATTCTGCTGTAAGTTGTAATCATCACCTTAATGCATCGATGCATTAAGGTGATGAAATATTGCATTAACGGGAAAGGAACGTGAATAATGGACTTCAGCCTTAATGAAGAGCAAACGGTAATGGTAAAAATGATCAGGGATTTTGTAAAAAAAGAGCTTCAATCAACATATGCTCATTGGGATCGAACCGATGATTTCCCGGTGGAGCATTGGAGAAAAATGGGCAACCTCGGGTTAATCGGGATGAATGTTGCTTCTGAAGAGGGTGGCCAGGGAACTGACTCCGTAACCACCGGTCTTGCGGCGGAAGAAATAGCTAAAGGCGACTCTAACATGGCGATTGCTTCTTTTGTAGTGGGCGAACTAATCACTGGCATAATTGAAAAGTACGGTTCCGGACAGGCCAAAAAAGACTGGCTGGGTCCAATTATAGCCGGTAAAAAGGTGCCGGCTCTGTGCGTTACCGAGCCGCATGCCGGAACCGATGCGTCTGCCATGCACTCCAGGGCTATACGGAAGGGTGACAGGTATATATTGAGCGGTGAAAAGTCCGGTATTACTTTAATGATGAGCAGCGATATGGGAATAGTGTTTGCCAAGACGAATCCGGAGGCCGGTGCCAGAGGAATAAGCGCTTTTGTAGTACCGACCGACCTGCCAGGTATTACCCGCCAGAGTTATGAGGATATAGGCGGCAAGTGTTTAAAAAGAGGCTCTATGTTTATGGATGAGGTGGAAGTACCGGATGAATACCTGCTGGGCAAGGAAGGCGAAGGCTTTAAGATTGTGATGCGGGGATTCGATTTTAGCCGCGTCATTCTGGCCCTTATTTGTATTGGTGCGGCAGAAATAACCCTGGAGGAAACAATAAAGTATACCAAAGAAAGGCATGCCTTTAATATGCCCCTGGCCAAGTTTGAAGGTGTATCGTTTCCTATTGCTGAGCATTGTAGTATTATTGAAGCTGTGCGCTGTCTCTGCTACCGCAGTTTGTGGCTGCGTGATCAAGGTTTGCCTCATACTGCGGAAGCAGCCATGTGCAAGTGGATGGCCCCCCGTTACGCAGTTAATGCTATCCGTGATTGCTTGCTTTTGCACGGGCATTACGGTTATACCCAGGAGTTTCCCATTGAGCAAAGGTTGCGTGATATTATGGGTATAGAGATTGCTGACGGAACCGCCCAGGTATCAAAGATTGTAATTACCCGGGAAATTTTCGGGCGGGAATTTCTTCCTTACTGAGCGGAAAGGGGAATGAAGTTGTGTATGAAACGCTTGTTTTAGAGAAAAATGAAGCGGTTGCGACCATTACCCTCAACCGGCCGAGACGGTTGAACGCCATTAACGGAAAAATGATTGAGGAAATTGATCGGGTTATGGATAACCTGGCTACCGACTCAACTATTAAGGTCGTGATCATTACCGGCGGCCCGGATTACTTTTGCGCCGGTGCCGATATCAGCGAAGTGATTAATATTTCCAGCGTAGATGAGGGGTACGAGTTTTCTAGACGGATTCAAAAAGTTTTTGACAAAATAAATTATCTTCCTAAACCTGTAATTGCTTCGGTCAGCGGCCTCGCCCTGGGCGGTGGCTGTGAAATGGCGCTGGCCTGTGATTTGAGGCTGGCAAGCGAAAAGGCCAGCTTTGGCGTACCGGAAATAAACATCGGGGTTCTTCCCGGCGCAGGCGGGACTCAGCGCCTGCCCAGAATTTTGGGTGTTTGTAAAGCAAAGGAATTGTTATTTACGGGAGAGCGTATTGACGCCCGGCAAGCCTGCCAGTTGGGGATGGTCAATAAAGTGGTACCGGCGTCCGAGTTGATGAATGAAACCCGTCAACTGGCTGAAAAATTAGTTGTCAAACCACCTCTGGCCTTAAAAATGGCCAAGGAAGTGGTTGATACCGGGATGAACCTGGACCTGGAATCGGCCTTGAAATTGGAAGCCCACGTTTTGGCCTACCTTATGGTTACATCTGATAAAAATGAGGGAATGGGCGCTTTTCTGGAAAAACGCAAGGCCAATTTCAAGGGTTGCTAAGGGATCTTTGTAAAAGTTTTAAGCGGTGTTTGCGACCAGAAAATCTATTTTTTCAAAGGAGGCTTTATGTTTTGCAAAAATATCAGGACATTATTTTTGAAAAAGGAGACGGGGTGGCCCGGATTACCATCAACCGGCCGGAGGTCTATAATGCGTTTCGCGATCAAACCATTGATGAAATGATAGATGCCTTTGAGGATGCCAATGCTGATGAAAGCATCGGCGTAACAGTGCTTTCCGGATCCGGTGGAAAGGCTTTTTCCACCGGTGGGGACGTAAAATGGGAAGGTGAGTTTAATCCTGCCAAAGGCCGGGCTCTTTTTCGCCGCATAATGAAGCTGGCCCACGTCATCCGCAACAACGGCAAGCCGGTAATTGCAGCGGTGGACGGGTATTGCGTAGGCGGCGGCAACGAACTGAACCTGCTTTGCGATTTAACCATTGCTACGGAGCGTTCTCAGTTCGGGCAGGCTGGTCCGCGTATGGGCAGTGTGCCAGTATGGTACGGTACCCAGATGTTGCCCCGGGTGCTGGGAGAAAAGCGGGCTCGGGAGATGGTTTTTCTTTGCCACCTTTACTCTGCCCAAGAGGCATATGAAATGGGCCTGGTGAATAAGGTAGTGCCGAATGATAAGCTGGAAGAAGCGGTGGCCGGGTGGTGCCGGGAATTATTGGAAAAAAGCCCGCAGGCTCTACGCATCGCTAAGGTGTCCTTGAATTTTGAGTCCGATTTACTTTACCCTTCGGTTGTACACGGTTTTCAGATGCTGAGCATGGCTCACGGAACTGAGGAATTTCAGGAGGGTTGCAGTGCTTTTGTGGAAAAGCGAAGGCCTGATTTTAATCGTTTCAGAAAATAATTGCTACATCGAAGGGTATTCTCAGGATAGGAGTTGACCCGGGAAATGAAGGTGTTGGAGGAAAGACACGGACCTGTGGCCAAGGTGATTCTTAATTGTCCCGAGGTAATGAACGCTCTGGATATGGAGATGCGTCTCGAACTGGCACAGCTACTAAGCCGCCTGTCAAATGATGTGGAGATAAGAGCGGTAATCCTCACCGGCGCCGGCAAGGCTTTTTGTGCCGGCGGTGACATCCGGTCACAACAAGGTCTGGGCATACCTCAACTGCGAAAACGACTGGATGCGGCTTATGAGTGTATTAACCTGCTGATGAGGATACCCAAGCCGGTGGTAGCGGCAGTTAACGGTCCGGCAGTGGGCGCCGGTTTCAGTCTGGCCCTGGCAACTGATATTATTTTTGCTTCAGATAAGGCAAAGTTTTCCCAGATATTCAGTAAAATAGGACTGGTTCCGGATGCCGGAAGTATTTATATCCTTTCCAGGATGATCGGTTTGCCGAAAGCGAAGGAGTTGGTTTTTACCGGTCGGATGATTGAAGCCCGGGAAGCTCTGGAAATTGGCTTGATTAACCGGGTGGTGCCAGCGGCGGAATTGGATTCGGCGGTGCTGTCTTTTGCTACCGGGCTGGCCCATGGCCCGACCACTGCTTATGGCCTGGCCAAGCAGCTTTTCCTGCAGGCCCAGCATAATGACCTGGAAACGTTTTTGAAAGTAGAAAGCTATTCCCAGATTATAGCAATGCATACCGGAGATTATAAGGAAGGAGTCAGTGCTTTTCTTGAAAAGCGGCAGCCCCGGTTTACCGGGCAATAAGTTACTAAATTTCTCGGAAAAAGGAGAAAAGCAATGAAAATTAATGACCGGGTGGCACTGGTAACCGGCGCCGGCAGCGGGATAGGCGAGGGAATTGCTGTTTTTTTAGCAAAAAAGGGGACGCGGGTGGCCGTTAATGATCTTAATTTTGACTCAGCCCAAAAAACATCGGACAAAATCAGGCAGTCTGGAGGGGAATCTTTTCCGTTACAGGCTGATGTCAGTCGATGGGAAGAAGTTCAGATCATGGTTGATAAGGTGATCGCAACTTACAGCCGCATTGACATTTTAGTAAATAACGCCGGCATTCTCCGGGATAACCTGATTTTAAGAATGTTGGAGGAAGATTGGGACATGGTGGCCGATGTCAACCTGAAAGGCCCGTGGCTAGTTTCCAGGGCCGTGCTAAAGTATATGAAGGAGCAGGGAAGTGGCCGGATTGTTAATATTTCTTCCCGGGCCGCTCTCGGACAGGCAGGGCAGTCCAACTATTCCGCCTCGAAAGCCGGCTTAATTGGCTTAACCCGTTCTTTGGCTCTGGAATTTGCCAGGTATGGCATTACTGTTAATGCCGTAGCGCCGGGGCTGATTGACACACCTTTAATCCGCAGTCTGCGTTCTGATGTGCAGGAAAAGCTGATTAAGGTCCAGCCTACCCCTGTTATCGGCCAGCCGGCTGATGTGGCCTACGCGGTGGCTTTCTTTTGTGCCGACGAGGCTCGTTACATTACCGGACAGGTGCTGTATGTGGACGGCGGTAAAAACCTGGGGGCCAGCATTATTTAGCGACCAGGTAAGATGATAATTTAAACCGGCGGATTTATTCATGTTTTCCGGCTGTTTTTACTAGATGAAAGGAAGTGAGCATTTTGGTAGGGATTACTTCTTACGGGGCGTATGTGCCTTTTTTCCGCCTCGGCGAAGGGACTTCAGCCTGGAACACGCGCACGGAAAAAGCAATCGCCAATTTCGATGAAGACAGCATAACGATGGCGGTCGCAGCGGCTGTCGACTGCCTGAACGGGGCGGATCGGAAAATAATCGATGGCCTGTACCTGGCCACCACCACCGCTCCTTATTTGGAGAAGCAGGGGGCGTCTATCGTGGCGGAGGCCGCCGACTTGCGTGCGGACATTTTTACCGCTGATTTTGCCAATTCTCTAAGGGCGGGAACCTTAGCCCTGAGAGCAGCGGTAGATGCCGTCAAAGCAGGATCGGCCGGGCAGGTGCTGGTAACTGCGGCTGATCTGCGCGTGCCGCAGCCCCGTTCGGAGTTCGAGCCGGTTTTAGGTGATGGGGCTGCTGCCGTTACTGTAGGCAAGGAAAATGTAGTAGCGGAGATTGAAGATAGTTACAGCATAACCAATGAAATACTCGATGTCTGGAGAACAGCGGGAGATACTTTCGTTCGTTCGGCCGAAGATCGCTTCGCCAGCGAAAAAGGCTATTTAAAAATTCTCCCTCAGGCAGTAAAAGGTCTTCTGGAGAAATGCAAGCTAACCCCTCAGGATTTTGCTAAAGCTGTTTTTTATGCGCCGGATGCCAGAAAACACAGAGAAATGTCGGTAAGGCTCGGTTTTGACCCAAAGACCCAGGTACAAGACCCGATGTTTAATAAATTAGGTAATACTGGAACAGCTTTTGCTCTCATGATGCTGGTGGCGGCCCTGGAGAAAGCCGAACCGGGGGATAGAATTCTTTTTGCCGGTTACGGCGACGGGGCGGATGCCTTTGTTTTAAAGGTGACGGAAGGAATCAAAAAAGTGGAGAACAGGCGCGGGATAAAAGGTTGCCTGGGATCAAAAAAAATACTGCCTGACTACCTGACTTACGCCAGGTGGCGCTCGTTGATCGATATCGCTCCCCCCGTGCGCCGTCCCCCGCTGGACGCTCCCTCGCCGTCGGCCATGTACCGGGAGCGCAACCAGAATATTCGTTTATATGGCGCAAAGTGCAAAAATTGCGGTTATCAGCAGTACCCACCGCAAAGAGTGTGCACGAAATGCCATGCCAAAGATCAATTCGAACCGGTGCGCATTTCTGATAAAAAGGCCGAACTGTTTACTTATTCCCTGGATTATTTGGGGCCGACATTAGATCCTCCGCTGGTAATCTGTTTTATTAACTTTGCGGGCGGGGGAAGAATGCAGAGCATGATGACCGACCGTGTGGTGGAAGAAATAAAAATCGGTATGCCTTTGGAAATGACCTTTAGAAAACTGCACACCGTTGGAGGTATTCACAATTATTACTGGAAGTGTATGCCGGTAAGACGTTGAGAAAAGGAGGTAACGGTAATGAATGGAATTAAAGATAGGGTTGCCGTCATCGGCATGGGTTGTACGAACTTCGGCGAGCATTGGGACAAGAGCGCCGAAGATTTAATGGTAGAGGCGGCCTATGAAGCGTATGAAGACGCCGGTATTGATCCCAAGGACATTCAGGCAGCCTGGCTGGGCTTTCAGTATTCCTTCGGCACCGCCAGGGGAACCATGCTGGCCCACGCCTTAAAACTGGATTATATTCCGATCACCAGGGTGGAGAACGCCTGCTGCACGGGTACCGACGCCTTTCGAAACGCCTGCTACGCAGTAGCGGCGGGAATTTACGACCTGGTGCTGGTTATGGGTGTCGAAAAACTGAAGGATGCCGGTGTGTCCGGGCTGCCGGTTTCTTACGCGCCGTTCTGGGGTTCGCGTGTGGAACCGCCCGTTCCGGCCCCGGTTCAATTTGCCCTGGCCGGCACCAGGTATTTTCACCAGTACGGTTTGAGTTACGAAGAAGGCAAGAGGACCCTGGCCAAAATAGCGGTAAAGAATCACCATAACGGCTCCTTAAACCCGAGGGCCCATTTCCAAAAGGAGATAACCCTGGAGCAGGCGATGAACGCGCCGATAATTGCCTCGCCCCTGGGGCTGTTTGATTGCTGCGGGGTCAGCGACGGCGCGGCGGCGGCGATCATCACCCGACCGGAACTGGCCAAAAGTTTGAAAAAAGATTATATTTTAGTTAAAGGGCTGGGCTTAACCTGCGGCGCCAGGCAGGCCATTTTACATGACGACTATGATATGGTCCACTTTGAAGAAACAGTTACTGCCGCGCAAAAAGCTTATCAAGAGGCCGGCGTCAAAAATCCGCGGGAAGAAATCGACCTGGCCGTCGTGCACGATTGTTTTACCATTACCGAGCTTTTGATTTACGAAGACCTCGGTTTCAGTCCCCGGGGCGGGGCAAAAGAGGATGTTGATTCCGGCTTTTTCACTCTGGAAGGAGGGTTGCCGGTAAACACCGACGGCGGTTTAAAATGCTTCGGCCATCCAATCGGGGCCAGCGGATTGCGCATGATTTACGAAGTTTACAAGCAATTGCAGAATAAAGCCGGGCGGCGGCAGATAAAAAAGGCGGACATCGGGCTGACCCATAACCTGGGCGGGCATCCGGGCCACTTTACCTGCGCCGTGGCCATATTCGGGAGAAATGACTGATGGGTGATAAACTTAAAAAAGCCGGCCAGGATTACATGGAAAAATTGAAGAGGCTTAAAACATGGTCCGGTTTTGCCGTAAAGGAAAAGTACACCCCGGAAGACGTAAAGAATATTGATTATCAAACGGATATCGCCGATCCCGGGCAGTATCCGTTTACGAGAGGCATATACGCCGACATGTACCGGGGCAAACTGTGGACCAGGCGGCAGCCGTGGGGCTTCGGCACGCCGGAAGATACCAACGAGCAGCTCAAGTTTTTAATTGAACACGGCAATACGGGGCTGATGGTTTTTCGCGACCAGCCGACCATGCACGGCATTGATTCCGACCATCCCCTGGCCAGGGGCGAGGTCGGTGTCAGCGGGGTGCCGCTTTGTTCGGTGGAGGACATGGAGGACCTGATGGACGGGATTCCGCTGGAAAAGGTGAGCATGACGCTTTTATGCGCTTCCGTCGTCAGTCCGGTTGTTATGGCCCAGTACCTGGTTGTGGCCAAGCGGCGGGGAATAGACCCGGCTGTTCTGCGGGGGACAATCAGCAATGATTCGATCATGAGTCACGTTTGTTACTCCAAAGAAGCCAACCCGATCAATCTGGGCATAAAGGTATGGGGCGACCTGGTCGAGTACTGTGCTAAAAATATGCCTCTCTGGCATGCGGCTTACGTCTCGGCGCCCTATAATATTCGTGACAGCGGGATCGATGCGCCGCAGGAAATCGCTTTCGGCCTGGCGATTGCGGCTACATACATTGACGGTACGCTGCGGCGGGGCATGGATATTGACGATGTGGCCAGGCGCATGTCGTTTTACTGCAACACCGGTATCGACCTTTTTGAAGAAGTGGCCAAGTTCCGGGCGATGAGGCGCATGTGGGCCAGAATGCTGCGGGAAAAATACGGCGCCAGGGATCCCAGATCGTGGCAGTTCAAGTTCGCCGTGCAGTGCGCCGGCAGTTCACTGGTACCGCAGCAGCCGTTGAACAACATTGCCAGAACGGCTTTCGAAGCTCTGGCCGCCGTACTCGGCGGCGCTCAGTCGGTATTCTGTACCACCTACACCGAGCCCATATCCTTGCCGACTAAAGAAGCGCAACGCACAGCCCTGGGAATCCAGGGGATTATTGCTTATGAAACCGGCGCGGCCCTGGTGGCCGATCCTTTGGGAGGCTCGTACTATGTGGAAGCCCTGACTGACAAACTGGAAGAGGAAGCCGGCAAAATAATGGCGGAAATCGAAAACATGGGCGGCTTTTCGAAGGCGCTGGAAAGCGGCTGGGTGGATAAACAAGTGGAGGAAGGAAATATCCGCTATCAGAAAGAAATTGAAAGCGGAGAAAGATTGATCGTGGGCGTGAATACCATGACTATCCCGCCGGAGGAGGATTCGACGCCGCCCGGAGGGGTCTTGCGGATTCCCCCGGAGACCGAACAAAAACAAATCGCAAGGGTAAAAAGATTAAAAGAAACCCGGGATCAGTCACAGGTAAAGAAAACCCTGGAAAACCTCCGGGAAGAGTCAGGAAAAGGCGAAGGGGAAAACTTAATGCCGGCCGTCATGGAAGCGGTTGAAGCATACGCTACAGTTGAAGAAATAATGGGCACCATCCGGGAGGCTTACGGGTTGAGCTGGGACCCCTGGGGAATAAGAAAATCCCCTTTTTGATCCCTCGTTTGGGAGGTGAGACGCATTTTGTCTTTGAATAGAAAAAACAGGGTTTTAATTACCAAAGTCGGTCTTGATTCTCATGTGCGGGGAGCCAAACTGGTGGCCAAGGCGTTGCGCGACGCCGGCATGGAAGTGGTTTACCTGGGCAGTTTCCAGTCGCCGGAAAGTATCGTGGAAGCCGCCTTGCAGGAGGATGTTGACGTAATCGGCGTCAGTTGCCACTGCGGCGAGCACCTGACCCTGGTGCCGCTTGTCCTTGATTTGCTGAAGAAGAAAAATATTGAGGACATACCGGTTATCGCCGGGGGAGTTATTCCCCGGGAAGACGTGCCGGATCTCAAGGCCAAAGGAATTGCCGATGTGTTTCTGACCGGAACCCGGTTGGATGACATAGTGGAGTACATCGATCGATTATGTGCTTCAAAAAGGTAAAGGGGAACAAAACGATGCTGAAGGAAGAAATAATGCGGGAATTGTCCCGGGCCCGGGATGATTGGGAGGAAAATTACCGGCTCACCGTGAAAAAGAGCGGCGAGCGCGAGCAAAGTTTTGCGACCGGTTCGGGGATAGAGGTAAAGCCGGTATACACACCTCTGGACGTAATCGAAAGCAATTTTCTGCAAGATTTGAGCTTTCCGGGGGTCTACCCTTATACCCGCGGCATACAGCCCACCATGTACCGGGGGCGGCTGTGGTCGATGCGGCAATATGCCGGCTTCGGCACGGCGGAGGAATCGAACAAACGTTTTAAATATCTTTTGGAACAGGGGCAAACGGGGCTTTCAGTCGCTTTCGACCTGCCCACCCAGGTCGGCTATGACTCGGACCATCCGTTGGCGGCCGGCGAGGTGGGAAAGGTGGGGGTGGCGATAGACTCCCTGGCCGATATGGAAATCTTGTTTGACGGGATCGGGCTGGATAAAGTAAGCACTTCGATGACCATCAACGCGCCGGCCGCCGTCCTGCTGGCCATGTACGTGGCGGTAGCGGAAAAACAGGGAGTCAAACCGGAAAAACTGACGGGAACAATTCAAAACGATATTTTAAAAGAGTTTGTGGCCCGGGGGACCTATATCTTTCCGCCGGAGCCTTCCCTGCGCCTGATCACTGATATTTTCGCCTACTGCGCCCAAAATATGCCCCGTTTCAACTCGATCAGCGTGAGCGGTTACCATATGCGGGAAGCAGGGGCGACAGCGGTGCAGGAAATAGCCTTTTCATTTGCCAACGCGGTCGCTTACCTGAAAGCGGCACAGCAGGCGGGCCTGGCGGTTGACCAGTTCGCTTCGCGTATTTCCTGGATTTTCAACACGCATAACAACTTCTTCGAGGAGGTGGCCAAGTACCGGGCGGCGCGCCGCCTGTGGGCCAGGATTATGCGGGAACGCTTCGGCGCAAAAGACCCCCGTTCCTGGCTCTTCCGCGTGCACGTGCAAAACGGCGGCTCCACTCTTACGGCCCAGCAGCCGCTGAACAACATCATCCGCAGCACTCTGCACGCCCTGGCCACAGTGCTGGGCGGAGTGCAGTCGATGGCTATCTGTTCGTTCGACGAAGCATTGTGCATACCTACGGAGCAATCAGCCACGCTTTCCCTGCGGACGCAGCAGATTATCGCTTACGAAAGCGGCGTTGCCGATACCATCGACCCGATGGGCGGCTCGTACTTCCTGGAGAGCCTGACCGGCCAGATGGAAAATAAAATAGGGGAACTGCTGGAAAAAATCGAGTCGATGGGAGGAGCGGTGGCAGCTGTCGAGCAGGGTTATTTCCGGCGGGAAATTGACCAAAATGCTTACCGCTGCCAGAAGGAGATAGAAGAAAAGCAGCGGATCATAGTAGGGGTAAATGAGTTTGCGGCAGACGAAAAAATTTCCGGTGTGGAGCAGTTTCACCAGGCCGACCCGCGACTGGCTGAAAATCAAATTAGCCGTTTGCATGAATTAAAACAAAGGAGGGATGGTACAAATGTCGCCCGTGCCCTGGAGTGGGTTAGGCAGGAATCTGCCGGAAGCGAAAATCTGATGCCGCCGATTTTAGAGGCAGTCAAGGCCTACGCCACCCTGGGTGAAATCTGTGACGTTTTGCGGCAGGTTTTTGGTGAGTACAGCCCGGAAGAACAATAGAGGGGGAAGAAGATGAACTTTTATTTCAGCGATGAACATGAACTTTTACGCCGTACCATACGCAAGATTGCAGAAGAAAAAGTGCGGCCCCGGGCGGCCGCCATCGACGAACAGGCGGAGTACCCGTGGGACATCTTTAAAATATTTAAAGAAGCTGGTTTGTTCAGCACCTGCATTCCAGAGGAATACGGGGGAAGCGGCCTCGGCACCACCGGCCTGTGCATAGCCATCGAGGAGGTGGCCAAATACTGCTGCAGTTCGGGTTTGATGTTGCTTTTAACCTACCTCCCCACCCAGCCGATCCGGGTTGCCGGGAGTGAGGCGCAAAGGAAAAAATATCTAGGCGCTGTGGCCCGGGGGGAAATGCGCTGCGCATTTTGTCTTACCGAACCAGGGGCCGGGTCTGACGCGGCCAATATCCGCACCAGTGCAGTAAGAAAAGGTGATTATTACCTTATAAACGGAACCAAGTGTTTCATCAGCGGCGCTTCGGTAGCCGATTTCGTAACGGTGTTTGCGAAAACCAGACCGGACGCCGGCAGTCGGGGCATAACCGCTTTTATTGTGGAAAAAGGAACACCCGGGTTTTCCATCGGTACTATTGAGAAAAAAATGGGGGTACGCGGCATGCCCCTGTGCGAGGTGGTTTTTGACGAAGTCCGGGTACCGGCGGAAAACATGGTAGGGAAAGAAAACAAGGGTTTTCAACTGGCTATGCACACCCTTAACAGCATCCGGCCAGCGGTAGGCGCCCGCGGCCTGGGTCTGGCGCAGGGAGCGCTGGAATACGCCATGAATTACGCTAAAGAACGCCATGCCTTCGGCGGTCCGCTGACCGGCCTGCAGGGTCTGCGCTGGATGATGGCCGACATGGCCACGCAAATAGAAGCGGCCCGTTTGCTCATTATGCAGGCGGCTTTCTTGATTGACAGCGGTAAGTTTTCTAAAGAATACGCCGGGATTCTTTCCATGTCCAAAGTTTTTCCGACCGACATGGCCGTCAAGGTGGCTATTGACGCCGCCCAAATCCTCGGCGGGCACGGTTATATCCAGGATCACCCGATGGAGCGGTATATCCGGGACGCCAAGCAGCTCCAGATTGTAGAAGGAACCAGCCAGGTGCAGAGAGAAATCATTGCGCGTAATATTTTACAATACGGGTTGCCGCGTAAAAACTGGTAATTTTTATTTGGTTAAATTTTTTTAAGAAAAATTCAAGGAGGATGAAATTAATGCATTTAAAGGACAGGGTTGCCATCGTCACTGGTTCCGGACGCGGTATCGGCAGGGGAATTGCCCTGGAACTGGCCTGTCACGGGGCAAACGTGGTAGTTGCCGACATGCGTTATGAGCTTGCGCAGGATGTGGCCGGTGAAATTAAAGGTATGGGCCGGCAGGCACTGGCAGTTAGTACGGATGTTACACAGCGGACCCAGGTTAAAGAGATGATGGCTAAGGCCATGGAAGCTTTCGGTAAAATTGATATTTTAGTAAATAACGCCGGCTGGGATAAGATCGAGCCTTTTGTTAAAAGTACCGAAGAAACATGGGATAAAGTTATTGCCATTAACTTTAAAGGTGTTCTCTACTGTGTGAGAGAGGTTCTGGATCACATGATTGAACGCCAGTATGGCAAGATCATCAGCATCGGTTCCGATGCCGGACGGGTTGGTTCAAGCGGTGAAGCGGTTTATTCCGGCACCAAAGGAGCGGTCATTGCTTTCAGTAAGACCCTGGCCCGGGAAATGGCCCGTTATAAGATAAACGTTAACGTTGTTTGCCCGGGTCCCAGCGACACCCCGTTATTTGCTGAAATCGGGCAGGATAATCCTAAACTGGTTGAATCGCTAAAGCGGGTTATTCCCTGGGGCCGGCTCGGCGCGCCGGAAGATATAGCACATGCCGTGGCTTTCCTGGCCTCGGATGAAGCCGGGTTTATCACCGGTCAGACCTTGAGTGTCAGCGGCGGTCTGACTATGTGTTAAAGAAAGAAGCAATAAACAAGCACACATAAAGGAAGTGTATTGATGAATTTTGCCCTCAGTGATGAACATAAAATGTTGCAAACTGCAGTTAGAAGCTTTGCCGAAAAAGAAATTGCCCCGTTAGTTGAAGAGGCGGAGAAAAACCAGAAGTTTCCAGTACACCTCTATAAAAAAATGGGTGAACTGGGCTATTTGTGTGTAAACTTTCCGTCGCAGTACGGCGGTGCCGAGGCCGGAGTAATCGGCGAATGTGTTGTAATTGAAGAAGCATGCCGGGTATGTGCCGGGATTGGGTCGGCGATCATGTTGCAAAGCGGAATAGGCACCACTATTATTTTAGATTATGGTACCGAGGAGCAAAGACAGAAATATATTGTGCCAGCGGTACAGGGTGAAAAAATTGCCGCCTTCGGCCTGACGGAACCCGGCGCTGGTTCCGATGCCGCTTCCATCCAAACAAGGGCGGAGAAAAAAGGTGATTATTATGTAATTAACGGCCGGAAGACTTTTATTACCTGCGGCACCATCTGTGATTTTATCCTGGTGGCGGCCTGGACGGACCGTAGTCAGAAACCGGGGAAAGGTATCAGCGTGATTCTTGTGGAAAAAGGAACACCCGGTTTTGAAGTAACCAGAAAGCTGGATAAGGTTGGGTTTCTTTCTTCGGAAACAGCGGAACTGGTTTTTGAAGACTGTCGTGTTCCGGTCGAAAACCTGGTTGGAGAAGAAGGAAGAGGTTTTAAGTACCTGATGGGCTCTTTGACTCACGGCCGGATTACCCACTCTTTTTCCAGCATTGGCATAGCTCAGGCGGCTTTTGATGAAAGCCTGCGCTATGCTGGTGACAGGGAGCAGTTCGGGCGGCCGATTGGCAAAAATCAGGCTGTTGCCTTCAAGCTGGCGCGCATGGCCATGCAAATTAACGCTGCCCGCCTTATGGCCTATCATGCCGCCTGGCTTTATGACAATGGACTGGAGTGTGCGAAAGAGGCTTCTATGGCCAAGCTGTTTGCCAGCGAAACGGCAGTTAACGTGACAAACGAAGCCATGCACATCTTTGGCGGATATGGTTACATGACGGAGTATAATATTCAACGTTACTGGCGGGACGCCAAACTGCGTCCGATTACCGAGGGCACCTCGGAAATACAACAGATGGTTATTGCCAGGGAACTGGGCCTGTAAAAAAAGGAGGTGTATTTCCCCTTATGGAAAGGATACTGAAAAAGTTTTTTGAACTTACCGCAAATCCTTATGGCAGCCTTGCTGAATGGAAAGAGAAAAATAAAAAGAAGGTAATCGGCTGTTATCCCATGCAACTGCCGGAAGAAATTATTCACGCGGCAGGAATGCTCCCAGTGATCATCTGGCGGAGCAATGAGCCGGTTACCATGGGTCATGCCCATATTGCGCCTTTTAACTGCGGATTGACCCGCAGTTTTGTTGATGATGCGGTAAAAGGCAAGCTCAGCTTCTTGGATGGAGTGGTATTTTACCGCATGTGCCTGCAGGCTCAGAGCCTGCCTTTTATCATTGAAAGAAACGCCTGTCCTTCTTACATGGAGTATCTGTACCTGCCGGCGCTTTATCCCGGCGCTTCGATCAGAGACTACTTAATTGAAGAATTTGAGCGGCTGAAAAAAAGCCTGGAGGAATTTGGCGGACAGGAAATTACCGTTCAATCTCTTAACCGGAGTATCTCTGTTTATAACCGGAACCGCCGGCTTCTTGCCGAAGTTTATGCCTTGAGAAGAGAAAAACCGGGGCTGATCAAGGGGAGAGAAATGCAGGCGATAGTTAATTCCAGCATGTTAATGCCTAAGGAAGAACATAACCGGCTGCTGGAAGAACTCATACCGGAACTTAAAAAAAGGAGCCCCGCTGATCAAAAAGTCAGGGTGGTCATTTACGGCGGCCTTTGCCAGACAGTGCAACCCGAAGTTTTAGACTTGATTGAGAGTTTGGGTATGGTTATTGTCGATGATGATATGTATGTGGGTTCCAGGTATTTCGCCAATGAAGTGGAAGCCAGCGAGAAACCTGTAGAATCTCTGGCCAATCGTTATTTAAAAAAGTTACCGCCCTGCCCGACAAAAGGTGACTGGGAAACCGACTGGACTGATTATGTCATTGAGATAGTTAAAAGAAACAAGGCTCAGGGTGTTATTACCATGCTGGTTAAGTTTTGCCCGCCTCATCTTTGTTATTACCCCGATCTCAAGCGTAAATTTGCGGAACACGGCATTCCTGAAGTTTTGATTGAACTGGAGCATGAGGTTATTTCCCTGGAGCAAACCAGAACCAGGCTACAGTCATTTATTGAAATTATAGGGGGCGTGTAAAATGGAATATAAGTTAAACCGGCTTAAAACTACCAGTTTGATTGGGCCTATGGTTGACAAACACTGGGAGGGGTTAAGGCTGGCCAAGCAAAAGGGGGAAAAAGTGGCCTGGTGCTCGGGGCCTTTGTTCATCTTTCCTTATGCGATGAATATGAAATGTCATTTTATGGCCGGGTACGCCGCTTACTGCGGCGGGAGAAACCAGGCCGACAGGCTGCTGGAAATAGCCGAAGATGACGGCGACCTGCCGGACACCTGTTCCTACCACCGGCTGCACATGGGTATGGCGGCAGCCGTAGAGAAAGGTATTCCGGTGAAGGAAGAAGTTATTCTACCGATTCCGGATTTGATGATCAGCGGCCGGCTTTGCCCCGAGATGTCTCATTACGCCGAGGGTCTCTACCGCAAAATGGGCATTAGAGTAGTCGGCGTTGATGCTGCGCCACCGCACAGGGAAGAAGACATGCTTCCCATGGAGAGGTTTTTTGAACGGCAGATCAAGGAAAACCTGATTCCCGCTCTGGAGGAAGTTTGCGGCCGCCCCTTTGACTACGACCGCATGAGTGAAATTCTGGCAGTGTTGAAAAAAACGGCAGAGTTGCGCAACGAGTGCTGGGAGTATTTCAAGAAAACACCCTCGCCGTGGACGCTTTGGGATTACGGTGTCAGTATAGCGCCTGTTTTCTACCTGATGGGGAACCCGGAGACCATACCGTATTATGAAAAGCTCAAGGCAGAACTGGCCGAACGGGCGGAACAAAATGTCGGGGCGGTGGAACCGGAAAAATACCGCCTTTACTGGGACGGATGGTTACCATGGGGGTTTTTGGGGAAATTTATACGCAAGATGGCTCCTTTTGGCGCCGTTCCGCTGGTTGGCCGGTACCCGTGGGAATTCTTCCCCCATCCGGAAAGAATTGAACCGTATCCGGACCCGGTACGTACTTTTGTCAAGCAGGTTTATTCTGACGGCGGCCTGGCCCGGGCCAACCTGCCTGCTCTGGCTTTGCCTGAAATATGCAAGTGGATTGAAACATACTCGATTGACGGCTTGATCATGTTCAGTTCCAAGACCTGCCGGATGTGGAACATGGGGCACCCGGATACAATCGATGAAATAGAAAGAAGATACGGTATCCCGGGCGTTGTTATAGAAGCTGACATGGTTGATTCCAGAATGCTTTCAGAGGCTCAGATTGATACCAGGTTGTCTGCTTTATTTGAAATGATTGAAACCAGAAAGAAAGCCAGGAAGAGATAAAATGTCTTTAATGGTAGCCGGCGTTGACATTGGTTCGCTATGCACAAAAACCGTAATTTTGAGTGCTGAAAGAAAAATTTTGTCATTTAACATTTTGCGAAGCGGAGCTGTTTACCGGGGAGCGGCCGAGTCCTCCCTGAATGAAGCTTTAAAAACCCTCGGTTTTAACATAAAAGATCTCAAATACGTCGTTTCCACCGGTTACGGCAGGGCCAGAGTGCCTTTTGCCGATGCCGAGGTTACTGAGATAACCTGTCACGCCCGGGGGGCAAATTATTTTTTCCCCGAGGTGCGGACCGTCATTGACATTGGCGGGCAGGACAGTAAAGTAATAAGGGTTAATGAAACGGGACAGGCGGTACGCTTTGTGATGAACGACAAGTGTGCCGCCGGTACCGGCCGCTTCTTAGAAGTAATGGCTGGCGCACTGGGAGTGGATCTTGAAGAAATGAGCGAGATTGCGCTTTATGCTCATGAGGATATTGAGGTCAGCAGTACCTGTACTGTTTTTGCCGAGTCGGAAATTATCTCGTTGCTTGCCGGAGGTTACGAGAAAAGGGAAATTGCTGCTGCCATATATAAGGCTATTGCCAGGCGGATCACCGGCTTAACGGGGCAGATCGGCCTGGTCGAAAAAGTAGCGATGACCGGCGGAGTGGCCAAAAGTGGCGGGGTGGTACGTGCTTTGGAAAAAAAGCTGGGTGTTGCCCTCCTTATTCCCCCCGAACCCCAAATTGTCGGCGCCTGTGGAGCGGCGCTGATTGCCCGGGAAAAAGCGCTGCCATAATTTTAAAATATGAAGGAGGTTTTTAAATTATGTCCTGGACACAATGGGAAAAAGATGTAGAGTATGGATTTACCGACATTATCTATGAGAAAAAGTATCACCGGGAACTGACCGGGGGAGTGGCCCGGATCACCATCAACCGGCCGGAAAAACTCAATGCTTTTACAGACCATACCCAAAATGAGATTTTTCATGCCATTTACGATGCCAGCCACGATCAGATGATCGGCGTGATCGTGCTTACCGGTGCGGGAGACAAGGCTTTTTGTACGGGCGGGGATGTAGAATGGGAAGAAAAAGGCTTGCGAGAACAGTTTTACTGGCGGTTTCCACCCAACCAACTGGTAAGGATTTCCCGTAAGCCGATCATTGCTGCCGTTAAAGGCTGGTGTATCGGCGGCGGCAATCACCTGGCTTACTTTTGTGACTTTACCATTGCTGCCGATAATGCCAAATTCGGGCAAAACGGCCCGCGGGTGGCCAGCCCGGCTGACGGTTATATTGTAGCTTACCTGACCCGGGTTGTCGGGGCCAAAAAGGCACGGGAGATGTGGATGCTCTGCCGCCGCTACACGGCGGAGGAAGCGCTGGACATGGGGCTGGTCAATACTGTTGTGCCGCTGGATAAACTTGATGAAGAAGTAGATAAATGGTGTGAAGAGATTTTAAGTCTGAGCCCCGGCTGCATCGAAATTTTAAAGGCCAGCTTTGACATGGAAATAGATTACATGGCCAGTACCTACAACCAGCAGTCCCGGTTGATGTATCCCGACTGGTTCGCCGGCCCGGAAGCGGAAGAAGGCCCCCGCGCTTTTATGGAAAAGAGAAAGCCGCAATTCTGGAAAATACGCCGGGCAGAAGTGGAAGAGCGTAAAAAAATGATGGCGCAAGTAAGAAAAAAACTGGAAAGCAAGTAATATTTAAGCACAAGATAAACTCCTCCTGTCTTTCACATTATCTGTTTTTACGGAATACTATGATAAAAATTAATAAATATTTTTCCAAAGACAGGAGGAGGAAAGCAAAAAGTGGCCAGGCGGGAAATAACGCTTATTATTGCACTTGCCGCTATAAGCATATTCTTCATCGTGGGTGTATATCAAATCCAACAAAAAGGTGCATATTCAAGCTCTAAAAGTTATAATACTGCTACGGAAGAAGTGATTAGTAAGGGAAAGGAAAAAGAACAAAAAACAAATATGAAAAATAGCGACACAGAATCAATTGATGAGGAAAACGCTCCTGAGATCGAACTCCCTCTACCGTCCCCTGCCAGTAAGAAAAATAAGCTTAATCCATTTGGTTATAAAGTAGGTGATGTTATCAGATTCGGGGATGTAGAAATGGTTGTCACCAAATCGGTAGTAAACAATAAGATAATTGATATAACAATCAAGGGAAACGATTCAAAACAACCGCCAAAGCTGGTTTCCATAGACAATAACCGGATTATTTATGAAGTCCCGGCAGTTACAGACGTGAATGTAGCTGTCAGGGATAAGGCTTCCGTTGAAGAAAACCCGGTTTTTAGCAAAAAGGAGAAGGAAATCATCGCAATAGAGCCTTGAGCTTTTTTATCGCCTGTTCCAGCCCGTCTACCGTCAACTCAAACATGGGGAACAATCGCCTGATTATGGCAATGGTTTCGTTTCCCCAAACCCTGTCCCACATACTTAGCGGGACGGGGTTCAGCCAGACGGTGTGGGTGAAGTGGTCGGCCAGTTTTTTCAGTCCGGTATAGCCGGTCTCTTCGTTAAAGTCATCCCAGTATATGCTGCCATCCGGCATCAACAGTTCGCTGGGTGCCATACTGGCGTCGCCTACCAGAATAAGGCGGTATTCCCGGTCCAGCTTTTGCAGCACTTCTTTTACGGGAACAGTTGCGTTGTAGCGGCAGAACGGGTCGAGATAAAGCCTGTCGTAAACAGCGTTGTGGAAATAATAAAACCGCAGGTCCTTGAAATGGCTTATTTTATTGGCGGCATTAAACAACCGGCCGCAAAGTTGGGCGTGTGGTTCCATGGAGCCGCCGGAGTCCATCATAATCACTACCTTAACGAGATTTTTCCGGCTCCGCTCCCATATTATTTTCAGCCATCCGGCGTTTTTACAGGTTGCGTCAATGGTGGCCTCCAGGTCCAGTTCATCCTTCGGCCCGTCAACATTCTGGCTCAGTTCTCTCAGCTTGCGCAGGGCCATTTCGAACTGCCTGGTGCTCAGCGTTTCGTCCCGGCGGAAATCACGGTAGCGGCGCTCGGCAGCAACCTTGACTGCCGAGCGGTTTACTGATTTCCCGCCGATGCGCAGCCCGGCCGGGTGATGACCCGAATGGCCGAAGGGAGAAGTGCCGCCGGTACCGATCCAATGCGAGCCGCCGTGGTGCTCCTCTGTTTGTTTGGCCAGCCGTTCCATCAGGGCTCGGCGCATTTCATCAAGGTTCCACGGCGTGGACTTTCTTTTTTCAGGGTCTATCACCAACGGCGGCAGAGAACGTTCCAGCCACTTTATTACTTGTTCAACCAAATCGGGAGGAGTTTCAATGCCATGAAAATAGCGTTGAAAAACCACGTCAAACCGGTCATAATAAGACTCGCTCTTTACCAGCACGGCCCGGGCCAGATAGTAAAAACCGGTTAGACTGGCGCCGGCCAGTCCTTTATGAAGGGCATCCATCAAGGTCATCCATTCCGTGACCGAGACCGGGATGCCTTCTCTGCGCAGGTCATTGAAGAACCCAGTAAACAATAAATTTTAGCCCCCCGCAATTTTTAAAACTCTAATTATGTGACAGTGTGCCAAATGGGTTTTGCAAACAGCTTCCTAGCGGCTCCAGCGGTGGAGCGGGGCAGGCTGCTTTTGCACCTTGCCTTCCTGCAAGTGGCGCATGGTCAGGTCGAAATCCTGGTTTTTCTTGAGCAATACCCCCAGGAAAGGCATTTTAGCGTAAATTTGTTCCGGTTCGATACCGCCTACCGCCAGGGCCTGAACCCAGTCCAGCAGTTCACTGGTGCTGGGCTTTTTTTGCAGGCCGCCGACGCTCCGCAGCCAGTAAAACGCTTTTAAAGATTCTGTCAGGAGGCGTTCTTGCAGGTCCGGGTAATGCACCAGGATAATTCTGGTCATCATTTCTTCATCGGGAAAATCGATATAATGGAAAATGCAACGCCGCAGGAAGGCGTCGGGCAGTTCTTTTTCAGCGTTGCTGGTAATGACCACGATTGGCCGGTGCCTGGCGGTTATTGTTTCACCTGTTTCCGGGATATAAAAATTCATGACATCCAGTTCCCAGAGCAAGTCGTTCGGAAATTCCAGGTCGGCCTTGTCTATTTCATCAATCAAGAGCACTGCCTGTTCTTCCGAAACAAAGGCCTCTCCCAGTTTTCCCAGCTTTATATACTGCGAGATGTCGGAGACATCCCGATCGCCAAACTGGCTGTCGTAAAGCCGTTGCACGGTATCATATACATATAGCCCTTCCTGTGCTTTGGTAGTGGACTTTATGTTCCATATGATTAACGGCTTATCCAGAGAATCAGCAATAGCCTTCGCCAGCATGGTTTTTCCCGTACCAGGCTCGCCCTTGATTAAAAGCGGCCGGCCCAGGGCCACAGCAATGTTTACCGTGTTGCGCAGATCATCGGAAACCAGATATTTGGCTGTACCGTCGAATGCAAATGGCTGTTTCACCTAACTCCTCCTCAATTATATAATCCGGTATAACCCGGTTTTTATATTTATATATTAAGATACCATAAACAGCAGGCTTTAGCGAGATATTTCTTTTTTTAATAAATCTACTTGTTGTTGTAATCACGGTTTATTGTTATAATTAATGAGGATAATTTTGGAGTTATGCGGAATAGCTTACCAGGGAAAATTTTGTTATACAACCGGGAGGGGAGGTGAAAAAGTGATAAAGAAAATAATCACGCTGTTGCTGGTGACCGCCCTATCAGTTGTTGCCGGCTTTTCCACGGCTGCGGCAACACCACAGCAAAATAATATACGCAAAATAATTGTGGTAGATGAGCAAGTGCTTAACCAGAAATCACTCTCCGGCCTTGTGAAACAAAGCGGCGGCGAATATATCAAGCCCCTGCCGCTCATTAGCGGGGCAGCAGTCGTTTTGCCGGATCAGGCTTCACTGCATGTTTTGCGTAATACTCCAGGAATAGTCCGGATCAGCGACGATATTGTCCTGCAGGCGTTGCCCGCCGCCGACACAAAAGTACGGGGGAAAAAGGTAACCCAGCCGGCAGAAGAGCTGCCATGGGGTGTTGACCGGATAGATGCAGAACTGGTATGGCCTGGCGGGATAACCGGCACAAATGTTAAAGCAGCTTTCATCGACACCGGCGTTGATAAAGATCATCCCGATCTAAAAGACAACTTAAAAGGTGGTATCCTTACAATAAACACGGGTCTCTACGCCAGGAAAGACCCGGCTAAAGGATGGGAAGACGATAACGGTCACGGCACACACGTGGCAGGCATTATTGCTGCGGCAGATAACACCATTGGCGTAATAGGTGTTGGGCCGACAGTATCGCTATACGCCGTAAAGGCCCTGGATAGAAACGGTTCGGGCTATCTCTCCGATGTTATCGAAGGCATCGACTGGTGCATTCAGAATGATATGAATGTCGTCAACATGAGCCTTGGTACTTCTACTGATCACCCCGACCTGTATGCGGCAGTGCAAAGAGCTTACAAGGCCGGTATAGTGATTGCAGCGGCTGCCGGAAACGACGGGCCTAGCGATAATACAGTGCTTTACCCGGCTAAATATCCGGAAACTATCGCTGTGGCGGCTACTAATAAGAGCGATGAGTTGACCTCTTGGTCGAGCCGGGGAACGGAAGTTGATCTCGCGGCGCCTGGTGACAGCATTTATTCTACGTATAAAGGAGATACCTATGCGACGATGAGCGGAACTTCCATGGCTGCTCCTCATGTTGCCGGAACTGTGGCGCTTTACCTGGCCAAGTACGGTCCCGCTTCACCGGACTACGTGCGGGAGCACCTGTTCCAAACAGCAGAAAGTTTACTTGCTTCTCCGTACCCGCTTGTAGACGCTTATCAGGCTGTAGCCAGCCAGTAAAAACATCGTTTTTTATCTTTGATCAAAATGTGTTTCGCCGGTTAAAAAGAGCGGCTGTCTCTTTTAAACCGGTTTTTTTATTGTACAGGAAATTATGTTATTCTAAATTCTAATATCCAGCCTACTGAAGATACCCTTTACCCGTCATTGTGAGCGAGGCAATCCTGCATGAACTGTCGGCCGTTAGCTTAATATTGCTTCGGGTTCTCCCCCGCAATGACGGACGGGTTGCAGTAAGATTTTAATTTTTTGTTGGCGCCGCACCAGCTAAAAAACATCATCCGGTATTTCCAATGCGCTGCTGTCTGCATTTTTAATCATTTCTGCCGTAGAATAGACTTTGGGCAGGATGCTTTTGGTAAAGAAACGGGCGGCATATAACTTGCCGGTGTAAAATTCATTGTCCGGGTTGTCTTTATTAATACTTTTCAATTTATCATGGGCAATAACGGCCTGCTGCAGCAGAAGATAGGAGTTTACCACGTCGCCGAACATTTCTAAATAAGGCAAGGCAAAGAGCACAGCCTGCCTTACATTGCCTTTAGCGCTTAAGCCTCCGAGGAACATTGTTGTATCTAAGAGGGACTTTTGGGCTTTTTCTAAAAGGCCGATATATTCGCTCAAGGATTCATGGTCTTTATTTTGGGCAATAAATTCATTTACCAGCCCAACAAAGATCATCAGAGCAGCGCCGCCTTTCATGGCTACCTTTCTGCCCAGCAGGTCCAGCGCCTGGATTCCGCTTGTTCCTTCGTATATGACGGATACCATGGAGTCTCTGATAAACTGCTCGATGGGATATTCACTGATGTAACCGTAGCCGCCATAAATGCGGAAAGCCAGGTCCAGTACTTTAAGCGACATGTCAGTAGAATATGCTTTGCAGATCGGGGTCAATAAATCTAAAAGAAGACTGACCTTGTTTTTTTCTTCCCCTTCCGGCATGGCTTCGAGCAGGTCACACAGATGCCCGCACCAGAGCACCAGCGCTCTTGTGCCGTGAGCATAGCTACGCATGGTCAGCAGGGCGCGGCGGATGTCCGGGTGGTTGATAATGGGCACTCTGGGCGCGTCATCTTCTCTTGACCTTTCTATAGCTGCACCCTGAATTCTTTCCCTGGCATATTTTAAGGTATTCAGGTAACCGATGCTGGCCATTGCCTGACCCTGCAACCCGACGCCTATCCTGGCTTCGTTCATCATATGGAACATCAGCCTTATGCCTTCGCCTTCTTTGCCCACCAGGTAGCCGACGCATTTTCCGTTTTCACCGAAGCTCATGGCACATGTCGGCGAGCCGTGCAGTCCCATTTTATGCTCGATGCCGGTACAAACCACGTCGTTTGGTTCGCCCAATGTGCCGTCATCATTGACCAGTATCTTGGGGATAACAAATAGACTCAAGCCCTTGGTGCCGGCCGGAGCTCCTTCGACCCTGGCCAGTAAAAGGTGAATGATGTTTTCAGTCAGGTCGTGTTCCGCCACGCTGATAAAAAGCTTGTTTCCTGAGATAAGGTAGTGGTCACCGTTTCGCCGGGCAGCAGTTTTAACGGCTCCCACGTCACTGCCGGCCTGGGGTTCGGTCAGGCACATGGTTCCGCCCCACTGGCCGGAATACATTTTTTCACAATACCTGTCTTTCATTTCCTGCGTGCCGAAAGACTTGATCAGGTTGGCTGCTCCGACGGCCAGCATTGGAAAACCGCCAAAACCGGGGCAGGCAATAGTCAGGTATTCTTTTACCGCAAAGCTGACGCTGTTGGGAAGTCCCTGCCCGCCATACTCCTGTTCAATGTTTAAGTTCGCCCACCCCAGTTCAGTGAAAAGCTTGTAGGCGTCATGATATCCCTCGGGCACAAAAACTTTGCCGTTTTCAAAACGACACCCCACTCTGTCCGCAGCTTCATTAAGTGGGGCGACAACTTCATGCGAAAATTTTAAGGCTTCAGATAAAATCATTTCAAAATCATCCTGGGAAAAATCACTAAACCTTTCGTAACCGGTAATATCCTGTACTTTTAGCTGTTCAAACAATACGAAGCGGACATCCCTTTCATCGGCGATAAAGTGATCCATAGATACTGACCCCCCTTAAGATTTTTTTAAATGTTGAGTTGGATTCCAATTTGTCTTATTATATAAAATCAACAGGAAAAGAACAAGCTTTATATTTGACTGCGCGCCGCAGAGGTTGTAATTTTAGTCAATCTTGGTTACAATGGAAAAGTAAAAAAACCTGGTTGCCACAGGAGGAAAGGTCTTGAAGCAAGTGGTCAGCGTCAGCCTGGGTTCGACCAAGCGGGATCACCAGGTGGAAGTAGAATTCTTGGGAGAAAAGTTTGCGATCAGCCGGAGGGGCACGGACGGCGACTTCGACCGGGCTTTTGCTTTGTTGCAGGAATTGGACGGCCGGGTGGATGCCCTTGGTTTGGGAGGACTCGATGTCTATATTTATGTGGGCCGGAAACGTTATGCCATCCGTGACGGCCTGAAGCTGATGGAGGCAGTGAAGCATACCCCGGCTGTAGACGGCAGCGGTTTGAAAAATACTCTCGAGCGGGAAGCGGTTTATTTTTTAGCCCGGGAATCCGGCCTGATCCGGGCGGGAACCAGGATACTCATGGTCAGCTCGATGGACCGGTTTGGTATGGCCGAAGCTCTTTCAGAAGTTGGCTGTGACATGACCTTCGGTGATCTTATTTTTACGGCAGGTATTCCTTATCCGATTAAAACAGTTGAAGAACTAGAGGAGATTGCCAATAAAACCGTGCCGGAAATGGTTAAAATGCCAATTCACATGCTTTATCCCACCGGCAAAAAGCAAGAGGAACAGGATGAAGCCAAGGTACGTAAATTTGCCTCTTACTACCATGATGCCGAGGTTATTGCCGGAGATTTTCACCTGATTCGTCGTTATATGCCGGACGGGCTTAATAAACAGGTGATCTTCACCAACACCACCACCAGAGGCGATATCGAATTCCTGACCAAAAAAGGAGCGGGCTGTCTGATTACCACTACACCCGTGCTTTCGGGCCGTTCCTTCGGCACCAACGTAATGGAGGCGGTGCTGGTGGTATTGTCAGGCAAGCCACCGGCGGAAATTTCGCCGGCGGATTACCTGGAATTGCTGCACAAACTGAATTTTCGTCCGCAGATTATCCATTTATGGGAGGAAAAATAAGATTGGCTGAACATTGTGAGATTACGGAAAGCCTGAAGGTATTCCGGGATAATTTCAATCAGAATGAGCGGCTTAAAAAGATGAACCGGGATTGGGACAGGGTTATTGCCATAAAGGCTACGGATATCGATTCCCTGCATACTCTGACCCTGAGAAAGGGTGACCTTTCACTGCGGGAAGGCGCATCCGAAACCCCCGATCTGGTAGTAATCTCGGACAGCGAAACGCTGGCCGACCTCTTTTACGGCGATGTAACTCCCACCGAGCCCTATTTAAACGGCACTTTAAAGATTCAGGGCTCTGAAGATGATATTATCAGGCTGGACTTTATTTCATTAATGATCTGGGGTGAATAGCTGTTGCAACTGAAAAGGTTACTCACCCTGCGTACCGTTGTGGCTACCAGCGCCGGCCTCACCCTTGCCAGTTCTTGCTTTCTGGCGGCAGTGCAGGTAGCCGGATATGTGCTGGGAGACAGCGCCTGGATTGCTATCCTTATCGGTGGATCACTTTGTTTGCTGTCTGCAGCCTGTTTCTCCGAATTAAACGGCCTCTTGCCTTCAGCAGCAGGTATCCGCCTTTATTTCAGCCGGGCTTTCAACGAGCAAATATCCCTGGTGATATCGATTTTCTACATGTTGATTGTGGTGATTGGCGTTATCGGCGCAGAAAGCTATATTCTTTCCAGAATACTAAGCGAATCTTTTCCAGCTATACCGCCTTACGGCTGGATTATTTTACTGCTGCTGGCTGTTACCGGGATGAATGTCAGGGGAGTAAAAATCGCCGGCACGTTTCAGGACATAATTACTTACGGCCTGGTTGTTTCACTGGTAGTAATGGCTCTGATCGCTTTATACAGGGTTGATTTTCAGTTGACTGCTCCCTTGAATCCGGGAGGCACGGAAGGGTTAATTAATGCTATTGCCATCGGTATCTTTCTGTACGTTGGTTTTGAATGGGTTACGCCGCTGGCTGAAGAGGTTACCAAGGTTCCGCTGGTTTCCCGGGGAATGTTTCTGGCCCTGGGAGTTTTGAGCGTGGTTTATGCTGTTTTTACTGTGGCCATGACTGCCTCGGTACCGAAGGAAATGCTGACAAATTCAGCAATACCACAAATGATTTTTGCCAGAACGGCATTGGGAGATGCCGGCGCAGTATGGATGGTGGTGTTCAGCCTGGCTGCCACCATAACCACCTTTAATGCCGGGTTGATGAATGTGTCCCGCTTCATGTATGCTGGCGCCCGGGAACATGTGCTGCCGGCCGTTCTCAGCCGGATCAGCCCCCGTTTTTTTACCCCATGGGTGGCTATTCTTGCCCTTCTCGGCATTGCGCTAGCTGTTTCGGCAATTGTTTTGCTTACCCACCGTTACATGCTACTGGTTGAAATGGCTGCTGCCGTGGAATCGATAGTTTACGCTCTTGCCGGATTGGCGGTAATTTCTTTACGCCGGCGCATGGCGGATTGCGAACGGCCTTTTCGTATTAAAGGCGGGTTACTGGTACCATTGTTGACATTTATTGTCTTTGCTGTGCTGGCTGTTGCCGTAATGTTGGAAAACAGACTGGTATTTGCAGGACTACTCGCCGGGGCACTGGTTTGCTGGGCTTATGTAAAAACTATGGTTCCTTATCTTAAAGAGAAGCACCGCTCCCGCCGTTCCGCGAACAGGCGCCGTCCAGCCCGGCTAAAAGGACAGTAACAGGATATTCTTCTGTGACTTTAAGCGGCTTTGGTATGCTGCAGGGCAAGCCGTTTGCTCAGAACCGCCGTATCCACCGTAAACGGGTGCATTTTTCTGCAGATTGTTATTGACTAAACAACTTATGGCGCAGTATGATTTAATAAAAGTTTTTTGTGCAAAGGAGAGGAAAAAGATGGATTTTGAGTTAACGGAAGAACAGAAGTTGCTCCAGGAAACAGCTTACAAGTTTGCTGTTAATGAATTTGAACCTGTAGCGAAAGAGTGTGACAGGGAGGAAAGATACCCGAAGGAATTGTGGGAAAAAGCCTGTGAGACAGGGATGGTTGGCTGCTATGTTCCTGAAGAGTATGGCGGGCCGGGTTTTGGTTTTCTGGAAGTAGCCCTGATTACTGAGCAGTTGTCCAGAGTAGATCTGGGCCTGGCTCTGGTGGTTATGGCTGCCACCTTTGGCGCCGAAAACATATTGTTTTACGGTACCGAAGAGCAAAAGAAAAAATACCTTCCCTTGCTGGTAAACGGCCAGGCTATTTCGGCGGGCGCTTACACGGAACCGGATGCCGGCACCGATGTGGTTGGGACAAGAACCACTGCCGTAAAAGACGGGAACGAATATGTCATTAACGGAAGCAAGATGTTTATTACCAACGGAACTGTTTGTGATTTTATGGTCGTCTTATGTGTAACCAACCCGAAAGAAGAAAAAAGACACAGGAGACATAGCTTAATTCTGGTCGAGGCGGATCGAAACGGTATTACAAAACATAAAATCAAAGGAAAAATGGGGATCCGGGCAAGCGATACGGCGGAAATAATATTTGAAGACGTGCGGGTACCCTGTGAGAACTTGATTGGGGCGGAAGGAAAAGGGTTTTACCAGTTGATGCATTTCTTTGATGTGACCCGGACAATGGTTGCCGCCCAGGGTGTAGGACTGGCACAGGGAGCGTTGGACAAAACGGTCAGGTATGTTCAGGAAAGAAAAACGTTTGGACAGCCCCTGGCATCCTACCAGGGTATTCAGTTTCAGTTGGCGGAAATGGCGACAAAAATTGAAGTAGCCCGCAATATTACCTATAAGGCTGCCTGGAAGGTGGATCAGGGCCAGATGGATCCTTCTCTTAACGCCATGTGCAAGTATTATTCCGGTGAAATGGCCGTTTGGGTATGCGATAAGGCCCTGCAATTGCACGGAGGTTACGGGTACATAGATGAGTATGACGTGCAAAGATTTTACCGGGACGCAAAAATCCTGGAGATTTATGAAGGCGCCAAGGAAGCCGAAAAGATGACTATTGCGAGAAGATTGTTTTAAGAATGTTTTCGGCCCGGCTGTTATGCTTAGCCGGGCCGGTTTTTTGTGCGCCCGGCACGAGCGCAGCCTAACGGGTGAAAGTCCCGAACACGCCTGGTAGCGGGAAGTGTATAGCCAAGGCCAAGCGCGTCCATCGCG
>JAGUVT010000017.1 GCA_020062745.1 Deltaproteobacteria bacterium
CCGGGTACCGCTGGTGCTGGGCGGAAATATTCGCCGGCATCCTGTGTGTTGTCTTCTTTCAGGCACTGGCCGCCGTTGCCATTGTCTTCTACCTGAGAGGATTCGCTTTTCCGCGGACCGTTCTTCTGTTTGCTCCCTTCGCGCACCTTATTCTCCTTTCTGCTTGGCGGCGCCTAACCTGGCACATCGAGAGAGGAACGCAGGGCATCCAGCGGGCGCTGGTCGTTGGGCGTCGTGCCGAGGCCGCCGCGCTGGCCGAAAAGTTGGAGGCCATGTCCTTCGGTATGATCCGGGTGGGCGGCCTGGTGACTGAACGGCCGGAAGGTGAAGGAAACGGTATCCTGGTGCGAGGCCGGGAACCGGACTGGGTCGGCGGAACAGCAAGCGCGTGCGCGGACGCCCGCCCCGTCCTGGGGGATATTGCTGCCTTCTGTGAGTGCCTGGATGCGTACCGGCCGGACACAGTCTTTGTCTGCACCGGTCTTTCCGCTCAGGACAAGGCCGAGGTGATCTACGCCTGTACGGTCCGCGACGTGGCTGCTTACATGGTGCCGGACTTTTACGAGATTCTGATTGCCCGGTCGCGGCTGGAGAAGGTGGACGACATTCCCGTCTTCTCCGTTGGGCGACTGTCCATTCCGGAAGAGGCACGCCTGCTGAAGCGGCTGATCGACATCGCCTTCTCTCTCTCCGGCCTGATCCTTGCGGCGCCGCTGATGTTCCTGGTCGCGGCGGCGGTGCGCCTGGATTCGCCCGGGCCGGTCTTTTACCGGCAGCGGCGTTTCTCAGAGTACGGCCGGCCCTTTTACCTATACAAATTTCGTACCATGACGGATGGGGCCGAGGGTGCCACCGGGCTGGTGCCGGCCGATGCCGATGACCCCCGGGTGACCCGGATGGGCCGGATTCTCCGCGTCGCCCGGCTGGACGAGCTGCCCCAACTGATTAATGTGCTGCGCGGCGAGATGAGCCTGATCGGCCCGCGCCCCGAAAGGGCCTTTTTTGTCAAAAAGGCCCTTACTTTAGTCCAGGGAAAGATTAAATGACCTCGGGGTTACTTCTTCTTGTCTATGAAAGCCCCGCTTATTTGCGGAGAGGGCCTGGTATAAGGCCCCTTTGGGTTGTCAGGAGGGGCTGAGGGGTCCTTGCGTTGCCGGAGAGGGTTTTACATCTCGTTCGAGCCGGTTACCCAAAACGTCTGCGGCAACATCTAAATCATAATCAGCTTGGAGCCCTAACCAAAACTGAGGCGATGTGCCGAAGTAGCGGGCTAAGCGCAGGGCAGTATCAGCCGTGACGCTGCGTTTCCTTTGCACAATCTCGTTGATCCGGCGTGGATGCACGCCAATATCCAAGGCTAAACGGTTTTGGCTCAAACTCATTGGTCTTATAAATTCTTCCATCAGCACTTCCCCGGGATGGACAGGTTTCAGCTTATTCTTGTTCATACAGTATTCTCCTTAGTGATAGTCAGTGCTCTCCAATCAAAAATAAAAGTGGCATTCCCTCGCTCTTCGTGCTAAAATACAACTAAACCAGTTAGGCAGGCGTTGCCATGAACATCGAAACCACCGCGATCAAAATGGACGAACTGATTAAAAAGCTTTTCCATTTATCGAAAAAGCCCATCCTCAACATCTTAAACGCCCTGTACGACGACAACCTGGCCGAAACGTCCCAGGTGAGCTACGGCAGTACGGAATTCATCCGGGACGACCTGGTCAAAAGCACGGCCGACATGTTTATCGAAGTCGCCGCCGGCAAAACTATTTACCGGTACCACATTGAATTTCAAACCACCTACGACAAAAACATTGTCATCCGGATGTTCCGCTACGGTTTTGAAAAAGCCAAAGAACTCCTGGATCTATCCGACTTAACCAAACCTTTAGAAATGGAGTTCCCCGACCCCCGGGTGATCTTTATCGAAGAAAACGAGAAAACACCTGACGCGCTCCAGCTAAGGATTAAGATTCCCAAACAAGCATCCCTGCTCTACCAGGTGCCGGCGTTTAGATACTGGCTTTACGACGCCCAACAACTTTACGCCAAAAAGATGTACCTTTTGCTTCCCCTGCAGGTGTTCAAGATCCGCAAATACTTAAAAGCCAAAGGAAAGATGGACGCCGAAGCATACCAAAACCTTCTGCAAACGGCCGAAGAAGTCGTCAAAACCGTCACTAAAGCCTTGGCGGAAGAGAAGATCACCCCCGAAGACGCCGGGGAAATGCAGGCCATTATGCTCAACATTGTAGAATACCTGTACGGTAAATACGGTGATTACAGCAGAATCGACCAGGAGGTGAAAAGCATGATCAAGACTTTCTACGACCCCGGGTTGGTGGAAAAAGGCAGGCAGGAAGGCAGGCAGGAAGGGAGCCGCTTAATCCTGCAAAAACAAATCAAGAAACGTTTCGGCGTGGTGCCCCAGGATATTGAAGAAAGAATCAACACTTTAGAGCATGCCGAGCTCGAGGCGTTGGCCGAAAAGATCCTGGAAATAACCACCGAAGAAGAACTGCGGCGGGTAATTGCGGTCAGGCATTAAAGTATTTTAATCATCGACATGTCCCTGGCCGGTCCGGTTTTAAAAACCGATCCTGGCAACGGGCAAAAATTGCCAGCACACTGGAGGTGAAGGCGATGAGTGATCCCGTCCTGCAAAAGGCAATTAAAGAATGGCAAAGGCTCAGCCAGGACCCGAAAACCAGGGCGCAGTACCTGTCCCCGCTTAAAGTAGAAAATGGATTACTATTCCGCAATGAAAACCGCCGAGGCCCGAGGTAAAATTAAAGCAAAGCAGGACGCCATCGGCAAGTTTCTGGCCAAAAGGTTTGGGCAGGTTTCTGCCGAAATCCAGGCAAAAATTCAGCAACTGACCGGCCTGGAAACCCTGGATCGGGTTATGGGGGAACTCTTTGCGGCCAGTTCACCCGCCGAAGCCCGGCGGATTATTGAAGAAGGACTGAATAAAACTTCCCCATCGATTCGAATCCGTCCAAAAAGGCCGCCCCCTGGCCGCGGAGTACCTGCTCACCTTCGGCGTCAAGCCCTTCAGGCACCACCCCGGCTATGGCTGCATCAAGCCCGGCGAGCCGGATACCGCGCCGGCTACCGGGCGGCGGAGTTCAAAGAAAAGCCGGACGAACAAACCGCCCTGGCCTACCTGGAAAAAGGCTGCCTGTGGAACAGCGGCATGTTTATGTTGGGTAAGAAGGAGTTACCGTGGATTTGGATGACAAAAACCATATCGTTGGGATGGAAATCCTGGACGCCTCGGAGAAGCTCCGGGACCAGTTGCACCGGATTGAATTGAGCGGCCTGCCCCCCTGGGAATTGCCTGGGAGAAAAATCTTATCGTCTTTGAAACCAGGGCAACAGGATTTGTAGAATTTCTTCCTGTAAACCCCCGCAGCCAGCAATGGGCGCGGGGGTTTTATAATGGTGCGCCCGGCATGGGCGGTAGCTTGGCGGTGAAAGTCCGCTATGGACTTGGCAGTGGGAACCATTAGCCAATGGCAAGGGTGTCCATCGCGAGGTAGAATCTAAACTTTTTAGTCCAGGGAAAGATTAAATGACCTCGGGGTTACTTCTTCTTGTCTATGAAAGCCCCGCTTATTTGGGGAGAGGGCCTGACATAAGGCCCTTTTTTGAAAGACTGCAGGTTTTTCAGCTTGTTTATAATATCTCTCCGCTTGTTTTTCACTATCTTAATATTTTGTTTGTCCAGATCCTGTGTCTTTAAAAACAGGGCATTGATTTCTTTTCTTATCGGCTCCGGCCCGTCCTTCTCCCTTATTTCCGTTGCCAGTTCCATCGCATTTCCTCTTTCTGCCAAAAGGCAGAGCAATTCATGTAAAGATTCTTCTCCAAGTTCTCCCTGGAGCAGGTTGAATTGCTTGAGGGTATTCTGATAGATTCCTTCGGCCAGTTCCAGTGCTCTTTGGGCGTTATCAGGCATTTTTTTCATCCTTACCGTTAGGCTTGTTTTGTTGAGAAATTTTGATTGCCTCCGCCCACGTATTTCGCAAGTCTTCAATTATTTTTAGAATTTCCAGGAGGATCAGCTTATCTTTTTTGATATTGGCTTCCACCAGTCTATGGTACATATACTCGTAGAGGCTGGATAAGGGTTTGGCTATTTCGTAATTCAGATCCAGGGCGTCTCTCAAGTGGATGATAATATCCTGGGCCCTGATTATAGCGTTGTTTGTCCCGCTTATGTCTTTTTTATCCAGACATGAGCAGGCCTGGTTGATAAACCTGACGGCCCCGTTGTATAACATCAAAAGCAGTTGCTCCGGGCTGGCATTAAGGATGGCGTTTTGCTGGTATTGCTGATAAGGGTTGAGCAGCGCCAATTAACCAATCACCTCTTATTTATTTGTGGTAAGTTGAGAAAGCCAGGCGCTTTGAGCGTTCATCTGGCTGATGGCCACCTCGAGCGCGGTAAACTGTTTTACGTACCGTTCCTCGACTTGCACCAGATATAGTTCTAAGGTGCTTATCCGTTCATCAATGGTGCGGATGGAATTGCTTAAATTGTCGTTTTCGTAAAGAGAAAAGCTGTTGGGGTTGCCGGCCTCGGTGGTGACGCTTTTAATAGCGGATGATACCGCGTCGTAAATCTTAAGACCGATACCTTTTTCATCGGTAGTGGCCCCGTCCTGGGTAAACAGGTTGGTAACGCCCTCAATATTCTGGCTGATGGCTTCCTTAAGCTTTGTTTCGTTGATGTAGAGTTTACCGTTTTCATAATAACTGCCGGTGGTTATGCCGATCTGCGATAACTGGTTTAAAGTTGCCGGCAGCCCGCTGACGATTGAGGCCATTGAGGCACGGAAGTCGCTCATTATTTTATTGAGCAGGGAATTGTTGCGTAAAAGGCCGCTGCGGGCTTTTTCCTCCCACTTTTCGATTTGAGTGTCGGTGAGGTTTTCTTTTTGCTCGTCGGTCAAAGGGAGGTAATCGCGGTATCGTTCTTCACTTAACTTGTCGCTTATCTGCTCGATCAGCTTATTGTATTCTTCCACAAAGGTTTTGATGTTGTTAAAAACCTGGTCGATATCGCTTTGGACGGTGACTTTTACGGCGTCTGCCGCTGCCATGCTGGCGGTTTTGGCTTTTAGGTCAAAAGTTACTCCGTTTAGCGTGAAATTGTTGGTGTGCTCGACCACATCCAGGCTGTTTATGGTCATGGTGGCATCCTTGCCGCCCTGCTCGTTGGCCTGGCTGATATTGAGCACGCTGGCCAGGAAGCCGTCCGTATCCGTAATCTCAATTTCGTATCCGGCGGAGTTGTTGTTTCCTGTTTTGGTGGTGGCCAGGGAGATGCCGTCGCTTGTGGACCCTTTGGCGTAAAATGCGGTCAGGTCGAGGGAACTGTTGCTGATTTCCGTGAGCACGTCGTTTAAACTTTTTGTGTTGGCGTCAAAGCTAAAGGTTTGCTCGTTGCTTGTGCCGTCGTGGTTATATGTTTTTAAAGTGAAGGCAAAGGTGGAATGCGTATCAAAAAACGCCCCGCCGGCAAGCTTGCTTTTTTGCGACATCAGGGTGGCGTCAGGATCAACGGGGTTGCTGACATCTGTCGATATTTTAGCCGAGCTGACGTTGCTGGCAATTTCAGCGAGTTGGCTGATGTTAATGGTATAAGTGGTATTGGGTGTGTTGGTGGCCGGTTCGGCTGTGACTATTGTTTCATTAGTAGAAACTGCTTTTTTGACCTGAAAGGTTGATTGTAGTTTTATGGAAAGCGCCCAACCGGAACGGAAACTGAGGAGAGAAAGGTTAATTCCTCTTAAATCCTCTCTTTTCCATTCCATTATCTGCTTGTTTTGTTTTAGTTTGTCGACTGGAATACGCTTTACGGCCATCAAGTCCCGGATCATGCTTTCGGTATCCAGGCCAGACGCCAGTCCGCTGATGCGCAGGATGCTGTTTATATTCATAAGTTGGCCCTCCTACTACCTTTTTTCATCTATAAACAAGCCGGCTATTTCCCACATCTTGGCAACCGCATCCAGGATTTCTTCCGGCGGTATTTCCCGAATAACTTTGTTTGTCTGATTATTAATTACTTTGACCATAATTTGTTTTGTTTCTTCGTGGATGTAGAATCTAAAGCTGCAGTCGGTGCCGTTTAAAGCATTGTTGGCTTTTTCGATTGCTTCTATTAATTTTCTTTCTCCTGTTGAAACCTGGGTATCCGCCGGTTTCTCCGGGACTTCCGCTGCCTCACCGGTTTTATCGCCCGGCTTTTTTCGGCCCTGGTTTTTGAGATTGGCCTGCAGGTTAACCGGCGGTGTGGGAGCGACCTGGCTGATCCCGTCGATTTTCATGGAGACCTCATCCTCCAGATAAATTATTTACCTATTTATCGTTAAAGGCGGTTTAAAACTTTAGACTTTTAGTTTTTAAGTAAAGAAAGGAAAGACCGCAGTGTTGCGGCCTTTCCCGTGGTCTTTACCGGAACAATTGGAGTACGTTCTGCGGGATCGTATTGGCCTGGGCCAGCATGGAAGTAGCGGCCTGGTTTAAGATGTTCAGCTTGGTAAAGTTGGTCATTTCCTCTGCCATATCTATGTCGCGGATACGGGATTCGGCTGCGGTCAGGTTTTCAGCGATGGTTCCCAGGTTGTTAACTGTGTGCTCCAGGCGGTTCTGGTAGGCGCCCAATTTGGACCGCTCGGTAGAAACCGTTTCAATTGCACTATCAACTGTAGTGATGGCAGCTTGAGCCAGGGATACCGTAGAAACGCTTAAGCCGGAAAGAGCCGCCAGTGCGGCGCCGCTGACTGTCTGCATGTTGCTCATAGAAACAGTGATGGTCTGGCCGGAGCTGGCCCCTACCTGGAAGTTGAATGAAACGCCGCTTGCCAGAAGCTTTTGGCTGTTGAACTCGGTGTCGGTGGCGATACGGTTGATTTCACTCAACAACTGGCTTACCTCTGATTGAATTTGGGTCCGGTCGGCGTCTGTAAGGGTTCCGTTGCTTGCCTGGACGGCCAGCTCCCTCATTCTCTGCAGGATGGCGTGGTCTTCGTTTATGGCGCCCTCGGCTGTTTGAATCATGGAGATGCCGTCCTGGGAGTTCCTGGAAGCCTGCTCCAACCCTCTAATCTGGCTGCGCATTTTTTCGGAGATGGCCAGTCCGGCAGCGTCGTCGCTGGCCCGGTTGACCCTTAGACCTGAGGATAAACGCTCCATAGCTTTGGATAAGGACACCTGGTTGCTTACCAGTTGGCGAGAGGCGTTTAACGCCATGATGTTGTGGTTGATTCTCATTTAGATTCCTCCTTGAAGTAGTTTTTGGGGCATCCCTGCCCTTCTCTTGGTTGACAACCACTTTTGACTTTGCAAAAGGCCTTTTGCACTTATTTTTATCGGTTGTTTTTCCGGCAACTTAAGAGTTGGGGGAGCTTTTTTGAAAAATATGAAGGAAAATTGGAAAAGGGGGAAAAAGAGAGTTTTGTTGAACTTTTAGTTGAAGGGTATAAAGCGCCTGGATGGGAGGAACGAAAAGTAAATAAGGAATTTAGTTAGATTGTTTGATTAAAAGAGGCGGTGATGATTTGTGAGGGTACCGGTTGATGGAAAGATGCTTTGTTTGGGTGATTTTATAGTTGATGTTTTAAGTACGGCTAAAGATTACCTCCCCCGTTTGAAAACAGGTTTAAAAGTTGCCTCCCTTTATTTTCAGTCCCGGGAGGAAGAAAAGGGGTCAATTGCTTTTCTTGAGATTTTAGAAGGGCTGGAGTGGGTAAATCAATTAATGGATAAAAGAGGGCTTCTTTTTAGCGGAAGATTGGCTTCCGACCGGGAGATAGATTTGAAAATCGGGGGTTATAAAGAAAAGTTAAGGGAGATGCTCGCTGCCTGGGAAAACAGGGATTACCTGTTGATCGGCGACCTTCTTGAATATGAATTGATTCCCTTTGTTGATTATTTGATCATTAAGTTTGATGAGGCGATGTTGCTGGTAAGGGGAGAAGGCGAGGATGTTCTTTGAGAAGAACCTGGCTGTAATAAGGGAGAGGTTTCCTGAATTGACGGAGAAAGTAAAGCTTGAATCTTCTTTTTGCCGGGCGGCCGTAGCTAAGAACGGCTTGCCGACTTTAAAAGCCATAGAGGGCGGGCGGGAGTTTTACCTTCACAGCCCTTATGATCCGGCTAATGAAGGCGACAGGTGGGCTGAAGGGCTTGATGCCACCGGCGAAAATGTTATTTGCGTTTTAGGAATCGGCATGGCCTATCACCTGGAAAAGGTCCTTGAGCGTTTTGCCGGTGTTTCCGTATTTGCCGTGGAACCGGCCGGCGGTCCGTTTTCGCTGGCGCTCCGGGAACGTGACCTCAGTCATCTCCTGGCGCATAGAAATTTAAATCTGTGCCTGGAGGAAGACCCCCTGGCCATCCGTGAATTTATCCACACCAGGATTAGTTATGAAATGATTGAAAAATTAAAGGTATTTGATTATCCGCCCATTGCCCGCGCCTTTCAGGAAAATTTTAAAGAAGTTAAAAAGGCTGTACTGGAAGGGGGGACGGCCGTATATGTTGATGTGGTTACCATAAGAACTTTTTATAAGCAGTGGACGGAAAATGCTTATAATAATTTATTTCCCATCGTTCGCTCGCCGGGAGTTAAAGAGCTTTTCGGCCGGTTTGAGAATGTTCCCGGGATAGTGGTGGCTGCCGGTCCTTCCTTAAACAAGAATGTTCGCCTTTTAGCGGAAACAAAGGGCAGGATGCTGATTATTGCCGTGGATACGGCCGTGCGGGTTTTAATGAAAGAAGGGATTACCCCGGATCTGGTGGTTACCATTGACCCCGAGCCTCTTACCAGTAAGCTTTGGGAAGAAGTAAAAACGGACTTATGTATTGTATTTGAAGCCGGTGTGCATCACTGGATTCCCAATAATGTTGACGGCCGCTTTTTTGCTGCCAGGTGTAATCATTACCCCATGCTGGTCTGGCTGGAATCTGTCTTTCCGGAGAAGGGCCGGCTTGAGTTGGGCCCGTCTACAGCCAGTGTGGCTTTTAACCTGGCTTATAAAATGGGCTTGCGGCCGATCGTGATGGTCGGACAGGACCTTGCTTTTAGTGAGGGGTTGACCCATGCCAGGGATACAATGTTTGGCAGAGAAGTGGAGTCAGGGGAAAGCCTGGTTGAAGTGGAAGGTTATTATGGCGGCAAAGTAATGACCAGTTGGCCTTTGCATTCTATGCTCCAATGGTTTGAGACCCGCATCAAGTTGCTTGAAGACTGTATGGTTATTAATGCTACTGAAGGAGGAGCGAACATCCGGGGCACGGCCGGGATGGCTTTAAAGGAGGTTATAGCGCGTTTTGCTCTTCCGGAAGGGCAGGATTTTGCCGGTCAAATCAGGGAACTTCATGCCGGTTTGGACCGGGAAATCGAGGCTGGAAAAAATTTTGCCAAACTGGGGTCTTTGCTTCAGGGGGCGTTAGTGGATGTAGAAGAATGCAGGAGAGCCTGCGCACGGCAGATTAAGTTAGCCGGGAGGCTGGTTGAAACTTGTGCCCGCAAGCCGGACAGCTACCGTATCCGGGAACTGGAAGGGCAGATTCAAAAGGCGAATAAGATCCTTTTGAAGGCCAGAAGTAAAATCCTGCATCTGCACCTGGCCTTTAATCCTTCCATAGAAGCCAGCCTGGGCAAAAGTTTTTTGCCGGTCTGGCGGGAAGGGATGCGGGGCGGTGAATTGGAGACTTTTATAAGTATTTCTGAGGAGTTAAAAGAAAAAGCTGATGAGATTATTTCGTATTTGAAAACCGTCCTGGCTAAAATTGAACGAAAACCTGGTTGACAATTGTAGCACATTTGTGTACTATTAGTGTAACTAATAAAAAAAGGAAAGAGGTGTTTCCTATCCGCTTTATCAGCGTGCGCGACTTAAGATTGAAATCGGGTGAAATTTGGCGCGAGCTGCAAAAGGAAGGGGAACTGGTAATCACTTCTAACGGAAAGCCGGTGGCGGTTCTTTCCGGCATAGAAGCTGATCGCCTGGAGGAATACCTCCGGGCCCTGCGTCGCGCCCGCGCTGCCCTGGCCGTAAGTAGAATTCAGGAACGTTCCCGCTATAAAGGGCTGGACGAGATTTCCGGGGCCGAAATCGAAGCTGAGATTCAGGCTGTCAGGCGGAGCCGGCCGCGATGAAAATAGTGCTGGACACGAATGTTTTGGTTTCCGGGCTGCTCAAATCCCACAGTCACGCGGGGACAATTGTACGGATGGTTGCTGGGGGTCTGTTGCAGGTTGTTTATGATGCCCGGATTTTGACCGAATACAGGGAAGTGCTCAACCGTCCGAAATTCGGCTTTGAAAAAGTAGAAATAGGGGATATCCTTACCCAGATTGAAATGGAAGGCATCCTGGCCGCAGGTCGACCTTTGCCGGAGAAACTGCCGGATCCCGATGACGAACCCTTTCTGGAAGCTGCCCTGGTTGTTGATGGAACCGTCCTGGTGACCGGAAACAAAAAACACTTCCCGGCATCGGCCAATCAAAAAGTGGTTGTTTTAAACCCGGGGGAATTTATTTCTTTTTACCGGGAAACGGTTCAGTAGAGCGATTGATGTGATCCTTGAAAGGCCTGGTTATGGACAGGATCAGTTCGGTGGATATCAACGATGCAGTGGACTTTAACGCTGGCGGAAAGCATTATGCAGGCCGGCTTATTTGATTGGAGGGAATTTTATGATGAAGCCTTTTAAGATCGGCGAGAAGTTTATCGGCGATGGTTGCCCCGCTTTTGTGGTTGCCGAGATGGCCTGGTCTCACGACGGCTCCCCGGAAAAGGCTGAAAAGATTGTGGGAGGGGCGGCGCGGGCGGGCGCCGATGCCATCTGTTTTCACCTTACTTCTCTGGAAGACTACATGGTTCCGCATTACGGCAGCGGCCCGGGGCGGGTTTCGGCCGGCAAGGAGAGCCAGGAGATTTTCAAGTACCTGCAGAGCATCAATTTAGGCCGGCAGGATTGGGAGAAGCTTTTTGCCCTGGCGAAAAGGGCCGGGCTTCTTAGCTGCGCCATGTGCAACGACCTGCCCAGCGTGGAACTGGCTGCTGCTTTAAAACCGGACGCCTATGTTGTTTCTTCCTCCTGCTTTGTTGAGGAGGAACTGGTGAAAACCGTGGGCGGGCGGAAAAAGCCGGTCTTTTTAAGGATTGGCGGAGCCCTCCTGGGAGAAATTGAAAGAGCCATTCAGTTGTTGAAAGAAGCCGGTAGCACGGACCTGGTTTTAATTTACGGCTTTCAGAATTATCCCACCAGGCTGGAAGATCTTAACTTGCGATTCATTTCTACCCTGAGGCAGATCTTCGGCCTGCCGGTGGGGTTTGCCGACCACACCGACGGGGACTCCGAACTCGCCCTGGTTGTTCCTTTGCTGGCCCTCCCCTTTGGGGCAAGCCTGATTGAGAAGCACCTTACCCATGACCGGAGCCTGCGGGGCGAAGATTTTGAGTCGGCTTTAAACCCGGCTGAGTTTGCCGGTTTTGTTTCCCGGCTCAGAGAAATTGAAAAAACCTTCGGCTCATCAACCTTAAGGCCGCTTTCGGAGGCGGAATTGAGCTACCGGCTGGTTTCCCGGAAACGCACTGTCGCCGGGGTGTATATAAAGGCGGGAGAAGAAGTGACCGGCGAAAAGATAAGCTTTAAGAGAGCGGACGAAGGGGTATATCCCGATGAAAGCAGGTTTCTTTTAGGCAGGAAAGCGAAGACGGAGATTAAAAGGAATGAAGGGATCACCCGGGAGAAGCTGGTATGATTGGCAGGCGGTTGGTCAAATAAGATCATTCCCTGGTAGAAACTATTTGCCACGGGCTTGACATATAACATATATGTCATTATACTATTTTCCAGGGGTGATCTAAATGAGAAAAACGATGGTTTATCTGGATGAGGAGCAGTTTCTTGTCTTGAAAAAAGTAGCCGCCTCCTCGAAAAAAAAGGCCTCGGAGATTATCCGCGAAGCATTGGCGGCTTATCTCCAGGAAAAAGACCGGATTGATTATTTTTCCTTTGTCGGGATTGCCGCAGGACCCGAAAACGGCTGTGCTTCCAAGGAAGCTGAAGATATTCTCAAGGAGGTTCTGCGTTGATCCTGGTTGATACGGGAGCATTGTATGCCCTGGTGGACAGAAATGACGTTAACCACGTCGCAGCCGGGAAGTTTTACCGGAAGGTGGCCGGGAAAGAGATTCTATGCACGTCAATCTCCGTCTTGACCGAGGCGTGGTTATTGATCGATGCCCGCCTCGGCAATTATTTTGCGAATCAATTATGGAAAGGAATTTGCGACGGCGCCCTGGAAATTTTGCCGTTGGAAAGAGAAGAGTTGCAGATGGCTTTGGAAATTGAAAACAAGTATGGCGGCGCCGGCTTCGGTTTTGTAGACGCTACCTGCTTTGCCCTTTGTGAAAAGCACAAGATTCGCCAGGTGTTTACGTACGACAAAAAACATTTTTCCATTTACCGGCCTCGCTTTGTTGAAACCCTGGAATTGCTGCCGTAAAGCAGGTTGACGCATTTCATAATTTTATCGAATAAAGCATCTAAATTGATGAGGCTGTTTCGTATTTAAAAACCGCCTTGTCCAAAATTAAACCTGTAAAAGACCGGAACACGGAGGGAAGGTAATGACGGCAGCCGGTATAATTCTGGCCCGCGGCGGCTCGAAGGGGGTGCCGCGTAAAAATATAAGGCCGTTGGGCGGAAAACCGCTTATTTTTTATACTATTAAAGCAGCTCTTAAAAGCAGGCTGGATCGAGTTATCGTTTCGACCGACGATGAAGAGATTGCCGCTTGCGCCAGAGAATTTGGAGCGGAAGTTCCTTTTTTGAGGCCGGGGGAACTGGCTTTGGATGAATCAACTTCTCTTTCCGCGGTGCTCCATGCCCTAGAGTACCTGGAAACAAAGGAAAAATACTTTTCTCAGGTGGTTGCCGTCCTGCAGCCCACCTCTCCTTTCAGGACCCATTTTCACATTAATGAAGGCCTGAAAGCGCTGACGGACTCCGGTGTTGACTCAATAGTGGGATTTTTGCCGGTATTTGAGACGCATCCTTATTTTATGTACACTGTTGACGGCCAAGGCAACTGGACGGAGTACGAAAAAATAAAGGATAAACCCACCAGGCGGCAGGACGTACCTCCCTGCTTTGTTATCAACGACGCTCTGGTTATCAGCAAAAGGAGTTATTTTGATACCGTTAAAGAAACTTCACCGGTATTCAACCCTTATAGCTTAAAAGGCCTGGTTATGGATCGGATCAGCTCTGTGGACATCAACGATGAAGTGGACTTTCTGCTGGCGGAAAGCATCATGCAGGCCGGCTTGTTTAACTGGAGGATAATTTGCTGATCTTCTTGGGGAACTGTCCAAAGAGCATGTTAATGCAGTTAAAATCAAGGTTTGATATTGTTGGTGTTATGTTTTTAGCAACCTGACAGGATTAAACGACTGGATGGATTTGAAACTCCACCCGGCCATTTGGTTTTTGGGTGGAAAAATCATTATCAATAACAGGTTTCACCCGTATTTGTTTAAGAAGGGCAAGCTTTTTTGTTGCAAAGTATATCTAAAGTTTCAAGTGTTTCTGGATACTTGAAGATGATGACATCAAAAGGTGGTGAGATGTTGAAAGTATTGGTTATTGCCCCCCATCCGGACGATGAAACCCTTGGTGCCGGGGGTACGCTTTTAAGACATATAGCTGGCGGTGATGAGGTTTACTGGTGTATAGTTACTCATGCTTTTGCGGACTCTGCTGATGATTACCGTCAATGCAGGATTAATGTGATTGAAAAAGTTAACGAAGCTTATGGCTTTAAAGGATACTTTTTGTTGGACTTCCCGGCTGCCGGGTTGGATACGGTTCCGAGAAAGACAATTATCGATGCGTTATTTTCTATTTTCCATAAAGTTAAGCCGGATACTGTCTACTGTGTTGGGAATGGAGACGTGAACACAGACCACGATGTAATATATGAAGCTTTAATGGCTGCTGCCAAGCCGGCTTATGTTCCTTTTTTAAAAGAAATCCTGTTGTATGAGGTGATTTCGAGCACTAACTGGGCATTTCCGGTTAAAAGTGCTTTATTCTTGCCGAATGTATTCGTTGATATTTCCGGGTTTATTATGAGGAAGCTGGAAATTATTGCTTTGTACGGAGAAGAAATCAAAGGGCCGCCTCACCCACGAAGCATTGAGATCTTAAAGTCATGGGGGAAGGTGAGAGGGTCGGCGATGAACGTGGAGTACGCCGAAGTGTTTCATTTGGCAAGAAAAATCATTTGACTGGGGATTGTTTAAAGACCCTGATGATTTTTAACAAGAGGCAGGTTGTTGCTGTGCAAAGGCTGCTTGAAATCCGGCCGTATAAGGCGGGGGACGAGGAAAAAATTTTGAGTTTGTTTATGAAGGTTTTTGGCAAAGAAATGAGTGCTGCATATTGGAAGTGGCGTTTTCAGAATAATCCGTCGGGCGGTATTTTTATTGATCTGATGTGGGATGACAATATACTGGCCGGTCATTACGCCGTATCGCCCATGAAAACATTAGTTAATGGAGAGAAAGAATATAACACTGCTTTATCTCTTACGACGATGACCAATCCTGATTATCAGGGGAAAGGTGTTTTTGTCGCTTTAGCAAACAAGTTGTATTCTCGCTTGAGGGAAAATGGTTTTACTATGGTATATGGATTTCCAAATATCAATATCCACCGCACTCGTGTCAAAAGTTTGGATTGGTTTGATATATATGAGATACCCACGTTTAGTCTGGACCTGGAAGGGTATGACCGGAAGCATGTTGATTTAAAAAATGTTGTCATTCTAAACAAATTTGATGTGCGTTTTGATTATCTCTGGGAGAAAGTGAAGGCTGATTTCGGAGTCATTACCGTGCGTGACCGCAAATATCTTGACTGGCGATATTCTTTGAATCCGCAGAATAAGTATTATATATTTGCATGTGTGGAAGGCGAAGACTTGTCGGGGTACGCAGTGTGTAAAAAGTACAAAAATGAAATCGATATTGTTGATCTGTTAACCGTCAACAACCCGGATGTCGGTATGGACTTAATGAAAGGGATTATCGGGTGGGCCAAGAATCAAGACAGTAAAGCCCTCAATATGTGGTTGAATGTAACAAATTCGTTGCATCTTGCCCTGGAGAAGTGCGGTTTTCGGAATTGCGAGCCCATTACCTTCTTTGGTGCATGTGCGTTGGATGCCGGGTTTCCGCGTGGATTGGTTGGTGATTTCAGGAATTGGTATTTGACGATGGGTGATTCTGATGTTTATTAAACCTGCTTGAAAAAATAAAGGGAAGTATGTTTGGAGAGATGGTTTCAGGTTGGTGTTGCAGTTGGTAAATAAATTGAGAGTTTGGTGATTTCTTTGAGAAAAGTGATGGTAGTGACCGGTATTCGTTCTGAATATTTTTTGCTGGAGCCCTTGTTGCAAGAAATCTATAGTGATAATCTTTTTGAATTGCAGGTGGTGGTTACAGGGGCGCATTTAAGCCATCGTTATGGTAGTACCGTACGGGTTATTGAAGAAAGTTTTGGTGAAACAGAGAAGATAACTTCATTGTTTGACACTGATGAACCAATCGGAAGGGTCAAGGGTCTTGGCCTGATTGTTATGGAGTTATCCGAGCTTGTATGCAGAAAAAAACCTGACTTTCTACTGGTTCTTGGTGATCGGGAGGAATCCCTTGCTGTTGCTACGGTGGGTAATTACCTGAATGTGCCGGTTGTCCATTTAAGTGGGGGAGACCGGGCAATAGGTAACGTTGACGATCATGTGCGCCATGCAGTAACCAAGCTGGCCCATATCCATTGTGCATTTACCGGGGAAAGTGGCCGGAGGATAATTCAAATGGGAGAAGAACCCTGGCGGGTACACGTAACGGGTTCTCCCGGGTTGGATGGTATACTTAAGACGCCTTTTATGTCTGTTAAGGAGTTGGAGAATTCTTTAAAAATCAAGTTGGGCAGCCGGTTTTTTGTAGTTATCCAACATCCTATTTCTTCTGAGATTGTGGAAGGGGCAGAGCAGGTTAGTGCTACCCTGCAGTCGATAGTAAATACGGGGGTTCCGGCTGTGGTCATCAGGCCTAACTCTGATGCCGGGTCACATCGAATAATAGATGTGATTGGGGAGTATACGAATAATTATGATTTTATTTATAGCTTTTCGAACCTGCCCAGGCTGGAATTTGTGAATTTGCTGCGTCAAGCCGTGGCTCTGGTAGGTAATTCCAGCGCCGGCATCCATGAAGCACCGTTTTTAAAGTTGCCGGCGGTCAATATTGGGAACCGGCAAAAAGAAAGAGAGCACTCGACGAATGTTGTTTTTGTGCATTTTGATGTTGAGACAATCACTTTTTATTTAAGGAAGCTTTTGGAGGATAAAAATTATCGAGAAGTTCTGGCAGATTGTGATTCGCCGTATGGTGATGGGAAAGCTGTTCCCAGGATAAAAGAATTAATAAAAGAAACAAAGATAGATAACAGGTTGCTCTATAAAGAGTTTATAGATTTAAATCTGGCGACGGGAGTGAAGAAACTTGCGAGGTGATAAAGTATTTATCATCGCTGAAGCGGGCGTCAATCACAACGGGGACCTGCGGCTGGCCGAACGGCTTGTGGATGCTGCAGTGGAAGCCGGCGCCGATGCGGTTAAGTTTCAAACCTTTAAAGCTGAGCGGGTAGTTGCGGCGACTGCTAAAAGGGCGGAATACCAGAAGAAAAATATGCCTGAAAAGGATGAAACCCAGTTTGCGATGCTCAAACGCCTGGAGCTTGGATTCGATGATTTCAGGGAACTGAAAAGTTATTGCGGCCGCCGGGGAATTGTTTTTTTATCCTCTCCTTTTGATCTGGAAAGTATAGATTTTTTGGACGAGCTGGGTGTGCCGTATTTTAAAATTCCTTCGGGGGAGATAACCAACCTTCCTTTTTTGCGCCGGATCGGCCGTAAACGCAGGCCGATTATTCTTTCTACGGGCATGTCCACTCTGGGCGAGATTGAAGGGGCGGTAGAGATATTAAGGAAGGCTGGAACGCAGGAGCTGACCTTGCTTCACTGTACGACCAGTTACCCCGCGCCGCCGGAAGAAGTCAACCTGCGGGCGATGTTAACTTTAGAGCAGGCCTTCGGGTTGCCGGTGGGTTACTCCGACCATACCATAGGCTTTGCCGTTCCTGTTGCTGCTGCGGCCCTGGGAGCTTCGGTTATCGAAAAACATCTTACATTGGATTGCCGGATGGAGGGACCGGACCATAAAGCTTCGCTGGAACCGGCCGAATTTAAAAGTATGGTGGAAGCTGTCCGGATGGTGGAAAAAAGCCTGGGCGACGGCTTGAAGAAACCGACCATGCGGGAGTTAGAGATTATGCCTGCTGTGCGGCGCAGCATAACAGCCGCCATGGATATCAGGGCAGGCGAAAGAATTATGGAGGAGTGCCTGACGGTGAAACGCCCGGGGACAGGTATATCCCCAATATTCTGGGATTTTTTGCTGGAGAGGGAAGCCCGCTGCGATATACTGGTGGATACGGTGTTGACGTGGGAAATGGTTTAAAGAACCCCGCGAAAATACCTTAAAAGACTTATTTTAAGACAGGGGTTTTAAGAGTGTCTGAAAAGGTTGTTCTGGTCGGAGCAGGTGGACATGCCGGGGTTGTGGTTGATATTTTGCGCCTGCAACCCGGCAGTGAGTTTGAGCTGGTGGGTTTTACGGACACCAACCTGGAACTGGCAGGTTCTGAAATCTATGGGCTGCCTGTGTTAGGCAACGATGATATATTGGCCGAACTTTTTGCCGGAGGCGTTCGTTGCGGGCTGGTGACGGTAGGAGCCGTCCGGGTAAATCCCGTGCGGGAGAAATTATATGAAATATTGATTGGTCTTGGATTTGAGTTGATTAATGCGGTTCACCCGGCAAGCGTGATTGCCGGAAACGTAGTGTTTGGTAGAGGCAATACAGTGATGGCCGGTGTGTTGATCAACCCCGGCGCCGTGGTAAATGAAAATGTGATTATTAATACTGGCGCCGTTGTTGAACATGACTGCCATGTTGGCTCCCATGTACATATTGGTCCGGGCGCCCGGATTGGCGGCGGGGTGAGAATTGGCGAGGGAGCCGTTATTGGAATGGGGGCGACGGTTTTGCCTTCTCTGAGGGTCGGCAGAAGGGCGATGATCGGCGCCGGCGCCGTGGTTGTCAGGGACGTGCCTCCGGCCGCTACGGTTGTTGGCGTTCCCGGCCAGGTGGTTAAATGTGCCGGGGACTAGTTTTTTGAGAGAGAGGTATATCTGAATTGAATGGCAAAAAGGTGCTGGTAACCGGGTCGGAAGGATTTATCGGCAGTCACCTGGTGGAGCGGCTGGTGGAGTTGGGCGCCCGGGTGAGGGCCGTGGTACTCTATAATTTCGCCAATTCCTGGGGCTGGCTGGAGAGCCTGCCGCCGGCAGTGCTGGAGGAAGTAGAGGTCTGTCCCGGCGATGTGAGGGATCAGGGCATGGTGAAGGAGGCGTTAAAGGGACAGGAAATAATTTTTCACCTGGCCGCGCTGATCGGTATTCCTTATTCTTACAAGGCTCCCGCCAGCTACGTGCAGACCAATGTGGTAGGCACCCTGAACATGCTGGAGGCGGCGCGGGAGTGCGGGGTGGAGAGGTTCATTCATACTTCGACCAGCGAGGTTTACGGCACGGCTGTCTACGTGCCGATTGACGAGCGGCACCCGCTGCAGACCCAGTCTCCTTACGCCGCCACCAAGATAGCGGCCGACAAGCTGGCTGAAAGCTATCACCGCACTTTCGGCCTGCCGGTGGTAACTGTCCGTCCTTTCAACACCTACGGCCCGCGGCAGTCGGCCCGGGCGGTGATACCCACCGTTATTACTCAGGCGCTAACCTCAAAAGAAGTAAAGCTGGGTTCCCTGCACCCCACCAGGGACCTTACCTTCGTTAAGGACACCGTGGAAGGGTTTATAAAAAGTGCGGCGGCGGAACGGGCGGTCGGTGAGGTGATCAATATCGGGTCGGGCTTTGAGATTTCCATCGGCGAACTGGCGCGCCTGATTTTAGGGTTGATTCCGGGCTGCAAGGCGGAACTGGCGGAGGACGTTGAGAGGCGGCGGCCGCCCGGCAGCGAGGTGGAGAGGCTGTGGGCCGACAACCGGAAGGCGCGGGAACTTTTGGGCTGGCAGCCGGCTTACACGCTGGAGAAGGGGCTGGCGGAAACCGTTGCCTGGTTCTCACAGGAGGCCGGCCGGTATAAGCAGATTTATAACGTATAAGGGGCGATACAGTGATCCCGTTGTGTGTTCCGGAAATCAGGGGCAACGAGTGGAAATATGTGAAAGAATGCCTGGACACTGCCTGGGTATCCTATGCCGGCGGCTTTGTAAGCCTTTTTGAGGAGCGGTTTGCTGCCTACATTGGTGCGGATCATGCCGTCGCCACCATGAACGGGACGGCGGCGCTGCACCTGGCCCTGGTTGCCCTGGGCATCGGGCCGGGGGACGAGGTGATCGTGCCCACCCTTACTTTTGTTGCGCCGGTCAACGCTGTTACCTACACCGGCGCCACGCCTGTCTTTGTTGATGCCGGGGAGCGCACCTGGAACATGGAGGTCAGGCTGGTGGAAGAGAAGATTACCGGTAAAACCAGGGCCATCCTGCCGGTGCATCTTTACGGCCACCCCGTTGATCTGGACCCCCTCCTGGAAATTGCCGGAAAATATGGCCTTTATATAGTGGAAGACGCCTCCGAGTCTTTAGGCGCCGGGTACAAAGGTAAAAGTGTTGGAGCGGTGGGTGACGCGGGGTGTTTCAGCTTCAACGCCAACAAGCTGATCACCACCGGCGGGGGCGGCATGCTGGTTACAAATAATGCGGCGCTGGCGGAAAAGGCCCGCTTTTTGAGCAGCCAGGCCAAAGTGCCGGGGGCGGCTTATTTTCATCCGGACATCGGCTACAATTACCGAATGACGAATGTTCAAGCAGCCATGGGACTGGCTCAACTGGAGCAAATTGAGGATTACCTTAAAGCTAAACGGGCCAACGCCCTGCTGTATGATACTCAACTGGCGGAAGTAAAGGGCATCGTCAGGCCGCTTGAGGAAGACTGGGCTGTCCATTCCTATTGGCTTTATTCGGTGCTGGTGGACGGCTGCCCTTTGAGCCGGGATGAGCTGATGATGAAACTGGCGGATGCGGGAATTGAGAGCCGCCCTTTTTTTCTGCCCATACATTCTTTGCCGCCGTACCGGGACCGGCATTACGGCGATTTCCCGGCGGCCGGGCGTTTATCAGCGCAGGGATTGAACCTGCCTTCTTCGGTGGGCTTGAAAGAAGAAGAAATCCTCCGGGTATGCCGCAAGTTGAAGGAGCTTGCCGGTTAAGTGCTGCCGCAGTCCGGCGGAAGGGGTTCTTCGAAAGTTTTTGTAATAAGACGGTTGGAGGGGTAGAGATGGAAAGGGACGTCAAGCCGAACGCCACCTACGGCGAGGTCAGGAGAACCGCGGAAAAGATGGACTGGGAGAAAGCGCGCGGGGCGGATTACTGGGAGTACCGGCGAAAGTGGACGGAGTATCCGCAGCGGCTTTTCGTGAGCGAGTTTCCGCTGCACCTGGATATTGAAACCACGAACGCCTGCAACCTGAAGTGCCCCATGTGCCCCCGCAACCAGACCTCTTACCGGCAGAAAAGCGGTTACATGGATTTTGCCTTTTACCGCCGGTTGATTGAAGAAGGAGCGGAGAACGGTCTGTGTTCGGTCAAGCTCAATTACCTCGGCGAGCCTTTGATGCATAAGGATATTGTCAGGCAGGTGCAGTTTGCTAAAAAGAGCGGCATTATTGAGGTAATGCTCAATACCAACGCCACCCTTTTGACGGAGGAATTGTCCCGCCGGCTGCTTGACGCCGGCCTGGACAGCATCTTTTTTTCGGCTGATTCGCCCTACCGGGAAAAGTACAACCGCATCAGGGTGGGCGCCGATTTTGACGTGGTTATAAAGAATATTATCAGTTTTGTCGATATAAGGAATAAGGGCGGCTACCGCCACGTGCAGACGCGGGTGTCCATGGTGGTTATGGACAATGAGCCGGAAGAGTTTGAGGATTATAAAAAGTTCTGGCTGGATTACGTGGACCTGGTCGGCTTTGGAGAATACGTGAATCACGATTTTGATTACGGTTCTGAAATAAATCCGGCTTTTGCCTGCGCTCAGCCTTTCCAGCGCATGTTTGTGATGTGGGACGGTGTTGTCTGCCCCTGCTGCATGGATGATAAGAGGAGCCTGGTAATGGGAGATGCCGGGGCCGAACCGTTGAAGGTTATCTGGCATAATGCTTCCTACAGGCGTTTGCGGGAAGCCATGATTAACGGAAGGTATCATGAAATCGGCCTTTGCCGCCGGTGTTACGTGCCGTGGGCGAATACGGGAGGGAAAGAGTAGGGGTTTTGTGCATGAGAACGGCTGTCTTTATTACAGCACGGGTAAAGTCATCGCGTCTGCCACGCAAGGCGCTTTTAAAAATAGGCGGTAAAACCGCTATCGAGCACCTGATCGAGAGGGCGAAAAGAGCTGTCCGGCCGCAGTTGGTGGTGATGTGCACTTCTACCAACCCGCATGACCTGGTTCTGGCCGAGTTGGCGGTGAAAAATAATATTTACTTTTTCCGCGGCAGTGAAGATGACAAGCTGGATCGTTATTTAAAAGCAGCGGAGAAGTTCCGGGTGGAGTTTATTGTGACGGTGGATGGCGACGATATTTTTTGCGATCCGGAACTTATGGACCAGGCAATAGAACATTTTTTGCAAACAGAGGCTGACTTCATTACCTGGAATGGTTTGCCGCTCGGTGCTGCCTGCGCCGGGATTAAAGTCGAAGCTTTGCGCCGGGTGTGCGAACTAAAGGCTGAAACCGATACCGAAGTCTGGGGAGGGTATTTTACCGAAACGGGTCTTTTTAAAGTGGAGCAAATAGAAGCAGAAGAAGCATTGAGACGGCCGGAGGTCAGGATGACCCTGGATTATCCGGAAGATCTCCGGTTTTTTGAGCGTATTTTTGCGGAACTGGACGCCGGCGGCCGGTTCTTTTCTCTCCGGGAAGTTCTTTCCCTGCTTGAGGAGAAACCGGAAATTACCGAAATCAACCGCGGCGTTCAGGCGGCATACGAAGAGCACCTGAAAAAGTCGGCGCCTGTCAGGTTGAAGAGCTAGACGCCCATACCACCGGGACGGTGCCGGCAGTTAGTGAAAATACCATGTGTCGTTGCGAGGGCGAAGCCCGACGCAATCCTAAGGCAGTATGCGCAGCAGGGGATTGCCATGCCTTAAGGCTCGCAATGACAAATAGCAAATTTCAGGAAGTGTATTAGATGGTTAAAAGGGATTGGGAACACGGGCTGGAGAGCCAGGGTTATCTTTCTGCCATGTTGCGACGGGCGACCGGCGAGGCGCCGGTAATGGAACAGACGAAGCAGTTGGTTGAGCTGATCGGGGAAATCTACCGGCCGGGCATGAGGGTGCTGGACGTGTGTTGCGGCGCCGGACATTTTTACCCGGCTTTAGAGAGTATTGATGAAGATATGATTTACCACGGCTGCGACATCTCGCCGGAATACGTCGCTGCAGCCAGAAGAGTTTTTAAAAGGAAGACGAATGCCGGTTTCTTTGAGGGGGACATTTTCAACCTGCCCTTTTCCGACAGTAGTTATGATATAGTGTTTTGCTACACGACCCTCCAGCATTTTCCCGACTACCGGGAAGCCGTCCGGGAGTTGTTGCGGGTAACGGCAAAATACCTTTTTATGAGGCTTTTGCTCAGCGACCATACTTATATTATTAAAAGGTATAAACCCGGCCTGCTGGACGAAAAAGGGCAACCGGCTTTTGTTTATTATAACATCTGGGATCAGGGTGAGTTTGTTGATTACCTGGAAAACGACCTGGGATGCGGGGAGATAAAAGTTTATGACGACCGGTTCAACGTGGAAATACCAAAGGCAAACAACTGGGATACATATACCCTGGCCGGGATGCAGATCAGCGGGAACATCATTTTGACCTGGAAACATGTGCGGGCTGTTAAGGGAGGTTAATCTATTGTGAAATTTCTGGTGGTCGGGCTTGGTTCCATGGGAAAACGCCGGATTAGGAATTTGCAGCATCTCGGGGCGGGTGAAATAACAGGTTTCGACCCGCGGGCGGACCGGCGGGAAGAAGCCGGTTCCAGGTATAGGATCAAGACCTTTGCTTCCTTTGAGGAAGCCCTGGCGGAAGACCCCGGCGCACTCATTGTTTCCACGCCGCCGGACAAACACCTGGAATACGCGCTTAAAGCCGCCGGGAGCGGCAAACATTTTTTTACCGAAGCCGGCGTAATGACCGACGGCCTGGAAGAGTTGATCGTCCTTTGCCGCGACCGGCGGATAGTAGCCGCGCCGTCGTGCACCATGCGCTTTCAGCCGTCAATCAGGGTGATAAAGAAACTGGTGGAGGACCGGGTTGTTGGCGGAATACAGGCCTTTACCTACCACAGCGGTCAGTACCTGCCCGACTGGCACCCGTGGGAGGATTACCGTTCTTTCTATGTCTCACGGAGAGAAACCGGCGCCTGCCGGGAGATTGTGCCTTTTGAGCTGGTCTGGTTGACCTGGGTACTGGGCGAGGTGGAGTTGGTTTCCTGCTTTAAGGGCAAGCTTTCCGGGTTGGAGGCCGATATAGACGATGTCTATCAGCTTTTGCTGGGCTTTCAGGGAGGTACCCTGGGCCATATGCTGGTGGATGTGATCGCGAGAGTTCCTTACCGGGTATTGAAACTGATCAGTGACGAAGGGATTATCAGTTGGGACTGGCGGGAAAAATGCGTGCGGGTTTTCCGGGCTGCCGCCGGTGAATGGGAGGAGTACCGTGAACCGGCAGGCATGGTGGAAAAGGGATATGTTATTGAAGAAGAAATGTATATCGCTGAAATGGCGCACTTTATCAAAGCGATAAAAGGAGAAGAACAGTATCAATACAGCCTGGCTGAAGATAAAAAGGTTCTGGAACTCTTGCTTGCCGCCGAACAGAGTTGGGAAAACGGTATCCACATCCAGCCGGGTGGAATTGGGGGGCAAAGGAAATGAAAGTAATTCCGGCAGATATTCAGGTCAGGCGAGGGGCGACGTTGAAGGAAGCCATAGAAATTATGGATCGGGTGACTTCCGGGGTGGCTCTTATTGTGGATGAGGAAGACCGTTTAATCGGTATCCTCACCGACGGGGACATCAGAAGGGCGATTTTGAGAAATGTCGATCTGGGCAGCCCTATTGAGAAGGTCATGAACCGCAGCCCCATTACGGCTACCAGGGACTTTACCCGGAAGCAGCTGATGCACCTGATCCGCTGCAAGTCCATCTCGCACCTGCCGGTGGTGGACTCCCGGAACCGGGTGGTGCGGATTATATTTGCCCACGAGTTTATTAACGGCGGGGATTTGCCGGTTCGGGCCGTGATCATGGCCGGAGGGCTGGGAACCCGCCTGCGGCCCTTGACTGATGACCTGCCTAAACCGTTGTTGAAGGTCGGGCATAAGCCTCTCCTGGAGATGATCATAGAGCAGCTTGCTTATGCCGGAGTGAAAAACGTCTATCTTTCTATAAGGTATAAAGGAAGTAAGATAGAGGAGTATTTTGGTGACGGCTCGCGTTTGGGTGTACACCTGTCTTACCTTAAAGAAAACAAAAGACTCGGTACGGCCGGCCCGCTGGGCCTGATTAGAGAAGATTTTGCCGAGCCGGTCCTGGTTGTCAACGGAGATATATTGAGCAAGGTGAACTTTAAAAGAATGGTTGATTTTCATTTTGAGAACGATGCTGAGATGACGGTAGCCGTAAAGCAGCACGTAATAGAGGTTCCCTACGGGGTGGTGGAGGTGGAAAATGACGAACTGGTCGGCATGTCCGAGAAGCCGGTGCTCAAGTTTTTTATCAACGCCGGAATTTATCTGCTCAATGCCGATATTAAAAACCATATTCCGCACGATACTTACTTTGACATGTCGGCTCTTATCAGTCTGTTGATTAACCGGAAAAGAAGAATCTGTTCTTACCCGATCAGGGAGTACTGGGCGGATATAGGTTCGCATGGTGATTATGAAAAAGCGATTGACGATTATGCGAAAAATTTTCAAAAAAATTCTAAAGAAGAGCCGGAAAATAAAAACATCTACGCGCTTGGAGGGAGATGACCTTTTTCTTGTTTACCAGGTCGAAGTTGCTGGCGGAGAAAGCTGCCTGTCTGATTCCCGCCGGGTGCCACACATACAGCAAGGGCGATGATCAGTTTCCGTTTCTGGCGCCGGGGTTTATTGTTAAAGGCAGCGGTTGTTACGTTACTGATGTTGACGGCAACGAGTTTCTGGACTGGGGTATGGGGCTGCGCTCGGTGATACTGGGGCATTGCTATCCGGCGGTGCTCGAGGCTGTTTACCGCCAGTTGCAGATGGGTGTCAACTTTACCAGGCCGTCTCCTGTAGAAGCAGAGCTTGCCCAACTGCTGACGGATCTTATTCCTTCGGCGGAGATGGTTAAGCTGGCCAAAAACGGTTCCGACGTGACTTCGGCGGCGGTCAGGCTGGCCAGGGCTTATACCGGGAGGGATTATGTCGCCGTATGCCGGGAACAGCCCTTTTTTAGTTTTTATGACTGGTTTATCGGTTCCACCCCCTGCAATGCGGGGATTCCGGAAGCCGTGCGGGAGCTGACGTTGAAGTTTTCGTACAACGATCCGGCCGGCCTGGAGGAGTTGTTCCGGCTGTACCCGGACCGGATTGCCGCCGTAATACTTGAACCTGTGTCCACCGAAGCGCCGCAAGCCGGCTTTTTACAAAAAGTGAGGGGCCTGACCCGGAGCAACGGCACGGTTTTGATTTTTGACGAGATGATTTCCGGTTTTCGCTGGCACCTGTCGGGCGCTCAGGAGTACTTCGGGGTTGTTCCCGATCTGAGCACTTTCGGCAAGGCCATGGGGAACGGGTTTTCGGCGGCGGCCCTGGTCGGCAAAAGAGAGATAATGGAACTCGGCGGCCTGACTCATAACAGGGAGAAAGTGTTTCTGCTTTCGTCCACCCACGGCGGGGAAACTCATGCCGTTGCCGCAGCCATAGCCACCATTAACGAAATGCGGGAGAAGAAGGTGATCGACCACGTCTGGCGGATCGGACAAAAACTGCAAAATGGCTTTAATCAGATCTGTGAGGAGAGCGGTCTGTCTGAATATGTCCGGATGTCCGGCTACCCGTGCAGTCCCTTTATAGTCTGCATGGATCGCCGGGGAGAAGTGTCACTTCCTTTGCGCACCCTGCTTTTGCAGGAGTTTATCAAATGCGGTGTTCTTATCCCTTATATTTCAATATCATTCTCGCACACAGAAGAAGAGGTGGACAGCACTCTGGAAGCGTTGCGCAAAGTTCTTGTCGTTTACCGTAAGGCCATGGACAAAGGGGTGGAGCGTTTTCTTGTCGGTCCGCCGGTAAAGCCGGTGTTTCGAAAGTATAATTGGCTTTAAGCATTTTTTCCAAGGGAGGTTGATGACGGCTATGGTTAAGAGATTTGTTTTCGGAGCGGTTTTTTTAGCTGTATTCCTTTGTACTCTGCCGGCTTTCGCGGCCGGGCCGGCCATTGAAAAAATTGAAGTGAACGGCGAGCCGGCGGCGCAGGTGGCGGTGGTTACCGGCAACACAGTGAGTATTGCCGTTTATGCTCCGGAGGCGGAGTCGGTGCGGGTGGGCTCGCAGAGCGCCGCTCTGGCCGGCGGCAAGTGGGTGGTAGAAAATTATGTCTTGCGTTCCGGCAAAAACAGTGTTTCCATTGTAGCGAAGAGCGGCAGCGGCAGCACCACCCAACAGATCATACTGACTTATTTAAATCAGGCCCTGCCGGGGGCGAATTATTACACCCCGTCAATATTAAATGTCAAATCCATTGACGCTTTCAACAAAGCCTGCCTGATCAGTTTTCCCCAGGGCGATTTTCTAAATGATGAGGGTACGGCTAAACCGGCCGGTGATCAGAGCATCACCATAAGTGTTTTCGCCCCCGGCGATAAACCCGATCAGTATCATACCTTTGTAAGCCAGGTATACAGGGTGTCGGTGGCTGAAAGCAATTACAAGCTGGTCTGGCCGGGAACCGTTACGATTCAATATGACAGCCAGGTCAGCATTGCTTCCGGTGATTACCTTACAGTATGGTACAGTACGGATAATGCGTGGAGCAGCAGCGATATGATTCTGGGCGGATTTGTGGATACCGGTAAACGTACCATCACCGTGCCTTTTGCCGTACGTGATGGAGACGAGGACGGTAGTTACGATCAGCATGGGTATTATGCGGTATTTATCGCCAACCGGGATTTTGCCGAATTTGACCGTAATATGGTGCCGGACCCCAACCTGGAATGGTCGCGGCCGTATGTGCTTCCTTTATGGGCCAAAGGGGTTATGGAAAGAAGTACTGCCAGGGGGGAAGATTATTTCGGGTTGATTAAAGACGGCAGCTTGCAGGAAAAAGAAGCATCCAGGCTGGAGTTTACCAGGATGATTGTAAAAGGGATGGGCTTTCCCCTGGTAGACGTTTCCGGAGCTTATACTCCTACCTTTGATGATGTTACCAAGGCGGTATATCCTGATGATTTTGTTTACGTTGAGACTGCCGCCAGGCTGGGTATTATCAACGGCTTCCGGGAGGGCGGCGAGGCTTTGTTCAAACCCGGTGATTTTTTGACCAGGGAGCAGGCTGCCACCGTCATTGCCAGGGTGGCGAACCTGGCCGTTAATGCTGACCAGGATAAGGTAAGTGCTGAACTGGCCAAAATATTCAAGCTGGATTATGCTGATATTTCGGCCTGGGCCCGGCCGTATGTGCTGGCGGCTTATAAAGGAGGCTATATTAAAGGTTATGGAGACGGTTCTTTCGGTCCGCTGGAACTGTTTACCAGAGCACAGGAAGCCAAGTTGGTTTATTACCTGATTAAAAAAGCAAAAAAAGTTTAAAAAAATTCCCAAAAATATTACCATTAAAAAAGGATTTTTGCTAAAATTAGCTAAGTATACAACGGTGAATCGAAAAATGTCGGTTATTTCGGGATGATAATTAGCTGAAAGGGTGGATTGAAGGTGTCATTGTTTGACGGCGATATTATGGTGGCCTTGAAGAAATCGCTTGATGCCGGGGCTTTAAGGCAACGGGTGATAGCCAATAATATTGCCAATATAAATACACCTGGTTTTAAAAAGTCGGCGGTTAGTTTTGAAGAGCGCTTAAAAATGGCTCTTACCGGGCCGTCGTCGGGGATTGCTTTAAAAACTTCCGATCCCAGGCATATTTCTGCGGCTTCTTCCCTGGCGGAATTGCAGCCGCAGGTGGTGAAGGTAAGCGACACCGCCATGCGCCCGGATGGCAACAATGTGGATATAGACCAGGAGATGGTTCAAGTGGCTGCCAATACAATAAATTATAACGTTGCAGGGCGGGCGCTTAATGGACAATATAGTATCCTTGATTACGTAATTACAGGGAGGAGACTGTAGTTTATGAACCTGTTCGGCTCTTTTGGGATCAGTGCTTCCGGCCTTACGGCGGAACGCCTGCGGCTGGATGTGATTGCTAATAATCTGGCCAACGTCAGTACCACCCGCACAGCGAAAGGAGGGCCTTTCCGCCGGCAGTATGTTGTTTTTGCCGAACGTCTTCGTAACTCTCATGACGGCGGTCAGTACCGGGGCGCCGGAGTACGGGTGGCCGCCCTGGCGGAAGAGCAAAGTCAGCCCAGACTGGTTTATAAACCCGATCATCCCGACGCTGATGAAAAGGGTTATGTTGCTTATCCCAACATTAACATTACAAACGAAATGGTGGATATGATTACGGCTACCAGGGCTTATCAGGCTAATGCTACTGCTTTGGAGGCGGCGAAGGATATAGCCCAAAAAGCGCTGGAAATCGGCCGGCTGTAGCACTGGCTTTTTAACGCGTTAAAATGGGTTTTCGACAATACAGCGCAGGAGGTGTTTTGGGATGACGGTAGAGCCTGTCGGCTTTGGTCTACCTGCTGCATTTACCGGAGGAGGAAAGGATGGCCGGGCAGGTGTCAGCTTTGGTGATGTTCTGGCAAGCGCCGTTAATAAGGTCAATGAAGCGCAGTTAAAAGCTGATAAGCTTACCGGGCAATTTTTAGCAGGTGAAATTCAAGATATTCATCAGGTAACTATAGCCATGCAGGAAGCCAGGCTAACCATGCAACTGGCGTTGGAAGTCCGTAATAAAATAGTGGAAGCATATCAGGAGATGGCGCGTATGCAGGTTTAAGAAACCGGCAGGCGTGAGTTTGGAGGTAAGTACCGGGTGGGGTCTTTCATTATGCGGAAACGTTTTGGTGAAACTTATCTCCAAAGGAGAGTGATGTGATGAATGGGGGGGAACTGTTAAAAGGGTTTGGTATTCGCTGGCAACAGTTGACCCCGGTACAAAAAACACTCAGCATTTTGGTCGGTGCGGGCATGTTGATCTCCATAGTTTTCCTGGTGCAAACCATGGGAAGACCCGCATATGCTCCTCTTTTTACGCAAATGGACCCCAGGGAGGCGGGGGCTGTAGTGGAAAAGTTAAAGTCCATGAAAGTACCCTACCGTCTGACGGATCAGGGACGAACAATCGAGGTGCCGGATAAACAAGTTTATGATGTACGGATTCAGTTGGCCAGTAGCGGTGCATTGGGGAGCACTGGTGCCGGCTTTGAACTTTTTGACCAGAAAAAATTAGGAATGACCGATTTTGAGCAGCAGGTTGGTTATCAGAGGGCATTGCAGGAGGAACTGCGGCGTACTATCGTCCAGTTGGAAGGGGTGGAGCAGGCCAGAGTGCATCTGGTAATTCCTCAGAAAAGCGTATTTATTGAGAATCAAGCCAGCCCGTCGGCTTCTATTGCTTTTAAATTGAAGCCTCTGTCGAAATTAAAGCCGGAACAGGTGCAGGGTATAGTCGATCTGGTGGCGGGCAGCGTGGAGGGCCTTAAACCGGAGAACATTCACATCATTGATATGCAGGGCAATATCTTGAATGACGCGTCGGGCGGGGGTGATTCACGGGCCCTGGCTTTGAGTGTTACCAACCAGCAAGAAGTAAAACGGGCCTACGAAAAAGAACTGGAGAAAAAAGTGCAGCAGGTCCTGGAGAAAATTCTCGGGCCGGGTAAAGCAGTGGCTATGGTAACTGCCGACCTGGACTTTAGCCAGCAGCAGGTTACTACCATCACACCTCTTACCGATCCCGTGGTTTTGAGTGAGCATACTGTAACCGAACGCGGTTCCGGTGCCGGAAGTAATGGCGGGTCGGCGGATACGCAGAGTAAAATCACTACTTATCCGGCGTCGGATGGTGAAAGCAATGGCGGCTATGCCCGGGATGAGTTTACTAAGAATTACCAGGTAGGCAGTAAGCAGGAGACGGTGGTCCAGGCTCCGGGAACACTGCGCCGTCTTTCTACTGCTGTGGTTGTGGATGGGGATTTGTCCGGTGAACAGGTCCAGAAAATCGAGGAGATGGTAGCAACGGCCCTGGGCGGCGATAGTAACCGGGGTGATCAGATTTTTGTATCTTCGATGGCCTTTGATACCAGTTACCAGGAAAAACTCCGGCAGGAAATGGAGCAGGCTGATGTTGCCGCCAGGCAGGTGGAAAAAGAGAAACAAAGGCTTAAGCTTTTGCAATATGGAGCTGTTGGGTTTGGACTGTTGTTGTTGGCTGTTATAGTTGTGGTAGTGCGTTTGAGAAGTGCCAGAGGCGTTGAGGAACCGGTTGGACGGCAGGTAATACCGATTAGGGAACTGGAGAGAGAAGTGGCGGTTACGGGAGAACAGTTGGCGGGTAACGTCCGGCAGGAAGAAGCCCGGGAACTGGCCAGGCAGAAACCGGAGGATGTGGCCCAGATTCTGAAAGTGTGGCTGACGGAAGAGCGGGGAGGTTAACAGATGGGTGTTGCCGGAACCAGGTTGACCGGCCCGCAGAAAGCGGCTATTTTGTTGATATCTTTAGGCGCTGATCTTTCATCACGCGTTCTTAAACATGGATTTTACGATGAGGAAATTGAACGTATAAGCTATGAGATCAGTACCATGGAACGTATTCCCCAGACTTTGCGGGATCAGGTCATGGATGAGTTTAAAGAATTAAAGCAGGCCAGGGATTACCTGATTCAGGGCGGCATTAAATATGCAAAAGAAGTGTTGGAAAAAACTTATGGGGCTTCCCGGGCGGCGGAGATGGTCAGTAAGTTGACCGGTCAGATTAGAAACATACCGTTTAATGCTTTGCGGAAGACTGATCCGAGGCATTTAAGCAACTTCTTGCGGGAGGAAAACCCGCAGACCATTGCCCTTGTCCTGGCCCATCTGCATTTGGAACAGGCTTCGATGGTTTTATCCGCCCTGCCGCAGGAATTGCAAAGCGAGGTGGCCAGACGGCTGGCGATTATGGAGCGCACTTCACCGGAAATTACCCAGGAGGTAGAGCGGGTTCTGGAGATGAAGCTGGCTTCGGTAATCCAGCAGGAGCATACGTCGGTAGGAGGCATAAAAGCGCTGGTGGATATTTTGAATATGGTCAGCCGGGGGACGGAAAAAAATATTTTAGAAGAACTGGAAAATGATGATCCGTTGCTGGCCGAAGAAGTCAGGCGGCGAATGTTTTTATTTGAAGACATTGTTAAGTTGGACGACCTTTCGGTCCAGAGGATTCTGCGGGAGGTCGATCCTAAGGATCTGGCTCTGGCCATGCGCGGCGCCAATGAAGATGTTCGCTCTTGTGTCTATAAAAACCAGTCCAAACGGGCATCTGATTTGCTTAAAGAAGAAATTGAATTTATGGGGCCGGTACGTTTGAAAGATGTTGAGGAAGCGCAAATGAAGGTAGTTAAAGTGATCAGGCGTCTTGAAGAAGATGGCGAGATAATAATTTCCCGGGGTGGCGAAGATGCACTTATTGTCTAAAGTAATTAAAGGAGCCCGGGTTTGGGATAAAAACCACCAGCTGGTTTTGAAAGAGGAATTCCCGGTACGGTCCAGGTATAAACGAAGTGAAACGGATATTTTAGATAATGCCCGGCAGGAAGTGGAAGAAATACTGGCTAAAGCCAGGGAAGAGGCCAGGCAAATTATTGCCGATGCTCATAAGGAAGGCTTTCAGGAAGGCTACCGGGAAGCATTGACGGCGGCCAATGAAGAGGCGGAAGCCACTCGTGCTTCGGCCAGGGAAGTTTTGAGGCAGGCCGAAGAAATCTTGCAAGAAAAAATAAAACTGCTGGAGAGTGAGTTAATAAGTCTGGCTGTTGAAATAGCCGAAAAAATAGTAGCCAGGCAGATTACCATAGATGATGAAACAGTGGTGGCTATTGCCAGGGAGGTTCTGCAACTGGTAAGCGACCGGAAGCAGGTGATCTTTTTCGCCAACCCGGCTGAGGTGGATATTTTACGCAGCAGGAAGGAAGAATTTCTCCAGTTGGTGCCCCGGCGGACGGTAGTGGAGATAGTTCCCGATGCAAATATTAAACCGGGCGGGTTCCGGATAGAAACGGAACAGGGTCTGGTAGACGCCACTATTGACCAGCGGTGGTCGAAGCTGCTGGAGGAAATAAGGAGCGATGAAGGTTGAGCCTCTCAATTGATGTTGATTTTTCTCCGGTGAGAAAAAAAATAGAGCGGGCCACCAATCTTTTTAAGTTGATCGGCCATGTTTTTCAGGTAATCGGTCTGACTATTGAGGTAAGAGGAATCAAAGCTTCCATTGGAGAGGTTTGTAATATTGTTTTGCCGGGTGAAGACTTTTCGATGCAGGCGGAAGTAGTCGGGTTTCGAGAGAAGTCTACGCTTTTAATGCCGCTTGGTGAATTGAGAGGAATTTACCCGGGTTGTCAGGTTGTTCCTACAGGTAAACCTTTAATGATAAAGGCAGGGTGGCATTTACCCGGTCAAGTAGTGGATGGTCTGGGGATGCCTGTAAATCAGGTTTTTTGTAAACAGGGGAAAAGCATCCCCGTTAATAACCGTCCGCTGGATGCTTTTAATCGCAAAAGAATTACTGAGGTGCTGGTTACCGGAGTAAAGGCTATTGACGCCTTGCTCACCTGTGGAAAGGGGCAGCGTCTCGGTATATTTTCCGGTAGTGGAGTTGGTAAAAGTACGTTGCTGGGTATGATTGCCCGGTATAGCACGGCTGATATTAATGTTATCGGTCTGATCGGGGAGCGGGGCCGGGAAGTACTGGATTTTATCGAAACCAGCCTTGGACCGGAAGGATTGGCCAAATCGGTAGTGGTGGCCGCCACATCGGACCAGCCGGCCCTGGTCAGGCTTAACGGCGCTTTTGTGGCCAGTGCGCTGGCAGAGTACTTTCGTGACGAAGGTAAAAATGTTTTGCTTCTTTTAGACTCGGTAACCAGGTTTGCCATGGCCCAGCGGGAGGTTGGTCTGGCTATCGGCGAGCCGCCGGCGACGAAAGGTTATACGCCTTCGGTTTTTGCCTTGCTGCCCAGGCTGCTGGAAAGGTCCGGTAATACTCATAAAGGATCGATAACGGCTTTTTATACGGTATTGGTGGAAGGTGATGATATGAATGAACCGATAGCTGATGCCGTGAGGGGAATTTTAGATGGTCATATAGTTCTCGGCCGGGGGCTGGCAGCTCAGAACCATTATCCGGCGATAGACATCTTGAATAGTGTCAGCCGGTTGATGCCCGACCTTGCCCTTCCGGAGCACCAGAAACAGGCGGCGGCGTTACGGGAGTTGCTGGCGGCTTACCAGCAGGCGGAAGACCTGATTAACATCGGCGCCTATGTCGGCGGTTCAAATCCGAAGATTGACAGGGCTATTGAGGCTCGGGAAAGAATTATTGATTTCTTAAGGCAGTATCCTGATGAACAGGTTTCTTACGAAAATACTTTGGAGTGGTTGGCATCTATTGTAACGGGGGTGACACCGGTTGCCTAAATTCCTATTCAGACTGGAGCCTGTTCTGGGTTTCAGGGAGCAGGTTGAACAGTCGGCAAGTCAACGGTTGGCTGCAGCTCAAAAGGAATATGATTTGTGGGTCGAAGCAAGGACGGAAACCAGGCGCCGGTTGGAGGCGATTATGGAGCCTGTACCGGAGAAGGGAATGGCTTCTGTTGATGTGGCAGGAGGGTTGCACCGCATGCTTTTTCAGCAGTTTCTGACGAACAGGATGGAAACTCAATTGGAGAATATGGTTAAAGCCGGGCGGCAAATGGAGGAATGCCGTAATGATTTGGTGGAAGCGAGACGGGAGCGGCTGGTGCTGGAGAAGTTGAAAGAGAAAAAGTATTTTGAGTACCTGTCCGGGGTGGCGGCAGCAGAGCAAAAGTTATCTGATGATCTGGCTCAGCGGAAAAAAATTAAGGTTTAAGGGGTTGGGGAAATATAGAGTGCTGAAAGGAGGTGAAGATGATGATTACAGGTGTTTTGGGGTCGATTGGCAGTGAAGGAGAGGTGTTGTCTGGTAAATATCGTGAGCCTTTAAAAGAAGACTCCGGTACTGGTGGGTTATTCATGCAGATCCTGGGAACCCTGATGGCCTGCGGCCAGGATGTTCTGCCTGGGCCGACAAGCGCCACGTGCGGCCCGGCGCCGGAAACCAGGGGTTCTAGTCCCTTGATGTGGCAATTAAAATTACCGGGATGGCTGATGGGTAAACCGGGCAGTGCATTATTGCAGGGCTTGGAAGAAGTTCCGATGCTGCTCTGCAAGCTTCCTCCCGGCATAATAATGAGGCAGGAGGCGTGGGATAACGACCACAGGGCTTTAGCTCTTCAGACGGCTTTCGACGGTTTTAAGGATTCTGGAGTAAAACAGCAATTGGAAATATTGCCGGAACTGCCGGCAGGTTTGCTTTGCAACCGGAAAAGTCCGGAGGGAGGCCCTGTATTTTTGGAGGAGTTCCCTGACGGAAAAACGCTGTCGGATAGCGAGAAACTTTACCCGCGGTTTCCCTCTAAGGGCCCGAGCCTTGTTGGAACGCCTGAGTCAAGGCCGGGTGCGATACCGGTAAAAATGCCGGAGGAAAAGCCTTTGGTGGAATACCAGCCGGTTAAGGCAACAAAGCCGGAGATGGCAGGGGATCTTGCCGGCGCTACGTTATCACCTGGTTTGGCAAAAGGGGTTTCGGCGCAGGCAAATGTGGTGGATGATGTCCCTTTGGAGCAGGTAACCAGAGTAGTTGTGATGAAGATTCAAAGGTTAATAGACGAAGGACAGCAAAAAGTTAATCTTCAGTTAAAGCTGAAACCTTCTCATTTAGGAGATTTGACTGTAAAGATTTACCTGGAAAAAGGAGGTGAATTGAAAGCTCATTTTTATACTGATAACAGTACAGTGAGAGATGTAATTGAAGCCACATTGAATCAGTTGAAAGATACTCTGGCTGCACAACGGTTGCTGTTGCAAGAAGCAGCGGTTTTTCTGGGTGATGGAAGTGGTAATTTTAACCGGGACGGCTGGCTGAACCGTTGTTTTGAAGCAGGTACGAGGTTGCCCGGGCCGGGTAATCAGGTGGCGGAGGATAAGACGGCAATTCTAGAAAATAGTTCGCTGAGTAATTCGCTTGTTGACTACTTGATTTAAGAAAGTGGGTGAGATGATGCAGGTTAACGCCCTGGCAGGAAATGCTTTTACAGCATTGGAAGCGCCTGATTCAGCAAACAGTACGTTGGACAGGGATGCCTTTTTAAAGGTTTTAATTGCTCAATTGCGCTATCAAGACCCGATGAGTCCGATGGATAATACTGCCTTTGTTACCCAACTGGCCCAGATGAGTTCCCTTGAACAAATGCAGAACTTGAGCCAGTCTTTAAATTACCTGTTTCAGATGCAAATGGTTAATCAGACTTTGACGTTGCTTGGCAGGGAAGTGACGGTTGTACAGGAGGATGGGCAACTGGTTACCGGAAGGGTGGAGAAAGCAAGTTTTAAGGACGGTTCGGCCAGAGTGCTGATCAGCGGCGGGTGGTACCCGGCGGAAAGGATAGTCGAAGTGGGGATATAAGTAACTGCTGCCTTGAATAGCGGTTTTGCACGGAGTTTGTCTCTAAAATGAGTGGCAGGGAGGTGAGAAAATGGATGGTAAAGTACCGGCATGGTTTCCGCCACAGCCGGTGGTTGAGAGGCCGGATGTTGCCAGACGGCCGGGATCTGCTGCTGACGCTGGGAAGAAGGAAGCATTTGCAGAGCTTTATCGTAAGGAATTAGAACGTTTAACCTTTTCGGCTCATGCTGTGAAGAGGCTAAAGGAACGTAATATTGCTCTTAGTGATATGGAGCTGGATAAATTAAGCAGTGCGGCTAGAAAAGCGGCAGTTAAAGGCGGACGGGATGTACTCATACTTTACGGTGGGCTGGCTTTTATCACCAGCACCAGGAACCATACGGTAGTTACCGCCCTGGATGGCGAATTGTTAGGCGAACATGTATTTACAAATATTGACAGTGCGGTGATTTTAAAGTAGTTCAAAACCAGCTGGCCCGAAAGGAGGCTGGACCAATCCTGCTGAACGACAGAGGCGGGATAATTTAGAAAATAGGAGGGTGAAAAGTTGATCAGATCGTTATACAGCGGTGTTTCGGGCATGCGAAGCAATCAAATACGCATGGATGTAATTGGTAATAATATTGCGAACGTGAATACGACGGGATTTAAGACCAGCCGGGTTAACTTTCAGGAAATGTTCAGCCAGAATATCAGGGGGAATTCTATCTCAAATATCGGTATCAATTCTGTGAACCCATCCCAGATTGGCCTGGGTCAGGCAGTTTCGTCTATTGACAGTTTTTTCGCCCAGGGAGCAATGCAGGTTACCGGCAGGACGCTTGATATGGCTGTTGATGGAAATGGTTTCTTTATGTTGCAGGATGCCCAGTCCGGGCAGAATTATTATACCAGGGATGGGGCCTTTTACTTGAATACCAACGGTGACCTGGTAAACTCAGCCGGACTGTACGTGTTGGATTCTTCCGGGAATGCAATCAATCTGGGTACTGATATCAGCGCGTTACGTATTGATAAAAATGGTAAAGTATATGTGAATGGCAGCGAGACTGAGGCAGCTATTATAGGCATCGGCATTGTTACCAATCCGGAAGGCTTGTTAAGGGCAGGGAATAATCTGTATGTTGTTCCTGATAATACTCCCAACCCGGGTGAGCCTATGGCTGAAGGTCGCGGTGTGCTGCTTTCCGGGAACCTGGAAATGTCTAATGTTGATCTGACCAACGAGTTTGCTAATATGATTGTTACTCAGAGGGCTTATCAGGCCAGCGCCAGGGTAATTACCACATCCGATCAAATGCTGCAGGAATTAGTAGACCTTAAGCGGTAAGAGGATGAATTTTAACGTGAACGGCAGTCTTCAGGCGAAAATCACCTCAGTTAGGACGGGGGTATAGTGTTTAAAAAGGCGGAGGTAGAGGAAGAGGAGAGCAGAACAAGAAACGGTAAGAAAAACGGCAGGCCGGGGTTTTTGATTGCGGTGATGGCTCTGGTGATAGTAATTATAGCGGCTGGAGGCTATTACGGATATTCCATGTTCAAGCAACGGCGCGCAGCAGTCAAAACGACTGCTGTTGCGCCACAGTTGCAACGCACTTTGGACATGGGCGGCGTAGTGGTAAATCTTGCCGGTTCAACAAGTCGTTATTTGCGGATAAGTCCTGTAATTGTAATAAAGTACAGTAATGAAAAGAAAATTGAAAAGGAACTGGAGGAGAAAAAGTACGAGATTAAAGACGGGTTGTTAATTTTGTTGCGCAGTAAGACCGTTTACGAAATTAGCACGGCGGAGGGAATAGAGAGTCTGAAAGAGCAGATAGCTGCTGTTCTTAATGAAATCCTGGAATCAGGCCGGGTAGAGGAAGTTTATTTTACCGAATTTCTACTGCAGTAAGAAGGGGTAGAAATGATCACCGAAGACGAGATCAAATCGTTTCTAAGTAAGATTGATAATGATAAAAACGTTATCAAAAAAGTCAGTTTTCCTCCTCTCAGGCACTCAAAGGGAGTGGGGCAGGTTAAGACATGCCTGGAACACCTGCAGGACGTTCCGGTAACCATTAGCGCTGAGTTGGGGCAATCAACTTTAAAAGTAAAGGATATTCTTAACCTGACGGAGGGCTCAGTAATTGAGATTAATAAACTGGCAGGAGAAGCCATTGATGTTTTTGTCAACGGGCAAAAATTTAGCCTTGCTGAGGTTGTAGTGGTAAATGACGTATTTGGTTTGCGTATTATCAGTATTTATCCGCCAGGCAGTTAAATTGGAGTTATTATGAATGAAGATGTATTATGGGCATTCGTGCGTCTTGTTATTTCTTTACCGGTAGTGCTGCTTTTAGCTTATTTCGGCATCAGGTATGCATCAGCCAGACGGTTTTATGGATTAAGCGGGGAACGGCGGATGCGGCTGGTCGAGCAGCTTCCCATTGGTCCAAAGGGGTTTTTAACTCTGGTGGAGGTGGGTGGGCGATATTACCTTTTGGCTCAACAGGAAGCTTCGATAACCTTGATCAAAGAATTTGATCAAATTCCTGCGGCTCTTGAGATAGAAGCGGCCGGCCTGGCCGGTTTTGGACGGCGTGCCGCGGGAATCAGGCTGTTGAGAAGAGACAAAAGTTATAAGACAGATGGGAAGATTAATGAGGAATAGCCGCTTTCAGGATAGATTAATTATTGTTCTTCCGGTTGTCATTTGCGCTGTTTTATATGCCAGAGCGGCCGCTTTAGCGCAACCAGTGCCAGTACCTGATGTTAATCTGAGTATCGGTCAGAGTGATAACCCGGCTGAGGTTGTTGATAGTGTAAAACTGCTTGTCTTTTTATCTCTTTTGGCGTTAGCTCCGGCGTTTATAGTAATGATGACCTCATTTACCAGGATTATAGTAGTGCTGTCTTTTTTGCGCAGTGCCTTGGGAACCCAGCAGGCGCCGCCGAACCAGGTGTTAATAGGTCTCGCTCTCTTTTTGACAGTATTTGTAATGGCGCCTGTTTACCATGAGATAAATGAGCAGGCAATAAAGCCTTACCTCGATAATCAGATTACGCAGGAACAGGCCCAGGAGTTGGGCGCGAGGCCGCTTAAATCTTTTATGTTAAAGCAAACAAGGGAAAAGGATCTGGCTCTTTTTGTCGGACTGGCCAGGACGGAACAACCGCAAAATGCCGAGGCGGTTTCTTTAAGTGTACTGGTACCGGCATTTATTATTAGTGAACTGAAAACAGCCTTTCAAATAGGGTTTCTGTTGTATGTACCGTTTCTGATAATTGATATGGTGGTTGCCAGTACTTTGATGTCGGTGGGGATGTTTATGCTGCCGCCGGTAATGATCTCGCTTCCATTTAAGATTTTGCTTTTCGTCATGGTGGATGGCTGGTACCTGGTGGTGAAGTCGCTGGTAGAGAGTTTTCACCCTTAAAAGTGCAGGTGGAGGGCGGTCGTTTGAACGAGGCGCAGGCTGTTAATATCTTGCGGGAAGCCATTGTTTTAATACTTCTTCTTTCTGCGCCGGCTCTGCTGGTGGCGCTGGTGGTAGGAGTGGTGATCAGTATAATCCAGGCTGCCACGCAGGTACAGGAGCAGACTCTTACTTTTGTACCAAAGATTATCGCTGTATTTATTATGTTGTTGGTTTTGGCTCCCTGGCTTTTAAAAATGCTGGTTAATTTTACGGAAAATCTCTATGCCAGGATACCAACGATGATCCGCTGAGGAGTTGCTCTTTTGTTTGAGACATTTTTCCTGGTATTGATAAGGGCGACCGCTTTTTTAGTAACCTGTCCGGTTTTTAGTATTCGTAACGTTCCGGCTATGGCTAAAGTTGGCATGGCTTTTGCCCTGGCAGTGCTGGTTTTCCCGGGTTTGGGAGATTTAAGCCCGCCTTTGCCGGGCGGACTGTTGGGCTATCTGCTGGCTGGAGCAGGTGAGGCGGCCGTAGGTTTGGCGCTGGGAACAATAGCCGGTTTTATCTTCCACAGTATCCGGATGGCCGGTCATTTTATGGATTACCAAATTGGTTTTGCCATATCGGGCGTGTTTGATCCTGTAAGTGGTTCCCAAAATACTATTCTGGCTCAGTTCTTTTACCTTTTTGGTCTGGTGCTTTATTTAGGTATTAATGGACACCACAGTTTGGTTCTGGCCCTTGTTAAGAGTTATCAACTGGTTCCGCTTGCTGCAGCGGTGGTTAAAGGCAGCGCTGTGTTGTCGGTGATCAGGGTTTTTGCTGAAATGTTCGCTATGGCTTTACAGATAGCTGCCCCATTGCTGGCGGTATTGATTATTACTGATTTAGCTTTTGGCTTTGTGGCCCGTACAGTACCGCAGCTCAATGTATTTATGGTCGGTTTTCCGCTGAAGATTATTGTTGGTATTCTTACTTTAACTTTTATGGCGCCGTTGCTGGGAAGTTTTTTAGTTAGAGTATTTAAGTTAATCGAGAGGGATGTTCTGGTTTTAATGAAGGGGCTGACTTAAATGCCGGATAATAACCAGTTGAAAACCGAGCAGCCAACACCCAGGCGATTGCAGGAAGCCCGCCGGAAGGGTCAGGTGGCGAAAAGCACTGATTTAACGGCAGCACTCATTTTGCTGGGAATGGTAGTGCTTTTTTATGTTTCCAGGGATGCTTTTGTGGATTCTACCAGGCGCTATTTGACCGGATACTTCAGCAGTATAATCAATCCGCAAAACTTGAAAGACCCTGTTGAAGTATTGTTTTCTACTGCTTCGTATTTTTTATTACTGGCGATGCCGGTTTTTGTTTTAGCGATGGTTATGGCCGTTGCGGCCAATTTAATGCAGGCCGGTTTTGTTTTTTCCCGTGAAGCGTTGGTTCCGAAATTAGAAAGGCTGAGCATTACAGAAGGTATGCGGCGGATGTTTTCCACCAGGAGTCTGGTTGAGTTGGTGAAAGCGATTCTTAAGCTGTTGGTTTTGGGAGTATTGACCTATTTGTTGATGATAAGACATCTGCCCGAGTTGTTAATGATCTATGAAGGCACACCGGAAAAAATCTTTCAGGTGGTTGCTGACTTTGCCCTGGCTGTAGTGGGTTACGGCAGTGTTGTTTACCTGTTTCTGGCTTTACTTGATTATCTGTACAGGCGTTATGAGCATTTTAAAGGACTGCGTATGTCTAAACAGGAACTTAAGGACGAGTTGCGCCAGACCGAAGGGGATCCTTTCTTAAAGGCCCGTCAGCGGGAACGGCAGCGGCAGATTGCCATGAACCGGATCCGGCAGGAGGTCCCCGGCGCGACCGTGGTAATTACCAACCCGACTCATCTGGCTATAGCCCTGCGGTATAAAGAAGGCGAAGACATTGCTCCCAGAGTGGTGGCCAAAGGAGCCGGTCATCTGGCTAAAAGGATTATAGAACTGGCCGGTGAACATAAGGTACCGGTTGTCGAAAATAGGGAAGTAGCTCGCCTGCTTTACCGTAATACAGAAGTTGGACAGGAGATCCCGGTTGAATTTTATCAGGCGGTAGCCGAGATCCTGGCCATGATTTACCGCTTGAATAAGACAGCTTAAAAAGAGGTGTCTGGTGGTGCCTTCCCCGGTAGAGGTTGCGCTAAAAGAACAATGGAAAAGAAATAACGATGTGATTATTGCCGGGCTGGTCATCGGTATAGTTCTCTTGATCATCATTCCCTTGCCGGCCTGGATGCTGGATATTTTCCTGACCCTTAGTATTACGCTGGGATTGGTGATCTTGCTGATTACCATGTTTACCACAGAACCCTTGCAGTTTTCCGTCTTTCCGTCATTATTGCTGGTTACCACCCTCTACCGGCTGGCATTGAATATTTCTTCTACACGATTGATTTTAAGTGAAGCTTCGGCGGGTAAGGTTATTGCCGCCTTCGGGCATTTTGTGATAAGCGGCAGTTATATAGTGGGAGCAGTGGTTTTTGTAATTATTACGGTTATTCAGTTCGTGGTTATTACCAGCGGAGCCGGGCGGGTTGCCGAAGTGGCCGCCCGTTTTACCCTGGATGCCATGCCCGGCAAGCAAATGAGTATTGATGCGGAATTTAACTCTGGATTGATTACCGAAGAGGAGGCCCGTAAGCGGCGGCGTCATCTGCAGAGAGAGGCCGATTTTTTCGGCTCTATGGACGGCGCCAGCAAGTTTGTGCGCGGCGATGCTATTGCCGGTATTATTATTATTATCATCAATATAGTGGGCGGACTGACCATCGGTCTGGTGCAAATGAACATGTCGGCGGAAGAGGCCTTGCACATTTATACTTTGTTGACCGTAGGTGACGGATTGGTAACTCAGGTGCCGGCCCTGCTGGTTTCTACGGCGACGGGTATTTTAGTTACCAGGGCTACCTCTGATGCCACCTTCGGCAAGGATTTGTCCAGGCAATTTTTAAATTTCCCAAAAGTTTTGTTTCTTGCTGCGGCAATTCTGTTCGTATTGGGATTGGTCCCGGCTATGCCCAACCTGCTTTTTCTGGTATTATCCGGGATGACGGCTTACCTGGCTTATACTTTGCTGCAAAGCGAGCGTCAGAGACAACTGGCGGAGCAGGAAAACTTATCCCGCCAGTCCCGGAGCCGGCCTCAGGAACCGGAGAACGTATTCAGTTATTTTCAGGTAGACCCGTTGGAAATTGAGATTGGCTATAATTTAATTGTATTGACCGATGAAGAACAGGGCGGTGATCTTCTCTACCGTCTGTCTGCAGTGAGGCGGCAATGCGCTGCCGAAATGGGTATTTTTGTGCGACCGATCAGGATCCGGGATAACTTGCAGTTAAGCCCCAACAGTTACACTTTTAAGCTCAGGGGTGTACCGCTGGCTGAGGGAGAACTGATGCCGGGCCATTTCCTGGCGATGGATCCGACCGGCCAGGCCAAAGAGGTTCCGGGCGTTTCTACTTTCGAGCCCACTTTTGGCCTTAAAGCCTGGTGGGTAACTGCTGCTGAGCGAGAACAGGTTGAGCTCTCCGGCTTTACGGTGGTGGACGTTACAACGGTTATGATTACCCATCTGACGGAGTTTATTAAACGTAATGCGCATGAGCTGTTAGGCCGTCAGGAATTGAAAGAACTCCTTGATGTGGTGAAAGAAAAGAATCCGGCTGTGGTTGAGGAACTGGTACCGGATCTGCTTTCTTTAGGGGAAATCCAAAAGGTTTTCCAGAATCTGTTGCGCGAGCAGGTGCCGGTACGGGATTTGGTTGCTTTGCTGGAAGCGCTGGCAGATGGAGCACGTGTAAGTCACGATATCGATTATCTGACCGAATATGTCCGCCAGGCAATGGCCAGAAACATTTGCCGGCTTTACAGCGTGCAGGGAGAAAAAATATCGGTGATTACTTTACATCCCAAGCTGGAACAGCGTATTGTGGAGTCTCTTCAGCAGACCCAGTTTGGTCTTTACCCGGTTTTAGAGCCCGATATTGTCCAGCGGGTGTTGGATGATTTGAAAAAGATGTCTGAAAAATTAACCGTGCGGGGATTGACTTCGGTGGTACTATGCTCCCCGCGCGTTCGTCTGCCTCTAAGGAGACTCGTTGAAAGGCATCTGCCGGGTTTGGCAGTGCTGTCTCTTACTGAGATTGTTCCCGGCGTGGAGGTAGAAGCTGTAGGGACGGTGACAGCGGAATGAAAGTAAAAAAATATGTTGTTACTGATATGAAAGAAGCGATCAGGTTGATTAAAGGGGATTTGGGCCCGGAGGCGGTGATAATCAGCACCCGTAAGGTAAGGAGACGGGGGTGGTGGGGTTGGCTGGGTCAAAACCAGTTGGAAGTAACTGCTGCTGTTGATGATTATCACGATTTGAGGGGACAAAGGGGTACTGGAGCGCCGGCGGTAGCCGGTCAAAATTTAGGGGTAAATTTAAATGAAGTGTTGCCGAATAACGAAAGGCTTTACAGAAGAATTCCTGCTCCGCCAGGAGTGCCTGTTGTAAGTCATGCTGAGAATCTGGTTAAGCAAAAGGCGGTTGAACCGTCACCCGGCGAAATTGGCTTAAGGCATGATCTGGCCGAAGTTAAAGCTCTTTTACGCCAGGTGGTTAAAAGCAACGGCGAAAAAACACCGGGCGATCATCTGTTGTTGCGCTGGCGTCAGGTGCTGGTGGAGAAGGATGTGGAAGAGGATATTGTAGAGGAGTTGATGGAAGAGTTACGAACCAGGATTGAACCGGAAAACTTTGAGGGTGATGACCGGGCCACTTTTTTGCTGGTTGATAAGGTGGCCAGGATGCTTGAGCCGGTTTGCGGGGATAGTGAACATCTCCATAGAGTAATCGCCTTTGTTGGACCTACCGGTGTGGGAAAGACCACCACGCTGGCCAAGCTGGCGGCCCAGATGACGCTTTTTGAAAAGAAGAAGGTAGCTCTTGTAACCATTGATACCTACCGTATTGGTGCGGTTGAACAACTGAGAACATATGGAGAAATAATCGGTGTTCCGCTGGAAGTAGTGGTTACTCTGGAAGATTTGCAGCAGGCTTTAAAAAGGCAAAATGATAGTGATTTTATTTTGATTGATACGGCCGGGCGGCCTTCAAAGAATTTACGCCAGGTTTTGGAATTGAAGCGTTTTCTTGAGGTTATTCAGGAACCGAAGGATATTTTCTTGGTGCTTAGTTCTACTACCAAAAATCGGGATTTATTAAAGATTGCTGAGGATTTTAAAAAATTGCATTTTAATAAGTTAATTTTTACCAAGATTGACGAAACCGATTCGTTGGGTTGTCTTTTAAATATTCCTTACCGGTTAAGAATGCCGGTGGTTTACCTTACTGACGGGCAAAGCGTGCCGGATGATATTGATCGGGCTTATCCGAAAAAAATTGCCAAACTCTTAATAAAGGGAGTAGAACGGTATGAGGGATCAGGCGGCTAAGTTACGTGCTATGGCGCAAAATGTGCCTTACCGCACTGAAGAAAGCCAGGTTGCCGGGCCAAAAGTAATTGCTGTTACCAGTGGTAAAGGTGGTGTCGGCAAAACAAATCTGGTAGTCAACCTGGCGGTATTGCTGGCAAGGATGGGGAAAAAGGTAGTGATTTTTGATGCTGATTTGGGGCTGGCCAATGTAGAAGTTTTGCTGGGTATCACGCCTGCTTACACCCTTTACGATGTTTTATACGGAGATAAGGATTTTAATGAAATTCTAACTGCCGGGCCGTTCGATCTGAAGGTAGTTTCCGGTGGAACCGGCCTGCACGAATTGGCAAATTTGGATTACGTCCAGCGTGAAAAGTTAGTTAAGGCGCTTAATCACCTGCAGGTAGATTTTGTTTTTGTTGATACCGGCGCCGGTATTAATAAAAATGTGCTGGGGTTTGTAGCAGCAGCCGAGGAAGTTATTTTTATAGTTACGCCTGAACCGACCTCGTTAACCGATGCCTACGGTTTAATTAAGGTTTTAGCCAAATATAAAATTTATTCAGAGGTAGGCCTGGTGGTAAACCGTACTTTAAGCGAGCGTGAAGCCAACCAGACGGCGGGAAGAATTGAGGCGGTAGCCGGACGTTTTTTGCAGGTAAAAGTAAAGTATCTGGGTTTTATTTGTGAGGACCGGATGGTGGGTCTGGCAGTAAAAAACCAGCAGCCTTTTGTGTTGATGAGTCCTAATGCCGCTGCTTCTAAAAACCTCCTCAGTATAGCTGGCTGCTTGCTGAATGAGCCCTGCCGGGAAGCTAAAGGGATGAGTAGTTTTGTCGGTAAGCTATTACGTTTGTTTGGATAGGTGAAAATGAGCAAGAAGATTCTCAGAGTTAAATTAAAAATTGAGGTTTCCCGGGAAGGGGAAGAGATTTTATACTTTTCTTCAATCCAGGACTTTAAAGAAGAGTATTTTTCCATATCCTTACCTTACCGCCGCGGCCGGCCGTTAAATTTACGAATGGGGGACAGGGTAAAGATCACCGTGCCCGGGGATAGTGAGGCTTTTAGCTTTGTTTCGGAGGTGATCGGGCAGCGAAATGATCCGCTCCGGCTTATTGACCTGGCTTTGCCGGAGCGAATCGAACGCATTCAGCGCCGGCATTTCGTGCGGTTGCCCGTAAATATAGATGTTTTCTTTGCGGAGGGTGAAGATGCGGAGGAAAACCTGACTTATTTTAAAGCGGCGACTGTTGATTTGAGTGAAGGCGGTATGCGAATCAGGACCAGCCAAAATTTTCCCTTGGAGACTTGCTTGTGGGTTAAATTTACCTTGCCGCTGGAAGGTAATCCAGTCGAGATATTTACCAGAACACGTGTTGTCAGAACAGTAGTGCAGTTTCTGGACAGTGGAAAGTTTTACGAGACTGCTCTGGAGTTTATTGACCTGCCCGGTTTGCGGCGGGATCAGATATTTACCTATGTTTTTAAAAGAATGATCGAGCAAAGGCAGCTTGTTTAAGAGAGATTGTCTTTTGGAATGAGAGGTACCCCCAATGGATACAGAAAAACTGTGGCGTGATTACCGGAATACACGGGATTCAGCAATCCGTCAGGAACTGGTTTTGAATTACTTATGGCTGGTTAAGTACCTGGCTGGAAGATTGGCTGTAAGGTTACCGCCTTGTCTCAGCCAGGAGGATCTGGAAAGTTGTGGGGTTTTCGGCTTAATGGAAGCTATAGATAAGTACGATCCCGGCCGGGGTATTAACTTTGAGTCTTATGCCCAGTGCCGGGTACGAGGGGCAATGATTGATGAGATGAGAAGGTTGAATTGGTTACCCCGTTCGGTATGGGACAGATTGAAAAGAATCAGTGAAGTAAAGGATAAAATCCAAAGCGAGACCGGTCAGCCGGCTTCGGATGAAATGCTGGCTAAAGAACTTGGTATTAAAGTTGAAGAAGTGCGCAAAGCTGTCCGAAATTATCATATGGTTAGTTTATCTTCCCTGGAGGAAACCACGTTAACTGCCGAAGGCGAGCAGGTTAGATGGGGGAACCTGTTGGAAGATCCGCTTAGTCCCGATCCTCTTGAGTCTTTGGAGACGCAGGAAGCGCAGCAGATGCTGATTCAGGCGATTGACAGCTTAAGTGAAAAGGATCGTATCGTTTTAGCCCTTTATTATAAGGAAGGGCTGACGTTGAAGGAAATAGGCCGGGTGCTGGAGATTTCCGAGTCGCGGGTATGTCAAATTCATGCCCGGGCCCTGGACAGGTTGCGGAACAAATTGAAAGAGGTAGCTTATGAGCGGTGTGGTTAGATATCCTTCCGGTGAGGTATATTTACCGGTTGTTTTGCTGTTAGTGGTGCTGTTTGTTTGTATAGCAATTTACCGGTTGTTTAAGAAGCTGGAGAAACATGAAACTTCTTTTACTCATGTTCTGGATGATTCGAAAAGATTGGAAGTAGCCGAACAGGAGGTCAGGTTGGAGAACCTTGAATCGAGAATTGAGCTCATCATTTCTCTTATACTCGAGATAAAGGGGCAACTGCACCAGATTAATACGGTTTTTGCATCCAGGGAGGTAAAAGGGATCAGCCAATACGAAGAAATTTACCAGGCTTTTGACCAGGGGAAAGATATCGGGGAACTGGTCCGTCAGTTTGGACGCGACAAGGGTGAGATTGAATTAATCCTTAATTTGCGAAAAGCAAGTAGCTGAAGGGGGAACTGTCATGCTGAGAGGAATTTATGCAGCGGCTGCCGGTATGGATGTGCAACAGGCCAGGTTGGATGTTCTTTCCAATAATCTGGCTAATGTCAGGACCGCCGGCTTTAAAAAAGAAGACTTGCTGGTCGGCCCGTTTTCCGAGCTTTTTTTGCAGTACCGTGAGGAGCCGTTGGAGAGACCGGAAGCCAACCCGCGGGTAGTGGGGCGGCTTAACCTTGGAGCACAGGTTTATGAGGTGATCCCCGACCTGCGTAATGGGCCGTTGCAAGAGACTTTTAATCCAACTGATCTGGCCCTGGAAGGCGACGGCTTTTTTACTGTTAATACTGAAGAAGGAACTCGTTACACCAGGGACGGCTCTTTTACGTTAAATCAGGACGGTTGCCTGGCTACTTCCCGGGGAGATCTTGTTTTGGGTGAGAATGGCCCGATTGCAGTAGGTGAAGGAGAATTTAAGGTTAGCTCTGATGGGGAGGTGCGGAGCAAGGGCCAGGTAATAGACAGACTGGCGCTGGCTGCTTTTAAAGAAAGGCTGGTTAAGCTGGAAAACAACTATTATGTTGCGCCGGCTGATGTACAAAAAGCGGAAACGGTCAATTTAAAGGTTAAACAGGGTTATTTGGAAAGATCCAATGTACAGGTGGCTGATGAAATGGTTGATATGATTGGAATAATACATATTTATGAAGCTAATCAGAAGGTGGTGAAAGCTTTAGATGAACTGCTTGATAAGGCAGTTAACCAGGTGGGCAGCGTCAAATAATCACCTCATGTCATAAGGGGTAATTTTCAGGGCAGGGTTTTTCGATAATGTTGAACAGGAGGTGTCGGTTTTTGATTGGAGCTTTGAGTAATGGTGCTGCCGGTATTAATACTCAGCAGGTAGAGATCGATGCTGTTGCCCATAACATTGCCAATATGAATACTGCCGGCTATAAAAGAAGCAGGCCTCATTTTACTGAGCTCATGCGCCAGGCTATAGTTGATTCAGGAGTCCCGGTAAGTGCCGGGAATCAGCAGGGGATACGGAAAGGCCTGGGGGTGGCGGTGGCAGGTATCAACCGGTCCTTCCAATCAGGGGGGTTGGTGGAAACGGACCGGCAGTTGGATTTAGCCATAGAGGGCGGAGGATTTTTGAAGGTGGGGTTGCCACAAGGTGTGACTTGTTTTACCAGGGACGGTTCCCTGAAGGTGGATGACAGCGGGTTTTTAGCCACCAGTGCCGGATACCGGATTCTTCCTGAAATACAAATACCGGAGAATTGCCGGAGTGTCAAGGTGGGAAAAGATGGCGCCGTTTTTGTAATCATGGCGGAAGGGACTGAACAGAAAGCAGGTCAAATATTGCTTTATAGTTTTATGAATGCGGGCGGTCTGGCTTCTGTTGGTGAGAATTTATATCAACCCACGCCGGCCAGTGGGACATTGCAAGAAGGCGTGCCTTCCTCCGGAGAATTCGGGGTAGTTCACCAGGGGTTTTTGGAATCTTCTAATGTCGACCTGGCAGGGGAAATGGCAGAGTTGATTGAAGCCTCCAGGGCTCTGGGATTGAATGTTCGTTTGGTAAAAACGGCTGATGAGATGTGGGGTATGGCGAATAACATAACCAGGTTTTAGAAATGTTTTCCGATGGAGGGTTAAATGCAGCCGGCAAATTTTATTGAAGAAGCGCCGGTCGGGATTGCTGAGTACAGGATTACCAGCAGTCCGGGCCGCTTGATTGCTTTAGGGTTGGGATCTTGTGTTGCGGTTAGTCTTTATGATCCGGTAGCAAAAATAGGGGGGCTTTTGCATGTTATGCTTCCGGATAGTACCCAGTTTAATCATAACAGTATTAAGAAACCATCTAAATTTGCCGACCTTGGCGTACCGCTGCTGGTGTCGGAGATTAAGGGTAATGGAGGGAAATCAAGTTTACTGCAGGCTAAAATAGCCGGCGGAGCCCAGATGTTTTCAGGGAGTGACAATGGTTTTGTGATGAATATTGGCTTGCGTAATGCGGAAATGGTCAGGGCGATTCTGCAAAAGTTGGGAATCAAGCTGATTGCTGAAGATACGGGCGGCAACAGGGGACGGACAATAATCCTGGACACCAGTAGTGGTTCAGTTTATGTGCGCTACGCTGGTTTGCCGGCAAAGGTGATTTAAAAGTGGATTTTGATGAATTTAAGGAGAGGATAAGGCACTCATTTAAAATAGATCTCGGCGGATACAAAGAGAAACAGTTAAAGCGACGCCTTAATTCCTTGATGGGACGTTACGGTACTGCCGATTATGGTTATTTTTATCAGTTGATGGTTGGAGATCGGGCAGTGCTTAACTGTTTTTTAGATAACCTGACCATTAATGTTTCGGAGTTTTTCAGGGATCCGAAGATGTTCCGGTTCTTAGAAGAAGTGATTTTACCTGATTTATTGCTAAAAAGACCGGGTTTAAAAGTTTGGAGCGCTGCCTGCGCCGATGGTGCAGAGCCTTATTCTGCAGCGATTATTTTAGAAGATCTGGCGCCGGGTAAAAAACATATTTTAGAAGCAACCGACCTGGATCAAAAGATTCTGGTTAAAGCAAAGGAAGGCCGGTTTTCATCCGAGTCGGTGCGTAATGTTTCAAAAGGCCGGCTTGATCGTTATTTTCTAAAAGATGGCAAGGATTTTTTGTTAAAAGAAAGAATTAAAGAAAAGGTGATGTTTCGGTTTCAAGATCTTTTAACCGGGGTATTTCGTACCGGCTATGATTTAATTATTTGCCGTAACGTGGCAATATATTTTAATCGTGAAAGCCAAAACCGGCTTAATGAAAAATTTGTGCAAAGCCTTAACTGCGGAGGAGTTTTATTTGTTGGAGGGAGTGAAATAATTATGAATTACGCTGAACTGGGGTTGACCAGGGTTGCTACCGGTTTTTACCGCAAGGATAAATAGAAAGGGTGAGAGAAAGATGAATCTTTCGCCGTTATTTTTAGATGCTTTTCAAGAGGTCGGCAATATTGGTTTGGGTAATGCCGCCACCTCTTTATCCCAGATGCTGAATGCGAAAGTAGAAATGAAGGTTCCACGGGCCGGTTTCTTGTTTTTTGAAGAAATTTTGCCCCTGGTAGGCGGACTTGAGGAAGTAGTTGCCTGTGTTTATTTAAGGGTGGAGGGTGATGTTCCGGGTACAATTGTTTTTATTTTTAAACAAGAAAGCGCCTTTTATCTGGTGGACATGTTGCTCGGTCAAGAAAAAGGAACCACCGGCATGCTTGACGAAATGGGTGAATCGGTAGTCAAAGAAATTGGCAATGTTTTAACAGGCTCTTTTATAAATGCTATTTGTGCCATGACCAGCTTAAACATTGTCACCACTGTGCCAATGTTTGCTTTTGATATGCTTGCTGCTGTCTTAAGTTCCTGTTTTGTTACTATTAATAATGCCGATGATCAGGTATTGCTCATAGAGACTTCCCTTTTGCAGGATTGTGAACAAATTACCGGGCATTTTTTCTTTTTTGCTGATCCTGCTACTCTGGATAAGCTTTTCTCATCCATAGGTTTTACAGCAGGAACGTTTTAGGGATAAGTTACGACGGAATGTGGTCAAAAATTGCCCTTAAAAAAGGAGGTATTTACCGGTGGGAAAGCGTATCTTAATTGTAGATGATGCTGCTTTTATGAGAATGATGATCAAGAATATTGTCAGCAAACATGGCTATGAAGTGGTCGGTGAAGCTGAAAACGGCGCTATAGCCGTTGAGCTCTATAAGGAATTTCGTCCGGATTTGGTAACGATGGATATAACCATGCCGGAAATGGATGGTGTTGAAGGGGTAAAAAATATTCGCCAGTTTGACCCGGAAGCAAAGATTATTATGTGCAGCGCCATGGGACAACAGGCAATGGTAATGGAAGCGATTCAGGCCGGGGCAAAGGATTTTATTGTCAAGCCTTTTCAACAGGATCGTATCTTGCAAGCAATAGAAAGAGTGCTGGCAAGAAGTTAGCGGAGGGTGTTTTATGAAGGGAAACATGAAGGAAATTTTATCTCAGGCTGAGATTGATTCGCTGTTGGCGGCTCTTTCTACCGGCCGGGTGAAGGCTGAAGACCTGAAAGAAACAAAAAGAGAAACCGGTTATAAATCTTATGACTTCAGGCGTCCAAATAAGTTCTCGAAAGAACATTTGCGGAAACTGGAAACCCTTCATGACGGCTTTGCCCGCCGGATCTCCACCTTTCTTTCCGGTTATTTGCGGTCTCCTATTATTGTCCGGGTGGCGTCGGTGGACTCGTTTACCTTTGATGACTTTATCCGTTCAGTTCCCAGCCCAACCCTTTTGACAGTATTTACTTTAAAGCCTTTAAAAGGCGCTGCCATTATGGAAACCAATCCCCAGTTTGTTTTCCCTTTACTGGATCTTTTATTTGGCGGTCCCGGAGAAATGCCTAAAAAGGTGCGAGATTTAACAGACATAGAGCTTTCTGTGATCAAAAAATTAAATGTTAAGATATTAGAAAATCTTAGTGATGCTTGGGCCGATGTTTATTCCGTTACGCCGGAGATTGAATCTTTAGAAACCAATCCCCGTATGCATCAGATAATTTCTCTAAATGAGATCGTGGCGGTCATAACTTTTACCACAGTGATTGGCGGGACTATCCGGGGGCTGTTAAATTTATGTTTGCCGCATGTGGTTTTGATGCCGGTATTGACCCAGTTGTCTTCTTATTACCGGTACTACACTCATGATATTTCTCCATCTGGTGGCGAGGAAGAAAAATTCCTGGAGTACTGGTTGCTTAAAGCGCCGGTGGAACTGAAGGCAATCGCCGGGAATGCCAGTATTACAGTTTCTGATTTTCTGCAGCTGCAGGTAGGAGATGTATTGCCGTTGAACTGTAAGATCGAACAAGATTTTGACTTATATGTTAATGACCGTTTAAAATTCAAAATCCAGCCCGGTACTGTCGGCTATCAGATGGCTGTTCAGGTTACTTCGTTAGTAAGCGAAGGGAGTTGTATGTGTGATGAACCGACTTCTGCGTCAGGAAGAGATCGATGCGCTTCTTAGCGCCGATAAGGCAGAGCCGGAACAGTCGGAATTGATGGATTTAAGCGCGGAAGAAAAGGATGCGCTTGGGGAAATCGGCAATATATGCATGGGATCGGCTGCGACTTCATTATCCCTGCTTATAAACAGGAAAGTAGTTATTACCAGTCCTGAGGTGAGGATCCGTGCGCCGGAGGATATTTTTAGGGATTTCCCGTTTCCCTTTATCAACATCGGGGTTGATTTTACAGAAGGGTTGTACGGTAATAATTTTTTGCTTATGAAAACTGCCGATGCGGCGCTGGTAGCAAACCTAATGATGGGGGAAACCGAAGCAACTGATTCGGAGACAGAAAAACTGTCTGAACTCCAGATCAGCGCTACTTCGGAAGCGATGAATCAAATGATTAGTTCTGCAGCTACGGCTATGGCGAGCATGTTCGAGCAGAAGATAGGGATTTCTCCGCCACGGATAAATGTGGTGGAAGAAGGAGTGGAACACCCTGACCTCTTTAACGGCGGTTCAGTAGTGGTTATATCCTTTCATATGACTATAGAGGGTGTTTTGGATTCACAAATACTACAGGTTATGGGACTTGATGCCGCACGTGCCCAGTCTGCTCTGATTCTTAATCGTTTTTCCGAGAACTCCCGGTTATCAGGAGAAAAGGGTATGGCGCAGGGAGAGATGCAAGAAGAAATGCCGGAAGAAATGCCGGAAGAAACAGTGGGCCTTGCTGATCAAGGTCGGGCGGCATCAAAAACGGAACCTGTTCCACAGGCAGAGGGAACGGAGTATCAGGTACACGGTTTAGAGCAGAAAAAAATGAACCTGATTTTAGATATACCGCTCAATGTTACTGTTGTTTTGGGTCGTACCAGAAGACCGGTTAGAGAGGTTTTAAAACTTACGCCGGGAGCAGTTGTAGAATTGGCAGAGATGGTTGACGAGCCGGTAGAAGTTTTAGTTAACGGAACCCTGGTGGCCAGAGGGGAAGTAGTGGTAGTTAACGAGAATTTTGGCGTGAGGATTACCAGTATCATCAGCCCGGTGGAACGGGTACAATATTTGTCGAATAAGACAATGATGTGAATATTCAGGGAACCGGGTACGGGGGAAATTATTTTTGAGGTTATTGGGGATCAGCGATATTCACCTTTCTTTTGGTGCGGTGGTAGACCCGGGCAACTGGGATTCCGCAAGAGTCTATAAGCCGATGGATCTTTTTGGTGATGAATGGCATGAACACTACCGTAAAATTTATCATAACTGGTTTAAGACAGTAGGCCCCGGAGACGTGGTTTTAATGCCCGGGGACTTTTCATGGGCGCGTAAATTAGAAGAAGCCCGCTACGATCTGGATTTTTTAGGTTATCTGCCGGGTCTGATTATCGGGATAGCCGGTAATCACGACTACTGGTGGCAGAGTCTATCTCAGGTACGTTTAGCATTGCCGCCGAATATGAAAGTGATCCAGAACGACCATGTAGTTGTGGGAGATAATGTAGTCTGTGGTACCAGGGGTTGGCTTTGCCCGAATGATTCCTGCTTTACCGAAAAAGATCTGAAAATTTACCGGCGTGAACTGATTCGCCTGGAGAACTCCTTAAAGAGTATCCGGTGTGAGTCGGAAGGGTTGGAAATAACGGTGCTTATGCATTTCATGCCGACCAATGACCGGCATGAGCGCTCTGAGTTTATCGATGTGTTGGAAAATTATGGCGTAAAGAGGGTCGTTTATGGGCATCTGCATGCAAAAGCCAGCAGGTTACGCTTGCCGGATACCGCCTGGGGAATTAATTTCCATCTGGTCAGCGCTGATTATGTTGGTTTCAAGCCAGCTTTAATTAAAGATGGTTTCGGCAAAAAATAGATTGGAATATCATTTTTAAGCTTTGGTAACGTTTGTGAGGTATAAAAATTGGTTGTAGGAATTATGACAGTACAGCTTTTTTTAAGTGAGGCTGACACTTTGAAAAATAAAAGGAGGGTGCTTAAAAGCATTATTGATCAGGTTAAGGCCCGCTTTAATGTTTCCATAGCCGAAGTGGGGGAACAAGACTTTTGGCAGCGCTCCACTGTCGGGGTTTCTTTCGTATGTAACGAGGGGACTTATGCACATAAAGTATTTGCGGCCGTTATCAGGCTCATCGAAAGTCAGGGGATGGTGTCTGTTGTAGACTATCAGATCGAATTATTATAAAAGAATTTTTTTATTTTTTGCCAGATCTTATTGGTCCAGGCCGGTGATTTAAGTAGTGCGGAATTGTAACTGGGGGGGAAAGGCGGGTTGAGTTTTATGTCCGGCTGGATTAAAATATGTTTTAGTTTGCCATTTTTGTCCGGAACATAGTGCCATTTCAACTGGCTGTTTTCCATGTCATAACACCTCTATATGATTATATACTTTTCGAATAATTATGGAAGGGTTTAATTTTGTCGATATTTGAGAACTCGCATGATGTTTGCTGATACGGGTTTTTGTGCTATAATATAAATAAATTAGATAAGTGATGCAGTATCCTAGTCAAAACTGCTTTTTTGAAGGCGGGCCTAAAAATCCGTTAAGGGCACATCGATGAAGTTCCTGGTGCTGGCTGCTGACGCCCAGTTGGGGGTTGGTACTGGGAGTTAAGGAGGTGGGGCGACCTGCAAAGGCATGCAGGCGTTGACCCTGCCTTCGTGGAGACCCAAGTTTGTGGTGTTCACTCCGGCTTCGCCGGGGTGGTAAGCTATGGCTTGGGATTAAACCTGCATGTGGTTACCACTGCGTGCAGCGTAGCCTGCCTTGAGTGGCATGGGAGGATTCCTGGTTTACAGGCCGGCCGGCCGTGGGCCCGCGGCGGTTGGCCTGGTGGTTGAAACCCTTGTTGCAAAAGAGGCTAGGGAAAGGAAGTTTTGTCGAGGAAAACTCCTAGGCTGTCTGGTTTGCCAGAACAGGCCGGAGATTGCAGTGTGGACTGAGTGGTAATCCAGCCCCGGATGCGGCAACGTTCCGGAAACGGGCTTAAAGGGAAACCGCCGGTTTGGCGACAGCCGGTGACTGTTTGGGAAAACCTGCTGGACCTAAGCCACAATATTTATCCGGCCTGTTATCACTTATCTTGTTATATCCACATGAGGTGGCTTTTTTGGGTAACAATAAGTCTACCGTTTCGAGCAAGTATATTTTTTTGGTTGGCATTAGCTCCTTTTTGGGTGCTATTATTTTTACCCTGCTTTCAGAAACTTTTACTTCAAGATTAAATAACCTGATGTTATCTTTTATATTTCTATTTTTAATTATAATTGTCAATATCGGCGCTGACATACTTGGTACGGCCGTAACGGCTGCCTCTCACGTACCTTTTAACGCTAAGGCCGCCAAGCGCATTCCGGGGGCTCCACAGGGGCTGCAGTTGATCTGCAATGCAGACAAAGTGGCCAATATCTGTAATGATGTAATCGGTGATATTACTACTACCGTAAGTGGGGCATTAGGGATATCCATTGTTATCCAATTATTAAAACTGGAACTGCCGGCAGGTCAGTTTTGGCTAAATATTTTTTTACCGCATTGATTGCGGCAATAATTGTATCCGGTAAGGCTGGCGGTAAGAAAGTTGCTCTCAGCAATCCTAATAATGTAGTTTTTTTTGCAGGAAAGGTATTGGCCCGTTTAGAGAGTCTGATGGGTTTTGGTTTGTTACGAAAGCGGCGATTTAAAGGCAAGCAAAAGGTGGGTAAGGTTTGAGTAAAATCTTAGAACAGATGCGTTCATTACGGGATATCCGTTCTTTAAGTCTGGTTCAATTGCAGGAACTGGCCGAAGAAATCCGCTGCCAGATAATTGAAACGGCGGCTAAAAATGGGGGTCACCTGGCTCCAAGCCTGGGGGTAGTTGAACTGACGCTGGCTTTACACCGGGTTTTTGATTCGCCGGTTGATAAAATTGTCTGGGATGTCGGGCATCAGAGCTACGCACACAAGTTACTTACCGGACGCAGGGAACATTTTGATGCGCTGCGTCTTTATGGAGGTATAAGCGGTTTTCCAAGGCCGGAAGAAAGTGGGCACGATGTTTTCGGTACCGGACACAGCAGCACTTCCATTTCGGCTGCTTTGGGCCTGGCCGCGGCCCGTGACTTAAATATGGAAAGATATTCGGTAGTAGCTGTTATTGGGGACGGCGCTATGACCGGGGGGATGGCTTTTGAGGCTTTGAACCATGCTGGGCACTTGAAGAAGAACTTGATTGTGGTGCTGAACGATAATGAGATGTCTATTGCCCATAACGTTGGTGCTCTGGCCGGGTACTTGAGCCGACTGCGAACCAATCCTAAATACTTTAAAGGCAAGGAAGAGTTTGAACAACTTTTACGTAAAGTCCCTGCCGGGTCGATTTTTTTTAGAGTTGCCGAACGATTAAAGGATAGTTTTAAATATCTTGTGGTTCCGGGGATGTTCTTTGAAGAAATGGGTTTCATTTATCTGGGGCCCATTGACGGGCATAATCTGAAGGCGATGATTCGTGTTCTTCAGCAGGTAAAGTCGATCAAAGGCCCGGTATTGTTGCATGTAGTTACCAAAAAAGGTAAAGGCTATAGCTTTGCTGAGTCCTGTCCGGACCGGTTTCACGGTATCGGCCCGTTTGATGTGGCCACAGGAAAAGCGGTAGAGGATAACGGAGCGCCTCCTTCTTATACAGAAGTTTTCGGCCGTACAATAGTAAGGCTGGCTGAAAGTGACGGGCGAATCGTCGCCATAACGGCAGCGATGACCAGAGGAACAGGTTTGAACCAGTTTGCCAGGCTTTTCCCCGGCCGTTTCTTTGATGTTGGGATTGCTGAACAGCATGCTGTTACTCTGGCCGCCGGCCTGGCTGCCGGCGGGTACCGGCCTGTAGTTGCGGTTTATTCTACTTTTTTGCAGCGTGCTTACGATCAGATACTGCATGATGTATGTTTGCAAAGATTGCCGGTAACCCTGGCAATTGATCGGGCCGGCATAGTGGGAGAGGACGGGGCTACTCACCAGGGGTTGTATGATTTTTCTTATCTTCGTCATATTCCGAATGTGGTTGTTATGGCTCCAAAAGATGAAAATGAGCTGCAAAACATGCTGGCTACTGCTGTTTCCCACCCCGGACCGGTTGCTGTCCGGTACCCGCGTCGAAAGGGTGTGGGCTGTTTGTTGGAAGATAATTTTGAGATTTTGCCGGTTGGACGTGCTGAGGTGTTGCTGGACGGTAAAGATGTTACTTTTCTGGCAGTGGGAAGTATGGTTGAAGTTGCCCGGAAAGCAGCCGGATTGCTGGCAGACGAGGGGATTCGGGCAGCAGTAATCAATGCCCGGTTTGTTAAACCGCTGGACGAGGAATGCATTTTGAGTTATGCTGTTCG
>JAGUVT010000119.1 GCA_020062745.1 Deltaproteobacteria bacterium
ACAAAAAAGCCTTCCCCGCTGTTACTTATCCGGGGAAGGCTTCGTCCGGTGTTCGGTTACCAGCTTTGACGGCTGCGAGGCTGGAAACATTCACGGCAATATACCGGTTTGTCGCCAGTAGGTTGAAAAGGTACCGTAGCTTCCTTCCCGCAAGCGGAACAAACGGCGGAATACATCTGGCGCTCTCCGCGATCGTAACCGCCTCTGTTCGATCGGGTTTGTGCCTTTCTGGCAGAACGGCATTCGGGGCAACGTCCGGGTTCGTTGGCAAACCCTTTTTCAGTGTAAAACTCCTGTTCCGAAGCAGAAAAGCTAAACTCGCAACCACAATCCTTGCAACTTAGAACCTTGTCACTAAACATAAAAAACCTCCACTATAATAGTACCCGTCCCGGGGAAGTATTCACAAACTTCCCGGAGCCAGGGCATTCGGAAGGTTTCTGTTACATTCACCAGTATTAACGAGCCTCACTTATTATAACAAAAGAATTGTAAAAGATCAAGCCTGAGTATTATATCGTCATATAACAGAAGAATCCGGTTTACAAGGCAGCCGGCCGGACCACCTTCTGATAGTTGCCGAGGTAAGCCTGCCAGACTCTTTCGTTATCGAACAACTCATCCGGGCGCCCGTTTAAAACAATCTCTCCCCGCTCGACAATCCAGGCCCGGTCGGCTACCTTTAAGGCAGCTCGGGCGTTTTGCTCCACCAGGATAATGGTCTTGCCCTGTTCTTTCAATCCGGCGAGGATGGTCATTATCTCCTGAACGACCATCGGCGCCAGCCCTACCGAAGGTTCGTCCAGCATCAACAGCTTCGGATCGGACATCAGTCCCCTCCCGATGGCCAGCATCTGCTGCAAACCGCCGCTTAAAGTGCCGGCCGGCTGGGCTACTTTCTCCTGCAAGGCCGGGAAAATGTTCAGCACCTCCTGCAAAGCCGCCTCGATTTTTTCCTTCTTCCGGCGGAAGCAGTGATAGGCGCCGAGCAAAAGATTATCCCGCACCGAAAGGCTGTGAAAAACCTGCCGGCGCTCCGGCACCAGGCTGACTCCCTGCCGCACCACCCGCTCCGCCGGTTTTCCCGTAATGGCACGGTTCTCAAGCAATATTTCCCCAGACAGCGGCCGGTAGAGGCCGGCCAGGGCGCCCAGCAAGGTGCTTTTGCCGGCGCCGTTTGCGCCCAGCAGGGTTACCAGTTCCCCCCGCTTTACTTTAAAAGAAAGATTCCGTAAAACCAGGACGCTTTCGCGATAAACCGTAATACCCCGGACCTCTAACACGCTACATCCTCCCCGCCCAGGTAAGCCTCAATGACGGCCGGGTTGCTCTGCACTTCAGCCGGCGTACCTTCGGCGATTTTATAGCCGAAGTCGAGCACCAGCACCCGGTCGGCCACATCCATGACCGTATTCATATCATGCTCTACCAGGATCAAAGCCCGGCCCTGATCCCGCAGTTCTCTTAAAAATTCAACCAGTTCCCGGCTTTCCCCCGCATTCAGGCCGGCCACCGGCTCATCCAGCAGGATCAGTTCCGGCTCAAAAGCCAGACACCGGGCAATTTCCAGCAGCCGCTGGCTGCCAAACGGCAGGTTCGCAGCCATTTCGTCAGCCTGTTCCAACAGCCCCACCCTGGCCAGAAGAGCTTCGGCCTTCATGCGAAACTCTTTTTCCTCCCGGCGGGAGCCGGGCCAGCGCAACAGCGCCTTGAGAAAACCGGTCCGGCCCTTGAGGTAAAAACCGGCCATTACATTTTCGATTACCGTTATCGTATTGAAAAGTTCCAGGTTTTGAAAGGTGCGCCCGATCCCAAGGGCAGCTATCCGGTCCGGCCTGAGGCCGTTCAAACGCACTCCTTTGAACTCAACCCGGCCGGAATCGGGTTCGAGAACACCGGTAATCATATTAAAAACAGTGGTTTTACCAGCCCCGTTCGGTCCAATCAGGGCTACTATTTCTCCCGGACCCACATCAAAGCTAAGAGCCTTAACAGCGGTCAGCCCGCCGAAGGATTTGGTCAAGCCGGTTGCTGTCAGCAGTTTTAGTCCCCTCCTTTCGATCAGCGTCAGGTGAGGACATCAGCGCCGGCCTGCGCACGGCACAGAGACCTTCCGGCCGCAAAAGCACAACCAGCACCAAAATAACGCCGAAGAAAACGATCTCAAACTCGCCTCCCGCCTCGGGCAGCAGCTTCGGTACCGCCCAGCGCAGCGTTTCCGAGAGGGCTACGATCAACCCCACCCCCACCGGAGGACCCCAGATGCTGCCCAGCCCGCCGACCACCGCCATTAAAACAAAAAGAATCGAGG
>JAGUVT010000114.1 GCA_020062745.1 Deltaproteobacteria bacterium
TGAGTAACATTTGTTTGTCTCCATGCTGAGATTATTTTCTAATATATTTCAGCATGGTATGTTAAAAACCTTTTTGGTTCCGGCTACGCCGGGTTAGGTAAAACCCGATGGATTGTGACATACGATGATTGCGACTTGATTCGAGACATCTATAAGCAGTACCATATAACAGAGTACGGCATTCAGCATAACGTAGGCGGCAGTGTTCGGGGAAAAGAAATTGTTATTACGAACATACCCGAAGGTTCATTTGCTTGGTAAGGAGGGGGCGCTGTTATGCTTGGAGCAATTATCGGCGACATCGTAGGGTCGCGTTTCGAATTCAACAACCACAAGAGCAAGGACTTTGAACTGTTCGCCGAAGGTTGCTTTGCCACCGACGACAGCATGATGATCCTTGCCGTTGCCAAGGCAATTATGGAAGCGGCGAAATCCAAAGAGCCGACCGCTTGCGGTTATGACCACAACTACCACGCCCTGCTTTCCGACCTAACCGTCAAGTATATGCAGAAAATCGGGCGCAAGTATCCGAACTGCTGATTCGGCGGTATGTTCTATCGGTGAGTGTTCAGCGAAGACCCCGAGCCCTATAACAGTTTCTGCAACGGCGCGGCAATGTGGGTAAACTCTGCCGGATTTGCCGTTCACTCAGAATGGGAAGCGGAAGAACTCGCAGCAACGATGACCGCCGTTAAGTGGTTATGCTCTGGTAACTGCCAGTTAGAGGAAACCACACGGGCGAAGTTATACGTTGCTATTACTCAGGCATTTTTTTAGTGGAGGTATTGTTGTCGAAGACAATTTTAATAAAACCGTCCCGGGAATAACACTGCCCGGCCGCTGATTGCCGACGGCTCAATTTACTCATAAATCCAGCGGTCCAGGTCCCTGGTATAGTCTACCAGTTCCTCCTCTTTAAAGAAAAGGGCGATTTCCCTTGCGGCGCTGGCCGGCGAATCGGAGCCGTGCACCACGTTGCGCCCGATGTCCAGGCCATAGGCGCCCCTGATGGTGCCAACTGCCGCCTGCAAGGGATTGGTGGCTCCCATCATATCCCGCATCGTACTGATCACGCTCTTGCCTTCCAGCACCATGGCCACCACCGGCCCGGAGGTAATGTATTCCACCAGCGGCTCAAAAAAACCTTTCCCTTTATGTTCGCCGTAATGTTTTTCGGCCAGTTCCCGGCTGAGCCGCAGCATCTTCAAAGCGATAATCTTCAGACCCCTTTTTTCGATGCGGCCGATAATTTCACCGGTAAGATTGCGCTGCACCCCGTCCGGCTTGATCATTAAAAAAGTACGTTCCATTTCCCAGCCCCCATATATGCTATATCTTTAAGGTTGATGTTCTTCCTCACCGGCCTGCTTCATCAGGGCGGCAAATTCCTCTGCTTCAATGGTTTCTTTCTCAAACAGGGTGTCGGCAACCAAGTGCAGGGTTTTAATGTGCTTTTCGAGCAGTTCCTTGGCCGTATTGTAGGAACGGTCGATTGTATCCCGCACTTCTTTATCAATAGCGCTGGCCACGCCCTCGCCGTAATTGCGGTCCCGGGAAAGATCGCGGCCCAAAAACGGGGTGTCCTGTTTGCGACCCAGGGTAAGGGGGCCGATTTCATCGCTCATGCCGTATTCCATGATCATCCGCCGCACGATTTCCGTTGAGCGCTCCAGGTCGTTCTGCGCCCCGGTGCTTATTTCTTTCAGAACCAGCGCCTCCGCCACCCGGCCGCCGAGCAGCATGGTTACCTGGTCTAAAAGCTGCGACTTGGTGGCATAGTAACGGTCTTCCGTGGGCAAAAGCAAGGTGTACCCACCGGCCCGGCCGCGGGGAATAATCGAAACCTTGTGCACCGGGTCGGTGTTGGGCAGCAGGTAGCCCACCACCGCATGGCCGCCCTCATGATAGCAGACCAGGCGCTTTTCCCTTTCACTAATTACCTTGGACTTTTTCTCCGGTCCGGCAATCACCCGTTCGATGGAACTTTCCAGATCAGCCATGGTAACTTTTCTTCTATTCTGGCGGGCCGCCAGCAGGGCCGCCTCATTGGCCAGGTTGGCCAGGTCGGCGCCCGTAAAGCCCGGCGTGCGGCGGGCCAATACGTCAAGGTTGACGTTGTCATCCAGCGGCTTACCGCGAATGTGCACCTTAAGAATCTCCTTGCGTCCGTTCACATCCGGCGAATCGACCACCACCTGCCGGTCAAACCGGCCAGGTCGCAGCAGGGCCGGATCAAGAATATCGGGCCGGTTGGTGGCCGCCAGAATGATTATCCCTTCGTTCGGGCTAAAACCATCCATTTCCACCAGCAACTGGTTGAGGGTTTGCTCACGCTCGTCATGACCACCGCCCAGGCCGGCCCCCCGCTGCCGCCCGACAGCATCGATTTCATCGACAAAAACAATACAGGGAGCGTTTTTCTTGGCCTGATCAAACAAGTCCCTGACCCTGGAGGCGCCCACGCCGACAAACATTTCTACAAAATCCGAGCCGCTGATGCTGAAAAAAGGCACCCCTGCCTCACCTGCCACGGCACGGGCCAAAAGGGTTTTGCCGGTGCCCGGCGGCCCGAAAAGAAGCACTCCCTTTGGAATCCTGGCTCCCAGTTCGGCAAACTTTTTTGGATTTTTCAGGAACTCTACTATTTCTTCCAGTTCTTCCTTGACCTCATCGGCCCCGGCCACATCGGAAAAAGTAACCTTTTTCTTTTCGTCGCTATGCAGGCGGGCACGACTTTTACCGAAAGACATCACCCGGTTACCGCTGCCCTGGGTCTGCTGCATCAAGAAGAAGAAAAGGGCCACGAACAGCAAGATCGGCAACAGGGTGGTAGCCAGGCTGGTCCACCAGCCAGGTTGGGGCGGCAGTTCACTTTTCCAGTCCACCCCCTTCTCTTTAAGCAAGGTATAAAGATCGCCATCGGCTGCCGGTCCTTTAGTCTCAAACTTGGTACCGTCCTTTTTTTCTCCGGTGATCAGGTTGGTCAAATTTTCTGTCTGAATTACCACGCTTTTAACCTGTCCCTGCTTGAGATCTTCATAAAACTTGCTATAACTCAAGGCTACCGGTGTATCCTTGGCCGGAGTAGTATATTTGATTAAAGCAATAATTACCAGCACGATCAACAGGTAAATACTAAGGTTTTTTACAACCTTACTCAACAAAGACACTCCTCTCAAACCTGGAGGTTAAATTCGCACAAAGCTTGTTCTTTACCTCAAAAACTGCCTCTAAAAAAGACCACGCCTTATGTATTTTATCATATTCTTCATCTTGTTACAATTTACTATAGCAGCAATTCGCCCCATATTTATTTCATACCTGGCCGGCAAGCAACCTTAAATAAAGTACCCTGGCAGCTTCCCCGGTCACTTTCCAGTTCTCCGCCAGGCGTACTCCTGCCGCCCAAATAATATCTTCCGCAGTACATATGAGAGGAATGCAGTCCCTTTCTGCCTGGGGCACTTTTTGCTTGATCAGAAAGTCCTTAAGCTTAACTTTACTAACCAGGCCATAAGGCCTGAAAACATCTCCCGGCCGGCGCCGGCGGACAAATAACGGTGTTGTCACCTGATCATAATTTATCAGCGCCTCCTCAGGCGGCAACATCTTCGGATCACCCATCCTGTCTTTAGGTAAAATAGCTGCATAAATGGTTTTATTCAGCTCCGGAATATAAGTATTGCCGGGAATTGCCAGCGGGTAAACATAGAAAGGTACTGTCAATACCTTCTCATTTAGCAAAAAATCAATACTATTATAAGTTTTACTGGCCTTTACCCCTCTCGGCAGAACAATATAAGAACCGGTAGATCCATTCTCTACCAGTGCCAGGGCCGCTTCTACATGCCGAAAGGATAAATTCTGCCGGCTGCCGGTCAAAGCCTGCCATCCCAGCCGTAACACCCGGCGCTGCAAAGCAACAGGCTGATTTTTAATGACAGAAAGGGAAAGTCTTACCCCCTCATCCGGGAGTTTCATTAAAGCCTCCTGAAAAACTGAATTTGCCTGGGCTTCTAAATATTCTTCCTCAGCCTGGCAAACATTTCCCAACCTTACCAGGGACGAAACCAGCGCCGGGTTATATTCCTTTTCCAAAAGAGGCAAAAGATGCAACCTGATCCGGTTACGCGTGTAAACCTGCTTTGAGTTTGAAATATCCTGCCGGCTGATAACACCCTCAGACTGACAGAAGGCCTCGATTTCCCGGCGTCTTACACCCAGGAAAGGACGAATGTAGAGATCATCCCGTACCAGGAGAATACCTTTTAACCCCGCCAGTCCTGTTCCTCTGAGAAAGTTCATTAAAATAGTTTCTGCCTGGTCGTCGGCATGATGAGCCAGCGCCACCCGTTTTGCCCCAACCTGGTCAACAACTTCTTGAAAAAAACAGTAGCGTGCTTCCCTGGCCGCTACCTGGATAGAAAGTCGTGTTGCTTTTTGGTAAGCCAAAACGTCAAACCTTTTTAAAGTAACCGGTAAACCATAACTACCAGCGAGATCGGATACAAATTCGGCATCAGCATCAGCATCAGCTCCCCTCATCATATGGTTTAAATGCGCCACATGAAGAGAAATCCCCAGTTCGCTGCGGATACGATTTAAGATATATAACAGGGCAACAGAATCTGCTCCCCCAGAAACCCCAACCACTACTTTATCGCCCTGCTTTACCATCTGATAACGTTGAATTGTCAAGCGCACCTTCTCAATAATGTCCACATCTGTCATACCCCTTCTGTTTAAGTCACGGACACCGGCACATTAAGCAATTTAACTTCAACACCAAGCGAAATTTTTCCTGCCCTTTATCCAAAGATTCGATAAAAGAAAAAGCGATCTTTCAGATCGCGCCAGACTATTGACAAACCTCATTTTACCATTACAAGCGACCTTAAGGCAAGCATAGCAATCTCTCCAAAGCAGCTAACAGCGGTCAGCAAGCGATCTTTTAGATCGCCCGTGTTTTCTGCTTTATCAACCGGGCAGCCAGCACAGTCATATCATCAGGTATTTTAGCAATACCGCCGGCTTTCGTTTGTCCCAGTTTTAAGATCAGTTCAGCCATTTCCTGTACGGGCAGGCCGGCAACACCCTGTAATACACCAGCCAGCCACTCCTCCTTATCCTCCAACTGACGGCCGGCATCCAGAACACCATCGGTAACCATAACCAGCACGTCACCCGGCAAAAGTTCCGCTTTCTCAGAAGCCACTTCTATATCCTCGAGGATACCTGCCGGTAAAGAGTTAGCTATTACCCGCATCACTTGTTTCCCGCGAATCAAAAAAGAAGCCGGAGCACCTATTTTAATAAAGTCCGCCTCTCCGTTATTTAGATCAATCACCGCCAGGTCTACTGTAGCAAAACTTTCTCTTGCAGAACGCAGTACCAGCACTGAATTTATGGTTTTTACCGCCATGTTTTGGCTAAAACCGCATTCCAAAAGGCTGCCCAAAAGAGAAACAGTGACACCGCTCTCCAGAGCAGCCTGCGGACCGACCCCCATACCGTCACTTAAAGCCAGCGCCAGCCGTCCTCCTCTGAGATCGAAAACTGAATAACAGTCACCGGAAACAAAGCTGCCTCCTTTGCCAATACCAGCCAACCCTAGAGCTACAGCATAATTTAAAGCCGGAAAAAGCTTAAAACTACAATTTCCCTCTCCCTCACGCCAGGTACAGCCTGTGGCCGCTAAATAAAAAGGTTGTCCAACCAGACTGGTTAAAAGCGGCGCTATTTTTTCATGACATTCAAGCCGGCCGCCACACGGAGCTTTGGTAACAGAAATTTCAGCAGCCCCATCCGGCCGGCGATCCACCGTCAAATTTTCTACCTGAACCGCCATCTCCTTTAGTCTTCTTCTCAGGACAGGGCCGGTATCACCTTTATATATCTCAAATTCACCCGGCAGGTTTTCTAAAATATCTGCTACTCCCCTCAGCTGCTCGGAAACAACGGTACCATTTTCCAACAACCTCCGGTACCAGTAACGGTTGGCCAAACAAGTCTCATACAAACAGTCAATTGCTATCGCCAACTCCTTTAACCGCAGACAGCGGCGCCGGAGTTCGTCCGGGAAGTCTTCCGGACCGGCCTTCCCGTACGTCTCCTTCAGAGCCAAAAAGTCCAGCAAACCCTGGTAGGTTTTGTACAATTCTCTCTCCCAGCAGGTTTGATACAGGATACAATCAGAGCAGATCTTCTTACCGGTCAGGTGAAGCAGTTTCTGCAACCCCTGTCCCTGATCATCTTTTTGCACAGTACACGACACTTGTTCAAAACTGCGGGAAATTTCTCTAAACACCCGTGCCCACTTATGGAACCGTTCTCCCAGCGCCTCTTTCAGTAAAACTTCTTGCTTTAAAACATTCTCAAGCGGCATACCGGCCAATGATTGCAAATTCTCAACCAGTAAAGGCGGAGCTACTAAAAATAAGAAGGCGGCCAAACCGGTTTCGACAAGCAGAACAGTGAAATTACCGTAATCGATAACATAAACCGAGAGGATAATGTTGCCCAGCAAGAAACCAACCGCCACCCCGGCCCGCCCAAAGCTGCGGCACAGCCCGGCCAAAAGGCCGACAAAAGAATATGTCCCGATTAAAGTTGGCGCTGCTACGTAAACCAGGCCGGAGATAATACCCATTACCGCTCCGGCTGCCGCACCCATCCCGCTGCCACCGATAAAAGCTGCCAGTAAAATAGCTAGCCCGCTTAGCACTTCCTTCAGGCTGATTATATTTATTCTCAATTCACCGATACCGGCGACCAATCCCCCTAAGAGTAAGATAAGATAAAATATTTCCTCCCGTGAAAAAGGGCGCTTTACATTTTTCAGCGCCAGCAGGGCAGGTAAAAATACCAGGGTTAAAAGGGCGGCAAAAACGGCTTCGAACAAAACTCTAAAATAATCATAAGGTGAGGGGTAAATAAAAGCCAGTATCGATATCTTAACAATAATTGTGACTGCTGCTACCAGCCCCGGCACAACCAGCCAGGGCTTCTTTACCCCCGCCGGTATTGTCCGTAACAGCAGAAAGGTGCCAACAGCAGCTAAAATAGAACTATATAACGGTAAACCCCGGCTAACGGAAACCAACCCTAAAATTACAGCCGGTATGGTACCCAGCCCGGCCCGGCCAAAAACCTCCATTGCCGCAGCAATATAAGCTACTCCGAAAGGCGCCAGTTCGCCAAATAAAATGGCCCGGCCCAGGAAGAACCCGGCACACCAGAGAGCCAGTACTGCCGGTGTAACAGCTTGCCCTGTCAGGCTTTTTAAAAAATGTTTTTTATTCCCTCTGAATCTTCTAACCGCTTTTTTCTTTTTCTTGCCCGCAAGAATCCGGCGGTACGGGTAAATTTCGACCTCCTCAAACAATAGATACACCCCTTACACCAATAACCCGATACGGTTATTATAATATAAGGAGCGTGAAAATGTTGTCATCTTTGGTAGTTTAATACTTTTTTCTTTCGACCTCTTCCAGCAATATGCCATGTAAGATACCGGTTTCACTTGCTGTCAGTAATTCCTGTCCCAGCCCTTTCATTACCAGTTCAACTATTAAAGTACCGGCCACAATAATATCCGCCCAGGCCTGCGGCAAGCCGGGTACCAGCCTGCGTTCAGCCGGACTCAAGGATTCCAGTTGGCACAAAATAAAACTGACCCATTCCGAAGACAAACAATAGCCGTGTATTTTCTGCGGGCTATAAACAGTCAGGCCTTGCGCTACTGCCGCCAGAGTGGTGACCGTTCCACCCACCCCAATTAACGATGGCAACGAAAACCGGCGCATTTCGGCCAGGACCGGTTCCAGAATAGCCGCTACTTCCGGCCTCCCATATTTCCCCTCCGTCACCCTTACCGCACCGACGTTGATACTCCGGTAATCAGGCCCCCCATCAGCCGCCCAGATCAACTCTGTGCTCCCGCCGCCAACATCCAGCACCACCGCGCTGCTCATATCTACCAGCAAGCCGGCCATCACCCCCCGGTAACTGAGGCAGGCCTCTTCGACACCGGAAAGCACCCGCACCGTTAATCCCACTTCTCTTTTTACCCGGTGCAAAAATTCCTCGCGATTGGCGGCATCCCGTACTGCGCTGGTGGCCACCGCTATCACCCGGTCCACCCGCCGGCGTCCAGCAACGGTTAAAAAATAGCGCAACGCCTCTATCGTTCGCTCTATTGCTCCGGATAACAATACGCCTGTGCCAATACCTTCCCCCAGGCGAGTGGCAACCAATCCTGTTTCCAGCACCTGTAACCGGCCGTTGTCTATTTTTGCTACCAACAGCCTGACGGTATTGGTACCGATATCAATTGCAGCAACCTTTTCCAAAACATTTCCCCCAAAACAAGAAAAGCACCTCTCTGGATATATCCGCGGATGCTTTTGCCTTGACAAGCTTTTTAAAAATACCTTTGAACAGTCATAAGCTACCCTGAGGAATTATACTTACTTAAGCCCCCTGATAAAAGCAACCCTAGAACTACCCTACCAGGGACTTACTCCAAACGCCGGCCCGAACCGCGGCCTCCCCTCTTGGCCTCGGTACTTTTCTTCAAATACTGCTGTCGCTCCTCACTCTCCTTCAAAAACTTAGACAGCTTTTCTTCAAAAGTAGTCTGTATTCTTTTTCGCTGAGGATTAACATTAGAGGCGGCCTGCTTTATCGACAACCCAACTTTTCCCTTTGGGTCGACAGAAATTACTTTTACCAAAACCCGGTCGTTAACTTTTAAAAAATCTCGTATATCCTTAACATAAACCTCCGCCACTTCCGAAATATGCACAAGGCCAGTCTCTCCTCCTGGCAGCTCAATAAAAGCCCCAAAATTGGTGATGCCGCTGACAACACCCTCCAGGACACTTCCCAGATCAACCGGCATAACTAAGAACATTCCCCCCTAAAACTTACCGTAAGGTAATTATATGCGAATTAATTGGAGAATGTCAAGATATACCGATACTTTGGGCTGATTCAATTAGCCCCGTAGTCGGTTTTGGCCGGAGGAGCAGGCCGGCTCCCGTACCTGCCGGGCTGGACGGGCACTATCCTGGTTTCGCCCGGCTTGATCAAGCCAAGCTTTTCCCTGGCCTCTTTTTCGATGTAAGCATCACTCTGCATCTTGCGCAATTCTTCCTGGAGAGAAGCATTCTTTTGCTGCATCATCTGGATCTCATCTTGAACTTCCTGCAGCTTTTTTTGCATTACAGAAAGTCGGCCAAACTGGATACTAAAAGAAAAAACCAAATACCCCAGAAACATCAGCACCAGGAGAGCAGGTAACCTGTTGCGGGAAGACCGGGAAAACTTTCGCTTTTTCACACCTGCCAGCGGTAAGGAAGATATTTTTTTTGGTGATTTTTTCTCCGGCCGGGGCACTATTTTGTTTCCTCCTCATCATTTATCCCGAATAATCCCATGCTGCTACCGGGAATAACGATAACCACTTCGTATCCCTTATTTCTGGCACGGTTATAAAGGGTAGCCACAGTGCCAGCACTTAAACCCAGCTGACGGGTAATGTTTTCGGTAGAATAGCCTATCTCCTTCAGAACTACCACCTGCCGCTCACGGAAGCTAAGCTTCTCCGCCCCCCTGATTTCAATCTTTATAAGAACACACCATCCCCAGCTTTATTAACAGCCTGTGTACAAAATATATACATTTCTTCTACAGAAACTATATTTTCCCTGCCAGCCCCGGAAAATATTTTTAAAAGAACATTATTACATGGTAGTGCATAGCATAAATAAAATAATATGGGAGGTATGGATAATTAATGAAAAGACATTTCTTCGGCCCTTTCCCACCAAACCATTCTCACCCTCCGGCCGACTACCCGCAGAAACCCGAACCGCTTCCACACCCGCCCATGCCCGGCCATCACAAGCTGGCCGAAGCGTGCGTGCCGTGGCAGAAGTACGGGCAGACTTTCAGCCCCGGCGAGGCGCTGGTAAAAGGGACCATTTTCCCCGAACTGTATCGCCCTTACAACATAAATTAAACTTGCAAGGGAGGCCTTAAAATATGGATATTCCGGGCATGTTGAAACAAATCCAGGAACTGGAGTTTGTAGCTGTTGACTTAAACCTTTACCTGGACACCCATCCTGACGAGCAGAAACCGCTTGCGGACTATAATAATATAACCATGCGGCTGAACGAACTGAAAAGAGAATACGAAAGAAACTACGGGCCGCTGATGTCATTCGGTTGCTCTACCAGCGATTACCCCTGGCGCTGGTTAGAAGAGCCGTGGCCGTGGGAAATGGATTACTAAACGGGAGGGAACGAGGGTATGTGGATTTACGAAAAAAAA